>DASWRZ010000001.1:0-7256 GCA_036402935.1 Actinoplanes sp.
TGGTCGGCACCGACCCTCAATTCCGCACCGAGGAAGTACGCGAGTACCTGCGCCAGCTGGTGGTCGGCCACCTGGGCAGCGCGCTCGCGAAGGCCCAGGTGCCGATGCTCGACCTGGCCGCCAAGCAGCTCGAGATCGGCAACACGCTGGCGGCGGTGATCAGCGACGAGCTGGCCTCGTCCGGCATCACGATCCCGAAGTTCATCATCGAGAACATCTCGGTGCCGCCGGAGGGCGAGGAGGCGCTCGACAAGCGCAGCTCGATCGGCGTCGTCGGCGACCTCGACAAGTACACCAAGTTCCAGACCGCGAACGCGATCGAGGACGCCGCCAACAACCCCGGCGGGTCGGGCGAGGGCTTCGGCTTCGGGCTCGGCATGGCCGCCGCCCAGCGAGCGGGTCAGGCTTTGAATACGCCCTCCGCCCCGCCATCGGCCGGCCCGCCGCCGCTTCCGGTCAAACAGTGGTTCATCGGGGTCAACGGGCAGCAGCAGGGCCCGTTCGACCAGGCCGGGCTCGCCGGTCAGGCCCGCTCGGGCGCGCTGACCCGCGACACGCTGATCTGGAGCGAGGGCATGGCCGGCTGGACCGCGGCCGGTCAGGTGCCCGAACTGGCCGGTGTCTTCGGCGCCGTCCCGCCGCCCCTGCCGCCGCAAGCATGAGCCAGACGCAATACCCCTGCTCGAACTGTGGGGCCAGTGTCGAGTACGCGCCGGGCACGACCGTGCTGGCCTGCCCCTACTGCGGGGCGAAGACGCCGCTGCAGCCGACCGGGGTGCAGGTGCGCGAGCACTCGTACGCCGAATTCGCCGGACTCCCCCGCAAGCCGATCGCCACCCTGGCCCCGCACGTCTTCAAATGCCGTGGCTGCGGAGCCGTGACCGAGAGCGACAAGCTCTCCGACCGGTGCCAGTTCTGCGACGCCCCGCTGGTCGCCGACGGCACCGACGGCGACATGGTGATGCCCGAGGCCGTGCTGCCGTTCGACCTCGACCGGGCCCGCATGCGGGAGGCGCTGCGCAAGTGGGCGTCGTCGCGCTGGTTCGCGCCGAGCAGCCTCAAGAAGGTCACCGAGGCCGAGTCGTCGCGCAGCACCTACCTGCCCCACTGGACGTACGACGCGGAGACGACGTCGGCTTACCAGGGCGAGCGGGGCGACCACTACTGGGAGACCGAGACCTACACCGAGAACGGTGAGACGAAGACCCGCCAGGTGCAGCGGACGGCCTGGCACCCCGTGCAAGGGGTGGTCGACCGCGGCTTCGACGACGTGCTGGTGACCGGCACGACCAAGGTCGCACCCAAGCATCTCGACACGCTCGAGCCGTGGCCTTTGCCCGACGCCGAGGCCTACCGGCCCGAATACCTGGCCGGTCACGAGACCCTGCGCTACGACGTCGAGCCCGAGCAGGGCCTGGCCCAGGCGCAGGAGACCATGCGGTCGGTCATCCGGGACGACTGCCGGCGCGACATCGGCGGCGACGAGCAGCGGGTGCACAACGTCGACACCGAATACCGCGCGGTCATGTTCAAGCTGATGCTGCTGCCGGTCTGGGTGGCGGTCTATCTGCACGCCGGCCGGACCTACAACGTGCTGGTGAACGGGCGGACCGGCGAGGTGGCCGGCGAGCGGCCGTACAGCGCCCTCAAGATCGCCTTGGCGATCACCCTGGCCGTCGTCGTGATCGCCGCCGTGATCGTGCTCCTGGTCCTGCACAACCACGGAGCACATCAGTAGGCCGCACATCATCCGATCGGCCGCCCGGCTGCCGATACGGGAGGGCATGCGCCGCCCTGCCATCGCCGTCGTCGCTCTCGCCGCGGCCGCGCTGGGATCCCTCGGGATCCCGGCCGCCGCGAGCGCGGACATTCCGGGGCCGGCCGGGATCCCGGCCGCCGCGAGCGCGGGTACCTCGGACACCGGTCCCCTCTCGGACACCGGCTCCCCCTCGGACACCGGTCCCGCCTCGGACAGCGGGCCCGCCTCGGGTGAGGCGCCGATCCGGGTCATGCCGCTCGGTGACTCGATCACCTACGGCATCGGGCCGGCGGTCAACAACGGCTACCGCGCCGACCTCTACGACCGGCTCACCCAGGCCGGCCTGAACGTCGACTTCGTCGGCAGCGTGCAGTCCGGCGACGGCGCCGATCCGGACAACGAGGGCCATCCCGGCTGGACGATCGAGCAGATCTCGGCCGAGGTCGACACCTGGATCGCCGACGCGCGGCCCGACGTGATCCTGCTGCACGCCGGCACGAACGACATGCGGGCCTCGGCCACCGTACCGACCGCGCCGGCGGCCCTCTCCGCCCTGCTCGACCGGATCGAGGCCGACGCCCCGCAGGCGCAGGTGTTCGTCGCCGAGGTCACCAGCGCCGGCACCACGGCCAACCGGCCGATGTGGAAACGGCGCATCGACGCCTACAACGCGCGGATCCCGGCCATCGTCGAGGCCGAGGGACCCAACTTCCACCTCGTCGACCAGACCGACGTCGGTGGCATCGACCTGACCGACATCGTGCATCCCAACGCCTTCGGGTACGCCAAGATGGCGTGGAACTGGTATCAGGCGATGATGCCGGTGCTCGATCCGGGCCGCGGCGCCTGGCCCGCGACCGCCGATCCGTACGCGCTGACGGTCGCCCAGCGATGCATCGACCAGTCCAGCGGCGACATCGCCCTCTACGGCCTGGGGTGCCGAACCTGGTACCTGCGGCCGGAGACCACCGGCTCGGCGGTGCGGACCTGGCAGCTGCCGGTGCCGGTCACCAGGTACGTCAAGGTCGTCAAGAAGGTCGGCGGCAAGCCGGTGACCACGACCGCCAGGGTCACCAGTCTCCGGTGGATCCAGGGTTATTGACCGACCGTGCCGGTGACCACCCAGATCGTCAGGACGGCCAGGAAGTCGCCCCGCGCACCGGCGGCGTCGACGTGGGAGAACCACTCGTCGCGCACGCCGGGGGGCGACATCCACGCCTCCTGGGCGACCAGCGGGTTGATCATCGGCAGCACCACGGCGGCCGAGGCCGGGTCGGCGAACAGGCAGGTCACCGGCTCTGCGGTGACCTGCGTGAGACCTCGGGCGACGAGCCGGCGCCGGAGCGTGCGCCCCATGTCGTGCTGCTTCGGGGTGAGCCGCCCGTGCATGATCTCCATGACCTGGCGGGCCAGCCCGGCCGGCACCCCGTCGAAGGCGAGCGACCCCCAGTCGGTGTCGATCAGGCAGATGCGCCCGCCGGGACGGGTCACCCGCACCAGTTCGGCGATGCCCCGCTCGGCGTCGTCGACGTGCTGGAGGACCCGCTCGCACCAGACGCCGTCGAAGCCGTCGGTGGGCAGGTCGAGCGCGCACACGTCGCCGGTGCGGTAGTCGACGTTGCCGCCGTCGTGCCGCTGCCGGGCGACGGCGATGGTGGCGCTCGACGAGTCGACCGCGAGGACCTCGCCGGCCGGGCCCATCTCGGCGGCCAGCCACCGGGCCACGTCGCCGGCGCCCGAGCCGGCGTCGAGCAGCCGCTGGCCCGGCTCGGGCCGCAGGGCACGCAGGGCGGTCTGACGTACGCGGAGGATCTCCGGGTGGCGGCCCATCTCGTCGAGAGCGGCCAGCAGCATCGCGGTCATCTCGGACGGTTGGCCGTCGAGGTCGGCGAACGGGGTACGTTCGATCTGCGCGGGCGTCATGGGCCATTCTTTACACGCCCGACCCCTTGTCGCCGGGTCGCGGTCACCCATCCGACAGCGCGGATCACGGCCCGATTCACTGCCCCATTCACAGTCCGGCTCACTGCCCGGCTTACTGCCCGACTTACTGGGCGTGGGACGGAAACGCCAGGCGGTGGCGATGGGTTCGTTCTGTCCTTGCGGGCGAGCCGCTCGGCCCTTTCCGAATAGCGGACCGTGGGATCGGCGATCCCCGAACAGTGTGGCAGGCTTTCGGGATGAGCGATGCGGTGCGGTTCGGACTTGTCGGTTATGGCTTCGGCGGCCGGGTGTTTCATGCCCCGTTGCTGACGTCCGCGGCGAACGTCGAGTTCGCCGGCGTGCTGACCAACAACGCCGAGCGCCGCGAGCAGGTGCTCGCCGACCACCCGGGCGCCACCACGTTCGGCTCGCTGGCCGAGATGGTCGCGGCCGGCGTCGAGGCGGTCACCGTCTCGACCCCCGCCGCCACCCACGCCGAGCTGGCCGAGGAGGCGCTCAGCCTGGGCCTGGCGACGGTCGTCGACAAGCCGTTCACCATGGACCTCGAGTCGGCGAAGTCGGTCGTGGCCGCGGCCCGCGAGGGCGGCGTGCTGCTCAGCGTCTATCAGAACCGGCGCTACGACTCCGATTTCCGTACGGTCCGGCGGCTGATCGACGACGGTCAGCTCGGCGCGATCCGCCGCTTCGAGTCGCGCTTCGAGCGGTGGGCCCCCGACCGCAAGCCGGGCGCGGCCGGCGGCGGCACCCTCCTCGACTTCGGCTCCCACCTGGTCGACCAAGCGCTCGTGCTCAACGGCCCGGCCACCCGGGTCTATGCCGAGATGCGCGGCGCGGGCGAGCTCGACGACGACATGTTCATCGCCCTGCATCACGTCAACGGCGTCGAGTCGCACCTGTGGGGCAGCTGGCGGCAGGCCGCCCCGGGCCCGCGTTTCCGGGTCACCGGCACGACCGGCACCTACATTGTGGACGGCATCAACAGCATGGACGGCCAGGAGGCGGTGCTGAAGTCGGGCCGGTCGCCGGCCAAACTGGGCGACCGCTGGGGTGTCGAGCCCGAGCACGCGTGGGGCCGCCTCTACCGCGGCGCGACCGGCGCGACGATCGAGTCGTCACGCGGCCGGTGGGACCTCTACTATCCGGCCTTCGCCGCGGCAGTGCGGGGCGAGGGCCCGGTTCCGGTCGACCCCACCGACACGTTGCGCGCCATGGCCGTGCTCGACGCCGCCCGGGTCAGCGCCCGCACCGGCGCGTCAGTCACCCTCTGACGGCGCGGAAAGCCCTCTAACGGCACGGACAGCCGCTCTCTGACGGCGCGGGAAGCCCTCTACGGCCCGGGAAGCCCTCTAACGGCGCGCCAAGAGTCACCCTCTGATGCCGTCCAGGGCATAGCCCAGCACCCGATCGCGCTGGGCCTCGTCGACATAACCGGCCGACACCAGGCCGGAGACCATCCGCAGCACGTCGTCGAACGTGGCGTCGGCACGGACCGCGCCGGCCTCCTGGGCGCGTACGAAGAGGGGCTCACCGGCCGCGTACATGATCTCGCGGCAGCTGCGGAACATCTCGCTGTCGCGGTTGAGCGCCTCATAGATCGCGCGCTTCGTCGCCGCATAGCCGACGAAGCGCCGCAACCAGATCGCGAGCGCCTCCCACGGTGGCCGGTCGGTGACCTGGACCGCGACGGCCGCCAACTGGTCGATCTCTTCGACGTAGACGCTGCGGAAGAGGTCGTCGCGGGTCGGGAAGTTGCGGTAGAGCGTGCCGATGCCGACCCCGGCCCGGCGGGCGATGTCTTCCAGCGAGGCCTCGGTGCCGTTCTCGGCGAAGGCCTCCCGGGCCGCCGCGAGCAGGGCCTCGAAGTTGCGCCGGGCATCGGCCCGCTGAGGGCGGCGCACAAGATCGGAACTCATGGAGATCCTCCTCACTACGACGGGCTTCGACGGCACCTTGAACCGGAGGCACCCCTCCACTAATCTGGAGGCATGCCTCGACTTTACCAGAGTTCACCACGCCTGACCTTCGTGGTGCTAGCGGCCGCGGCGGCGGCGTTCTCGCTGATGCAGTCGCTGGTCACGCCGGTCCTTCCGACGATCCAGCGCGACCTGCACACCAGCGGCGGCACGGTCACCTGGGTGCTCACCGCGTGGCTGCTCGCCGCCTCGGTCGCCACCCCGCTGATGGGCCGGGTCAGCGACATGATCGGCAAGGACCGCACACTTCTGATCGCTCTCGCCGCGATCGCCATCGGCTGCCTGGTCGCCGCGCTCGCCCCGAACATCGGCGTGCTGATCGTGGCGCGCGTCCTGCAGGGTCTGGGTGGCGCCGTCTTCCCGGTCTCGTTCGGCATCCTGCGCGACGAGTTCCGGCCCGCGCAGGTCTCGTCGGCGGTCGGCGCGATGGCCGCGGTCATCGCCACCGGCAGCGGCCTCGGCATCGTGCTGGCCGGCCCGATCGCGGGCGCGCTGAACTGGCGGTGGCTGTTCTGGATCCCGATGGGCGTCGTCGTGCTGGTCGCGATCGCCGCCTGGCGCCTCGTGCCCGCCTCACCTCACCGCACCCCCGGCCGGGTCAACTGGCTAGCGTCGCTGTTGCTCTCGGCCTGGCTGGTCGCCCTGCTGCTGCCGCTGAGCGAGGCCACGTCGTGGGGCTGGGGCTCGGCCCGTACGGTCGGCCTGCTAGCGCTCGCCGTCGTGCTCTTCGGCGGCTGGCTGGCAGCCGAACTCCGCTCGGCCAACCCGCTGATCGACATGCGGATGATGCGGCGGCCCGCGGTCTGGACCACCAATCTCGTCGCCCTGCTCTTCGGCGCCGTGATGTTCGGCGTCTTCGCGTTCCTCCCCCAGCTCATGCAGGTGCCGGCCGCCTCCGGCTACGGTTTCGGCGCCGGCGTCACCGGCGCGGGCCTGCTGATGCTGCCGATGCTGGTCACGATGGCGGTCTTCGGTTCGCTGAGCGGCCCGATGTCGCGTTGGATCGGCAGCAAGGCCCAACTTCTCGGCGGCGCCGCCCTGAGCTCCCTGGCCTGCCTCTCGCTGGCCCTCGAACACGGCGAACGCTGGCAGGTCGCCACGGCCGGCGGCGTCTTCGGCATCGGCCTGGGCCTGGTCTACTCCTCGATGATCAACCTGATCGTCCAGAGCGTCCCCATGCACCAGACCGGCACGGCGAGCGGCATGAACACCAACATCCGCACCATCGGCGCCTCCATCGGCACCGCGGTCGTGAGCTCCGTCATCACCTCCCACCCCGGCCCGGCCGGCCTCCCCGCCGAGTCCGGCTACACCACCTCGTTCGCCATCCTCGCGGTGACCGGCGTGGCCGCTCTCCTGGTGGCCCTGCTCGTCCCGGCCACCCGCCGGCCCGCTATCACCCTGGCCGACGAAACGGTCGAGGCGATTCCGGAGCTCACCCCGGTCGAAGCCTGACCGAGGACTTCGAGGCAACAAAGGGCGGCGCCGGCTTTGCGGCGCCGCCCTTTTCCGTACGCGGTAAGAAGAACCCCGTCCGGGGATCTACGTGATCGGCCCGGACCGGAAGATCAAGCCGATTC
>DASWRZ010000002.1:0-11576 GCA_036402935.1 Actinoplanes sp.
CGCCACGCCGCAATCCCGAACAAGCCGCCCATGCCGTGGGCGCCGGCAGGCGGTGGCGGGTGCAACAGCTACCACGCCTGCGCCGCGGTCCAGCGCTACGCAGCGGCCCACGTGACGGACGCGGTGCGCGGGCGCGCTGGCAGCGCAATTCAGGCCCCTGTCCGGTGAGAGGCCGTTACCCTGCCGGGGAGGAGGACCGACTCGACCCACGTTTCGTGACCCGGGCCGCTATCCCCGCGACGGACGGCCGTGACTCGCCGTCGCCATCGGTCCCGGCCGGACCGGCAGGCAGCAGAAGCGGCGGACGCGGCGGACGGCGCTGGCGCGCACGGCGCGACTCGCGTCAGCGGTGCCGGGCAGGCGGAGGTGTCCGGCACTCTGGAAATGGCGAAGTATCTGAGGGGCCCGGCCATCGAGGCGGAGATCCAGGCCCTTGCCCAGACCGCGCCCCGGATGACCGCCGACCAGGCCGCCCGCATCGCCCGCCTGCTGGGTTGGAACGATCGCAAACCGCGCGACCGCCCACCGTCCGACCCGCCGACATGACCTCGGCGCGTGCCCGGTGGCCAGCCCTCGACACGGCCGATCCGCCGAGCGACGCGGGGCAGCCGGTTCGCTTACGCCATTTCGCCGGCCGCCTGCGACTCCTCGTCGGGTTGGGGGCCGAGCAGCCAGCGCCATTGCAGCCTGTGGGCGCCGAATGCCTGCCGACTGCCTTTGCCGGCCCGCAGCAACCGGATATCGGCGACCGCGCGGATGATCTCCCGCTTGCGGGCCACTTCGTCGCCCAGCTCGGCCCACCGCGCGACGGCGTGTTCACCGACCATGCCGCGCAGCACCGGCGGGATACCCGCCTCGACCGCGAGGGCTTCCTGCTCGGCGATCTGCTTCGTCAGGCCCTTCTCCGCGCGGGCGTAGGCGATGGCCGACACCTCGGCTTCCTCGGCCAGCTTGCGCCAATCCTCCAACTCCGCCCGCAACCGCGCCGCCTCCGCCCGGGCGGTCGACGCCTGCTCGTCCCCGCCCGACAGCGCCGACAGCATCTCGGCGGTCTCCGGCAGCGACAGCCACGCCACCACCGTGCGCTCCACATACTCGTCCAGGATCTCCGCTTTGACGGCTACGCACCGGCGGTTCAGGCACGAGTACAACCGCCCGGTCCAGCCGTGCCGGTTGACCATATTCGTCGACAGTGGACCGCCGCACACGCCGCAATGGACGACGTACGACAGCAGGTGGACGGCCCGTCCGGCGCGGGTGGTCGTCCGGGACGGGTCCTGCAACAGCCGGACGACCGCCCAGTAGTCGTCCTCGCTCACCATCGGTGGCCAAATCCCGTCCCCGACGATCTCACCTCGCAGCACCCGCTTACCGATGTAGGCCGGATTCAACGCGATCTTGCGGACGATGACGCGCCGCCACGTCGATCCCTCCGGGGACGGGATCCCGGCCGCGTTCAACTCACGCTCGATGTGGATCAGCGGCACCCCGCTCCCGACCTTGCGGAAAATGTCCTTCACCACCGAGGCATGGCTGTACTCGGTCGTCACCCCCTCAGCAGACGTGGCCGTGCGGACCTCGGTGTCCAGCTCCTGCCGCTCCAGGGCACGGGTACGGGAGTGGTAGATCCGCCGGTACCCGTAGGTGACCTTGCCGTGCGGGCGGCCCGCCTCCGCCGCACCCACGATCCCACGCAACACGTTGTCGCGGATGCTGTCGGCCATCCACTCCGCCTGGACCGCCTGGAAACCCAGATTCATCCGGTCGTTTTTGTCCCGCAGGTCGTACAACACCCCGCCGACCAGCCAGAAGTACATGCCGATCTCCGTGCACAGATCCCGGATCTGCACATACACGGCCAGGTCGCGTTCCTTGCGGGAGATCTCCCAGATGACCAGGACATCGCCCTTGCCCTTGCGCAACGCCTCGATCAGCAACTCGAACTGCTCGCGGTCTTTGGTGGCGTGCCGGCTCGCCGAGCGGTCGTTGTCAGTGAACGACCCCGCGTCCGACCAGCCCCGGGAGGTGATCTCCTTGACGTTCAACACGCCTTGATCGTGGACGCTCTTACCCTGTTCCTTCTTGTCCTGACTGGCGCGCTGATACCGCAGAGCACGCACGTCCGCGCCGCCGGCCAACAGCTCCGCCTTGGTCCCGATCCGCGTACGCACCCGGTTCCCGGCCCGCGATCCCCGCCGTACCATCGGATCGTTCCCCTATCAGATCGACGCCCATAACGGCTAACATCGACCTTAGCATCTAACGACCCTTGAGAGTGCCGGCGGTGCAGCCCAGTTCGGCCGCCGTCTGCTCGACCGAGAGATCGTTGAAGAACCGCAGCACCACCACGGCCCGTTGGCGGGGTGGCAACGCGGCCAGCGCCGCGGTCAGGGCGACCCGGTCGGTCACCGGTTCGTCGGCCCCGCCGACCGCCCGGTCCGGCGGCCATTCCCAGGCCGCCTCGCGGCGCCACGGCCGGCGTCGCTCGTCCAGCAGGCAGCGCAGGATGACGCGCCGCACGTACGCGTCGGGATCGTCCATGACCGCCACCCGGCGCCAGTGCTTGAGCAGCTTGAGCAACGCGGTCGAGACCAGGTCGTCGGCGAGGTGCCAGTCGCCGCACAGCAGGTACGCCGTACGCCGGAAGCTGCCCATCCGCGCGCTCACGTACTCGCGAAAGTCGTCCGCCACCCAAGCCCCCCGCTTCCCCGAACAGTGCCTCGCCACCCCTCAAACGGAGCCAGGACCCCGGTCGGTTGCCACGAATCGGCGCCCGAAAATATCAGCCCGACGTCGTCGCTGCCGGATCTCCTTGGCCGGGCTCGACCCCGTCGTCGCGGCGAGCGACATCGTGCTCATCTCCGGACCGGACAGGCCGACCGGTAGCCGAGGCGGCCGCGAGCTTCGCCGGCGGACGGTTCCGAAGCTGACCGGCCGTACCCGGGCGGGGAAAAAGGCCGGCCAGACCGCCCGGCGCGAAATACACCGCCCCGACGAACAGCACGCCGAGCACGAACAGCGGCTGCCCCAGCGGCCCCGGCAGATGCCCGCCCAACTGGGTCAGACGCTGGTCGAGGTAGGCGTACAGCACACCGCCCACCACCGCGCCCCACCGTGTCCCCGCCCCGCCGAGCACCGCCATCACGATCAGTGACAACGTCAGGTCGGACGACGCCACGTGCGGTGACGCCCCTCCGACCACCAGCGCGTAGGTCGCGCCGCCCAGAGCGGCCAGGGCACCCGCCACCACGAAGATCAGGAGCTTGAGGACGTACGGCGAGAGCCCGAGCACCGCGATCCGGCGTTCATCGTCGCGGAGCCCGGTCAGGGTCCGGCCCAGTGGCGCCCGGTCGATCCCGTGCACCACGATCACGACCAGCACCAGGACGGCGAGGGCGAACCAGTACAGGTTGACGGTGTTGGCGACGCCGGCGAACACGGGCGGTGGCGTGAGCGGCAGCCCTTCCTCACCGCCGGTGAGGCCGCCCGGATCGCGGGAGACCAGGATCGAGCCGACCTGGGCGAACGCCAGCGTGACCATGGCGAAGGCGATGCCGGCCGTCCGCAGCGCGACCGATCCGAGCACGAGCCCGAGCACCGCGGCCCCGGCCACCGTGGCCGCGATCGCCGCCGCGAGCGACCAGCCGTAGTGGGTGACCAGGATGTCCGAGCCGTAGGCCCCGGCCGCGATGAACAGTGCGTGCCCGAACGACAGCAGTCCGGCCCGTCCGAAGAGCAGGTCGTAGCCGAGCGCCAGCCCGCCGAAGACCAGGCAGACGGCCAGCAGTTGGAGCGTGCCGGGCGAGTTGATCGGTCCTTCGAGGACTCCCGGAACCGGCACCGTGCACCAGGGCAGCACGGCCAGGATCAGAAGTATCACCAGGGGAGAGATGCGGCGGGTCATGATGTCACCGCCTTCGCGGAGGACGACGGCCGCACCAGCAGGACGACCGCGAGCAGCACCACCACGCTCACGTCGCCCGCTCCCGCGGTGCCGTAGTAGTTGACGAACTGCTGGACCAGCGCGACCACGACGGCCGCCACGGCCGATCCGGTCACCGATCCGAGCCCACCGATCACCACCACGATGAAGGCGAAGATCAGCAGCGAGGCCCCCTGCCCCGGGGAGACCGAACCGAAGTACATCCCGCCGAGCACCCCGGCCAGGCCCGCCAACGCCCCGCCCATGGCGAACACCAGGGTGAATGCGGTCCGGACGTTGATACCGAGCGCGCTGACCATGTCCCGGTCCTCGACCCCGGCCCGGATGATCAGGCCGTAGCGGGTGAAGCGCAGGAAGGCCAGCAGGGCAGCGAGCACGACGACGGCCACCCCGATCAGCAGGAAGCGGTCGGCCGGCACCGAGGCGCCCAGCACCCTGATCACCCGCGACGTCCACGACGGGTGCGGGTACGGGCGCGGGTCGACGCCCCACACCGACTGCAGCAGGGCCACCCCGGCCAGCGACAGCCCGACGGTCACCAGCACCTGTTCGGTCGGCCGGGCGTACAGGGGCCGGATCAGCACCAGCTCGACCAGCGCCCCGACGGCCGCCGCGGCGGCCACCCCGACCAGGACGGCCGGCGGCAGACTCATGCTTTGCGCGGCCCACCAGCAGACGTACGCGCCGGCCGACAGGAACAGCCCGTGCGCGAAGTTGAGCACCCCGGCCAGCCCGAACACCAGCGACAGGCCGGACGAGATGAGGAAGTACAGCCCGGCCAGGCCGAGTCCGGTCAGCGCGAGCAGCACCACGGTCGACATGTCAGGCCCTCCCGACGCCGAGCAGATCGCGGGTGCGCCCGGGGTCGCCCAGCAGGCCCGAGGCCGGCCCGCGCCACGCGACCCGCCCGGCGGCCAGCACGATCGCGTCGGTGGCGAGCCGGCGGACGACGGCCAGGTTCTGCTCGACCAACAGGATCGGCACGCGCGTGGCCATCCGTTCGAGGGCCGTGGCGACCGCGGTCACCACCGCCGGGGCGAGTCCCTTGGTCGGCTCGTCGACGAGCAGCAGCTTGTGCGGGGCGAGCAGAACGCGGGCCAGTGCGACCATCTGCTGCTGGCCGCCCGAGAGCGTGCCGGCGCGCTGCCCCGCCCGCGACCGCAGGTCCGGGAACAGGTCGTACACCAGGTCATAGGCCGGAGCGGACGACGACGCCAGGCGCAGGTTCTCGGCCACCGTCAACCCCGCGAAGACGCCACGGTCCTCGGGCACGTAGCCGATCCCGTCGCGCACCCGCCGATACGTGGGTCGCGAGAGCAGGTCGGACCCGGCGTACGAAATCCGGCCGCCGGCCGGAACCTGGCCGATGAGCGCTCGCAGAGTCGTGGTCTTTCCGGCGCCGTTGCGGCCGAGCAGCGCGGTGACGCCGGTCGCCGGCACCTCGAACGTCACGCCTTGCAGGATGTGCGAGCCGCCGAGCCGCACCGACAGGTCCTCGACGCCGAGGATCAAAGGTCCTCCCCCAGATAGGCCTGCTGGACGAACGGATCGGCCATCACCACGGCCGGGGCGTCACACGCCAGCAGCGATCCGTGGTGCAGCACGGCGACCCGGTCGGCCAGGTCGAGCACGACGTCCATGTGGTGCTCGACCATCAGCACGCTGCGGCCGGTGCCCGCGGTCAGCCCCCGGATCACCTCGGCCAGCGCCGGCACGTCGTCGGCGCTCACCCCGGCCATCGGCTCGTCGAGCAGCAGCACCCGCGGGTCGCCGGCCAGCACCAGGGCGATCTCGAGCTTGCGCTTCTCCCCGTGCGCCAGATCCTTCGCCTTCGTCGACGCGCGACCGTCGAGCCGTACGTCTCGCAGGATGACATCGGTCCGGGCCGCGACCTGCCGATCGGCCTGGCGGCGCCAGGGGCGCAGGGCGCCCCCGGCGTGTGCCTGGACGGCGAGCGCGACGTTCTCGGCGACCGTGAGAGAGCCGAAGACCGCCGAGGTCTGGAAGGTGCGGCCGAGGCCGCGGCGGGCCCTTCGGTACGCCGCCAGCGCCGTGATCTCCTCGCCGCCCAGCCGGATGTGTCCGGCCGCCGGTCGCCGCAGCCCGCTGACCAGGTTGAACAGCGACGTCTTGCCGGCGCCGTTGGGCCCGATCAGTGCGACGAACTCGTCCGGCGCGACCGCGAGCGAAACGTCGTCGACGATCGGCACCGCGCCGATCCGCCAGCTGACGCCCTCGAGTTCGAGCGCGAGCACCCGGGTCAGCCCTTCATCGCGGCGGCCGGCGGTGCCACGTCGGCGACCTCGCCGGTGCGCCGCGCCGTGACGGTGCCGCCCTCGACGGTCAACGTGGCCTGGAACATCGGCTGGAGAAGGGCGTGATCCCCGGACCGGATGGTGAGCGAACCCTTGACCGAGTCGAAGGTATAACCCTCCAATGAGCCGATCATCTTGCCGACGTCGTCGGGCGAGCTCCGCAGGGCGTGCACGATCATCTGCGCGGCGGCGAATCCGTCCGGATCGAAGAGATCGGTCACCCCGCCGGGCACGGCGGCCTTCAGTGCCCGGTACGCGTCGTTGTCCGCCGCGCCGTCGAAGTAGTGCGCGATCAGCTGGAGTTTGCTGCCCGCCTGCCCGAAGGCCGGCCACGTGGACCGGGTGTCCAACCCGGTGATGACCTTGGTCGTGGACAGGACACCCTGCTGGTCGAGCGCCTGCCACATGGCGCTCGCGGTGGTTCCGGCCCACGCGACGAACACCAGGTCGGGCTTGGCCGCCTTGATCTGCCGGGCGAACGGCGTGAAATCGGTGGCACTGACCGGAACCGCGATGTTGCTGACCGTCGCATCGGTCATCACCGCCTTGACCGCCGCCACGTTGGAGGCGCCGAAGGCCGAGTCCGGCGCGAAGACGAGCACCTTCCGGCCCGAGCCCAGATAGGCCTTGGCGGTCAGCACGTCCTGATAGGACTGACGACCGGACCGGAACGTGTATTTGTTGACGCCGGTGAGCCCGTCGGTGGCCGCGGGCCCGCTGACGAAGAGCACCCTGTTCTGGGCCGCCAGCGGCGCGACCTGCAGCGCCACCCCGGAGGCGGTCGACCCGGCCACAACCTTGTAGCCCTTGCCGATCAGATCCTTGGCCGCCGACACCGCCTTGCCCGGGTCGCCCGCGTCGTCGGCCCAGCTCACGTTGACCTTCCGATCGCCGATCCGGCCGGTGCCGCCGGTGGCGTAGGCGAGGCCGGCCTTGAACCCCTCGGCGTACTGCCGGCCGTAGGTGGCGAGCGGGCCGGATTGCGAATAGACGATGCCGACGTTCAGATCCTCGCCGCCGCCGGCCGCTTGCTGAGGACTGCCGCAGGCCGCCAGGGCGCCCACGGCGAGCAGAGACATCACGGTTTTCCTCATGGCCCACAGCCTGAGACGCGGGTCACTGTGCTCACCATCCGCGTGCGGCACAGGGGGTCCGGTGTGGATGTGTGGCTCGCACACATCCGGGGTTGTCGATGCACACCGGCCGGCGGGTCGAAGTGTGTCGATCCGGGATGGGCCCGATCCCGCCACCTGCCTAGCGTGACGTCCATGCATAGAAGACTCTGGATATGCCTGGCGTTTCTCGCCGCACTCGTGGTCGTCACCCCGGCCCACGCCGCCACCGGCCTCACCCAGGTCGGCTCGTTCGGCAGCAACCCGGGCGCGCTGCACATGTACAGCTACGTGCCCACCGACCTGCCCTCCGGCCGCCCGGTCGTCGTCGCGCTGCACGGCTGCGGGCAGAGCGCGTCCGACTACTACGGACACTCGGGCTGGCCGAAATACGCCGACCTCTACCGGGCCGCGCTCGTGTTCCCCGAGCAGACCTCGTCCAACAACCCGCTCTCCTGCTTCAACTGGTACGTCAACGGCGACATCACCCGCGGCGCCGGCGAAGCGCTATCGATCAAGCAGATGGTCGATTACGCGGTCGCGACCTACGGGTCCGACCCTCGTAAGGTCTATGTGACCGGCCTTTCCGCCGGCGGCGCGATGACCGCCGTCATGCTCGCCACCTACCCCGACGTCTTCGCCGGCGGCGCCGTGGTCGCCGGGCTGCCCTACAACTGCGGAACGGTCTGCCAATACCAGGCCCAGACCAAAACCCCGTCCCAGTGGGGCGACCTGGTCCGCGCGGCCGACCCCGGCTTCACGGGCCAACGCCCGCGCGTGGCGATCTGGTACGGCACCTCCGACACCACGGTCGTCCCGGCCAACGCGACCGAGCTGCGCGACCAGTTCACCGACGCGGCCGGCATTCCCCCGACGGCGACCGGATCGGTCGCGCTTTCCGGGGGTACGACCGAGGACCTGTACGGCACGTCGGTGGCCCTCTTCAAGGTTCCCGGCATCGGCCACGGCACCCCGGTCGACCCCGGATCGTCGGAGTCCCAGTGCGGCACCACCGGCACCTACTACCTGGCCTCGATCTGCTCGTCCTACTACATCGCCCAGTTCTGGGGCCTGACCGGCGGTAGCTCGACCCCGCCGCCCACGACCACCCCTCCCACCACTACCCCGCCGACTTCCCAGCCTTGTTTCACCGCCAGCAACTACGCCCAGGTAGCGGCCGGGCGGGCCCACCAGTCGGCCGGCCAGACGTACGCCAACGGCTCCAACCAGGCGATGGGACTCTGGAACACCTTCACGGTCCACACTCTGCGCCAGACCGGCGCGAACTACTACACCCTCGCCGACGGCCAGTGCTGACAACCGGCAACCGGAATCGGCCGGCCGCCGGGGCATCCGCCCGCACCGGGCGGCGGGTCACCGCCGGATGCCCGGGTGGTGGGCCAGGGACTCACCCTGGGGCGACCGGCCCGGCCCGGCACCAGGCTGGCCACCATGCGACGACGACTCATCCTGCTGCTGGCGGCCGCTGTGCCGCTCTCGGCAACGCTCATCCCGATGGTGGCCGGCGCCGCCACCTCGGCCACGACGACCAGCTGCGCCACCATGCCCGTCGCGGCCCCGCCCGGCGCCACGGTGGAGGCGGTGACGGCGACGGCCCAGCCGGCCGGCACCGTCTCCTTCCCCGACTCGCCCATTCCCGGGCAGCAACCGGTCACCGACGTGCCCGCCCGGTGCGAGGTCACGGTCACGCTCACCCACCCGGGCGGCGGCGACCACGTCCACGTGAAGATCGCGCTGCCGCAGGACCCCCAACAGTGGAGTGGCCGCTTCCAGGCCACCGGCGGCAGCGCCTACCTGGCCGGCGACTTCGGCTTTCCGCTGGCCACCGGGGTCAAGGCCGGCTACGTCACCGCGGCCACCGACGCGGGCGTCGGCGGCAACCCGGTCGACGTCAGCGGCTGGGCGCTCGACGCCGACGGCACGCTCGACACCGCCCTGCTGACCGACTTCGCCTCCCGCTCGGCACACGACATGGCGCTCGTGGGCAAGGACGTCGCGAACCGGTTCTACGGACGGAAAGTCACCTACTCCTACTGGACCGGATGCTCGACCGGCGGGCGGCAGGGCTATGAGGAGGCTCAGGCCTACCCGACCGACTTCCAGGGCATCCTCGCCAACGCCCCGGCCATCGACTGGGACCGGTTCGCGATCGCCACGCTCTGGTCACAGGCGGTGTTCAACGAGACCAAGACCCACCCGTCGCCCTGCGTCGTGGACACGTTCACCAACGCCGCGATCGCGGCCTGCGGAAACAAGGACGGGTACATCGACGACCCGGCGAACTGTCACTGGGACGCCCGCCGGCTGGTCGGCACCAAGGTGGCCTGCGACGGCCGGACGATCACCATCGACCGGGCCACCGCCGACGCCGTCAACAAGATCTGGGCCGGCCCGCCGGAGCTGGGCTACGGTCCTAACAAGGGCGCGAGCCTCGCCAGCCTCGGCGCCGCCGGCTCGCCGTTCTTCGTCGCCGACACCTGGGCGAAGTACTTCGTCACCCGGAACCCCACCTTCGACACCACGAAGCTGACCTACCACACGTTCGACCAGCTCCTGCGCTCCTCCGAGCGCCAGTTCCACGACATCATCGGCAGCGACGACCCCGACCTGTCCCGGTTCGCCCGGGCCGGCGGCAAGCTGCTGAGCTGGCACGGCCAGGCCGACCAGCTCGTACCGACCCAGGGCACGGTCGCCTACCGCGAGAAGGTCAAGGCCGGCAACGTCGACGACTTCTACCGCCTCTTCCTCCTCCCGGGCGTCACGCACTGCGGCGGCGGCGCCGGCCCGCAGCCGACCGGAGACCTCGACGCACTGGTCAACTGGGTCGAGCACGGCCAGGCACCGGCCACCCTCAAGGCCACGATCACCGAGAGCAACGGCACGGTCGTGACGAGCAACGTCTGCCGCTTCCCGCTGGTCGCCCGCTACACGGGCCACGGCAACCCGGCCTCGGCGGCCAACTTCCGCTGCGTGCGCACCTAGCTTCCCGCGTACGGGATGAGGCCCGGGCGTTGTCGCCCGGGCCAGGTCCGCCGGGGTTCTCCACTCGCCGCCGGCGGCGAGCCCTGCCGTGGTCCGTCGACACGAGACCGTTGCCACTCCGGCGTCCGGTTTCGGACCACCGGCCCCTCGCCGAGGGGCTCCAGGCCCGGGCGTTGCATCGGTGGTGCCCGACAGCCTCGGCGAGCTGCGGGACGCGGGCTTCCTCACCCAACCCGAGTTCGACGAGCTGAAGGCGCTGTTGCCGGCCCGGGGTTCGCGGGGAAGTACCGTGTGAGCGTGAGCGGATTGACCACCAAGGGGGCGGCGACGCGGGACCGGATCGTGCGCGCCGCCGCCGACCTGATCCTCGAGCGGGGCGTCGGCGGGATGACGCTGGACGAGATCCGGGCCGGGACCGCGACCAGCAAGAGCCAGCTCTTCCACTATTTTCCGGGCGGCAAGAGCGAACTGGTGGCGGCGATCGCGGCCTTCCAGAGCGAGCGGGTGCTCGAGGCGCAGCGGCCGTGGATCGACCGGCTCGACTCGTTCGAGGCGTGGCAGGCATGGCGGGACGCCCTGGTCACCTACTACCACGACCTCACGCACAAGTACTGCTCGATCAGCGCCCTGGTCAACGAGGTCGCGCCGAGCGACCCGGAGCTGGCCGCCTACGTGAACGAGTACGCCGAGGCCTGGCACCACAGCCTGGTGGCCGGGGTACGACAGATGCGAGAGGCGGCCCTCCTGCACGCCGAAGCCGACCCGGACCGCCTCGGAACAGCAATCTTCGCGGCGCTGCAGGGCGGCCTGCTGATCATGCAGTCCCGCGACTCGATCGAGCCGCTGGCGGCCGCCCTCGACGGAGCGCTCGACATGCTGCGCTACCACGCAGCAAGCCAAGACGGTATGTCATTGGCGACCGTTGCTGGTCAGTAGGTCGAGTCGGCCGCCCCGGCGGGAGCAGGTGAGGGCACACGCCAGGGACGCCTTCTTCTCGTAGTGGCAGACCAGGCGCCGAACCGGATGACTCACGGGAGGCAGCCGTTCGACGACGTAGTGGTGCCGGCCGAGTCGGTTGCGAGGATTCGGTACCTTTGCGGGCGATCCGAGCGGTGACATTGCGGCACGCAGCAGTTCCCGGCAGCCGAGGCAGTCGTAGCCCTTGGCACTGTGCCGCAGCCGGGTTTACCCCGATCCACGGGC
>DASWRZ010000003.1:0-4766 GCA_036402935.1 Actinoplanes sp.
CCAGCTGCACAAGGTCTCCCTGTCGTTCCTGGTGGACGACCTCGTGGTCCGGCGGGGCGGGGTGGCGCCGAACATCGCGTTCGGCCTCGGCGAGCTCGGTCTGCACCCGGTGCTCGTCGGCGCGGTGGGCACCGACTTCGCCGACTACCGTTCCTGGCTCGAGCGGCACGGCGTCGACTGCGACTCGGTCCACGTCAGTGAGGTGGCACATACCGCCCGGTTCGTCTGCACCACCGACGACGACCTCAACCAGATCGCCTCGTTCTACGCCGGCGCGATGGCCGAGGCCCGCAACATCGAGCTGGCGCCGGTCGAGCAGCGCGCGGGCGGCCTCGACCTGGTGCTGATCAGCGCCAACGACCCGGCCGCGATGATCCGCCACTCGCAGGAGTGCCGGTCCCGCGGGCTGAGGTTCGCCGCCGACCCGTCCCAGCAGCTGGCCCGCATGGACGGCAGCGACGTGCTGACCCTGATCAGCGGCGCCGACTACCTGCTGACCAACGACTACGAGCGCTCGCTGCTCGAGACCAAGGCCGGGCTGAGCAGCGACGAGGTGCTCGAGCACGTCAAGATCCGGGTGACCACGCTCGGCAAGGACGGCGCCGAGATCACCGGCAAGGGCATCGAGCGCATCCACGTGCCGGTCGCCCGCGACGTCGTCCCGCAAGACCCGACCGGCGTCGGCGACGGCTTCCGGGCCGGCTTCTTCGCCGCCATCAGCTGGGGCCTCGGCCTCGAGCGGGCGGCGCAGGTCGGCTCCCTGGTGGCCGCGCTGGTGCTCGAGACGACCGGCCCCCAGGAGTACGACGTCCGCGCCGAGGAGTTCACCAAGCGCTTCGCCGACTCGTACGGTGAGGACGCGGCCACCGAGGTCAAGTCCTACCTGCCGGCCTGATCGAACGCCTGGCCTGACCGAAGGAAACGCCCGGCCTGACCGAAGGAAACGCATGGTCCTCGCCGTCTTCGCCGGGCTGCCCGGTGTCGGCAAGAGCACGCTCGCCGCGCGGGTGGCCACCGAGCTGCCCGCGGCGGTGCTCGCCGTCGACACGGTCGACTTCATGCTGCGCCGCTACGAGGTCAGCGAGCCCCGCCCGGGGTTCGCGGCCTACGGCGTGGTGGCCGGGATCGCGGAGACCCAGCTCGAGATCGGCCACCACGTGATCATCGACGCGGTCAACCCGGTGAAGGCGGCCCGCCAGCTCTGGGTCGACCTGGCCGAGCGGATGCAGGTGCCGCTGAGGGTGGTCGAGGTGGTGTGCGGCGACGACGCCGAGCACCGGCGGCGGGTCGAGGCGCGGTACGCGGCCCGCGACCATGACGGCATCCCCGACTGGGTGCGTGTCCTCGAGCGCCAGGCGGAGTACGAGCCCTATCTCGGGCCTCGCCTGGTGGTCGACACCTTTCTGGCCAAGGACCCGGTCGAGCCGGTCGTGCGCTTCCTCAGCTGAGTCTGCGCACCTCGAAGGCGTGGGTCCCGGGCGAGCCCAGATATTGCTGTTCCTTCATGCGGCACCAGGCCGGGATGTCATTGGCGGCCGCCGGGTCGTCGGCGAGCACCCGCAGCACCTCGCCGATCTCGGCGGTGCGGATGCGCTTGGCCAGCGCGATCACCGGGAGCGGGCAGCGCTGACCAAGGCAGTCCAGCTCGATCAAAGGCCCGCCTCCTTCCTTATCTCCTCGACCAGCCCCGGTAGCAGGGCCAGGAAGCGGTCGACGTCGTCCGAGGTCGTGCCGCGGTGCAGCGAGACCCGCACGTTGCCGTGGCTGAGCACGCCCATCGCCTCCAGCACGTGGCTCGGGCGCAGGGTCGACGCGGTGCACGACGAGCCGGACGAGACCGCGAAACCGTGCCGGTCGAGCGCGTGGAGCAGGGCCTCCCCGTCGACGTACAGGCAGGAGAAGGTCACCAGGTGGGGTAGCCGGTCGACCGGGTCGCCCACCACCTCGACGTCGGGCACGGTCGCCGCGACGCGCTCCCGGATCCGGTCGACCAGCGCCGACTGCCGCGCGGCCTCGGCTTTCGCCTCGCCCAGCACGGCTCGCAGGCTCGCCGCCGCGGCGACGACCGCCGGCAGGTCGAGAGCGCCGGGCACGCCCGGGCGATAAAGATCATCTTTTGGGTACGGCGAGAGCCAGCGCACGCCCTTGCGAACCACGAGTACGCCCACCCCCGGCGGCCCGCCCCACTTGTGGGCACTCGCGCTGAGCAGCGACCACCCCGTCGGCAGCGGGACATGGCCGACCGACTGGGCCGCGTCCACGAACAGCGGCACCCCCGCCTCGGCGCAGTGGGCGGCCGCTTTTTCGACCGGCTGCACCGTGCCGGCCTCGTGACTGGCGCTGATCAAACCGGCCAGAGCCACACCGGGCCCTTGGACCGACTCTTCCCAAGCGGCGAGGTCAATGTGGCCGAGGCGGTCGACCGGCACCGCACGAGCTTTACCGCGGGCGGCCGCGTGCAGGACGGCCGAGTGCTCGATCGCCGAATGCACGAGCGTGTCGCCGTGCCTCGCCCGTCCGGCGAGACCACCGAGGACGGCGGCCTGCGCGGCGGCCGTACCCGAAGGCCACAGTGACAGCTCGTCCGCGCGTACGCCCAAGGCCTCGGCGAACGCGGCGTGAGCCGCGTCGGAAAGCCGTTGCGCCCGCCGGCCCGCGGCATAGAGCCGGGCCGGATCGGCCCAGCCGTCGGCGAGCGCGGCCAGCAGGGCCTCGCGAGCCACCGGGTGCAGAGGCGCAGCAGTAGCCGCGTCCAGGTAGGCCGGAACGCCGATGTTCTCCACCCCGGGAACGGTATCGTCCGGTTGTTGCGGGGTATTTCGAGCTTCGAAGATCGGGACCCCCGGAACGGGACGGTACGGCCAGGTCGAGTAGTGTGCGACCGTCGGTGACGCCTTGCCGCCCGCTGTCCCTTTTCAGGGTTGGGACGACGTTTCGGGCGGGGTGCCGCTGCTAAGGGAGGCATACGCAGGTGGGCGCAAAGAGTTCGGCAGCGCGGCCGCGAGCGGCAGTCCGGGTGGCCGGTCTCGGTCTCGGTGCCGTGACGCTGCTGGTGCTGCTCTCGGGCTGTTCCATTGAGGGCGTCGGCAAGGCGTTCGGCAACTTCGGTTGGCCGGACCGCGGCATCAGCCTCCAGGCACACAAGATGTACGACCTGTGGATCGCGTCGGTCATCGCGGCACTGATCGTCGGCATCTTCGTGTGGGGCCTGATCTTCTGGTGCATCATCCGGTACCGCAAGCGCGGCGACGAGCTGCCCGTGCAGACCCGGTTCAACATGCCGATGGAGGTCCTCTACACGGTCACCCCGATCCTCGTGGTCGCGGTGCTGTTCTACTACACGGCGATCGTGCAGACCGACGTGGACAAGCTCTCCAAGAACCCCGACCAGATCGTTCAGGTCACGGCGTTCAAGTGGCAGTGGGAGTTCGACTACCGCGACGGCATGGGCACCGGTGCCAACACGACCGTCTCGACGGTCGGCTCGGCCGACGTGATCCCGTTGCTGGTGCTGCCGATCGGCGAGAAGATCCGGTTCGAGGAGACCAGCAAGGACGTCATCCACTCGTTCTGGGTGCCGGAGCTGCTGTTCAAGCGTGACGTGTTCCCGGGCAGCATCCGCAACGTGTTCGAGGTGACGCTCGACCGAACCGGGCGCTACGTCGGACGCTGCGCCGAGCTCTGCGGGACCTACCACGCGTTCATGCAGTTCGAGCTGGTCGCCGTCACTCCGGATCAGTTCAACACGTACATGCAGGCTCGCAAGGCCGGCCAGAACGCGCAGCAGGGCATGGCAGCCATGGGCTTCACCGGCAACCAGGAGTACGCGGTGACCACCCAGCCACTGAACACCCGGCGCCAGACCAACAGCTGGAACCAGTCCAACGCCGTGGACAAGTAGGAGCCTGACGTGAACACCGAGTACAAAATCTTCGCGGGCGTGGCGGCGTTCCTCTTCAGCGCCGCGACCGTCTACGCCATCTGGACGCACGGCCAGACCGGCCATCTGGAGTGGATCGGCTTTGTCGCGCTGATCCTGTCCGGGCTCCTCTGCTCGATGTGCGGCGGCTTCTTCTGGTTCGTGTCGCGGCGCATCGACCCGCGGCCGGAAGACCGCGAGGACGGCGAGATCGCCGAGGGCGCGGGCGAGATCGGCTTCTTCAGCCCGGGCAGCTACTGGCCGTTCGGCATCGCGCTGTCCGCCTCGGTGGCCGGCCTCGGCCTGGTCTTCTGGATGTGGTGGCTGATCGCGGCCGGCCTCATCATGGTCATCGTCACCGCGTGCGGCATGCTCTTCGAGTACTACTCAGGAACCCGCCACACCGCCGAGCATTGAGTTCGCAGGCTTCGCCGAAGCCCGCTCTCTCCGATGGGGAGGGCGGGCTTCGGCGTTGTTCAGGCCGCTGCTCGGCGCTGGTGGGGGAGACGTGGTCGCTGGCCGCTGGCGTTGGGCCAGAGGTGGACGACGATGGGGGCGACCACTTCGGCCATGCCGCAGCGGGTACAGACCAGCTCGGGGCAGTCGTCGTGGCCGTCGGCGCAGGGCGGCACCTCGAACAGCATGTCGCCGTCGCAGATGGCGCAGCGCAGTTCGCGTTCCGACACGGGTGGCTCCTCTCCTCGGAAGGCGAAGGTGGATTTACCCGAATGTGATTCCGACGCTGCCACGGATCGGCGGCGTTGGGGAGCACCCGAGACGGCGTGTCTACGGTTTTATGTCCCAGTTACGGATTTTTGCGGACTTTCACCCGGCTCGCGCGGGCCGC
>DASWRZ010000004.1:0-9552 GCA_036402935.1 Actinoplanes sp.
CCGGGTGGCCGTGGTCAGTAACATCGGCTTCGACATCCGCCCGCACTTCGCGGCCTGGGGCCTGGACTCGCTGGTCGACGCGTACGTGCTGTCGTACGAGGTGGGCCGGACCAAGCCCGACCCGGCGATCTTCCTGCGCGCCTGCGGGATGCTCGGCGTCGACCCGGAACGCGCGCTGATGGTGGGCGACACACCGGCCGACGCGGGGGCCGTGCAGGCCGGCTGCGCCGCGCTGGTCCTGCCGGCGGCGGAAGCCGGCCGCTGCAACGGCCTGGCCGCCACGCTGGCACTGGCCTGCCCCGCCTAACGGGAGCTGCCGGACGGCTTGCCGGCCACGACAGCGCCAGTCAGGCGTAGGCGTCGAGCGTGGCACCGGCCTGCCCCGCGTGATGGGAGCTGCCGGACCGCTTGCCGGCCCCCACAGCGCCGGTCAGGCGTAGGCGTCGAGGACGGTGCCGCGGCGCCCGCCCTTCATCGAGGACTTCCTCTCGGCATCCACGCGACCGGCAGCCTTGGCCGGCTGGGGTGGCGCGGGACGCTCGGTCCGCTCACCAGCCGAGTCGCCGACACCGGACCGCGACGCGGCCGGCTCCGCGGCACCGCCGGGCACGGTGTCGGCGGCGGCGTCCGCCGGCGGAACGGCGGCTTCGGCCATCGCCTTGAAGGTCGACCGCGCGGTGTCGAAGGCGTTGGTGGCGAGCGAGCTGAGCGACGTCAGTGAGCCGAGGTTCATGCCTCACCGTTCGGCCCGGCCCGGCAAAACTGACCGCGAGGCTAACGGAGCAACCGGACTGCACCCGGCACGCAGGTCACCTCGAGCGGCAGGGGGCCGAGCCGCTCGCCGTCCGCGTACCCGATGATGCCTTCGGCGTGCACCCGCACCCGCCGCGCCCGGAAGGTGGTGACCCGGGGGTCCGCGATGTGGGTGCCACGGCGCAGCCGCGGCCGTAGCCTGACCAGGGCCGCCCGCCCGAGGGGGGCGGCGACGAGGACGTCGAGCAGCCCGTCGGAAGGGTCGGCGCCGGGCAGGATCCGTAACCCGCCGCCGTAGGTGGCGCAGTTGCCGACCGCGACCAGGGTGCCGTCGAAACGTTGCTCGACGCCGTCGAGTTCGAGAATGTAAGCCCGCGGCCGCAGCCGCGCCAGCTCGAGCAGCATCGCCACGTCATAGCGCCGCGGCCCGCGTGGCCTAGGAAGCCGGTTGGCCCGCTCATTGACGATCGCGTCGAACCCGGCCGCCAGCACCGCCCCGAACCACCGCACCTCACCGTCGGTGCCGACCGCCCGGGCAAGATCGAGGGGCAGGTGCCGCCCCGCACGCACGGCGTCCGAGATCGCGGTGGCTGCCGCCACCGATTCCAGCGGTACGCCCGTGCAGGCGGCAAAGTCGTTCCCGGTCCCCGCCGGCACCACCCCGAAGCCCACCGGCCGCTCGGCGACCGCCTGAAGTGCCTGGTGGACCGTGCCGTCGCCACCGACCGCGACAATCGCGGCCGCCCCCTCGGCAACCGCCCGGTGACACGCCTTCTCGGCCTCCTCGCCGCTGGACGCCTCCAGCAGCCGCACCGGCCGCCCGGCCCGGCCGAGCGCCGCCAAGACCGCCGGAAGCAGATCGCGGCGCCGGCCCCGCCCCGCCGAGGGATTGGCCAGCACCGCGATGTCGTCGCTCGTCACGAGCCGGAGGGTACCGGCCCGTTCACCTCTGTCACAGCTGTTGCACACCATCGCCGCCTGGCCAAAGCAAACCCGCCCCCACTTACTTCGGTCACCGCTCTTCCACGGCGTTGCCACCAGGCCGAAGGAAACCGACCCGCTCGCTCCGATCACCGCCGTGCCACATCGGCGCCGCCACGCGGAAGGAAACCCGCGCCCACTCACTCCGGTCACCGCCGTGCCACGTCGGCGCCGCCACGCGGAAGGAAACCGACCCGCTCGGTCCGGTCACACCTGTTCCGCGTCGGCGCCGGCGGGCCGGAGGGTCCAGCCCGTTTGCCGGTGTCACGCTCGGTGATTTGGGACCGCGGAGGGTTGTGGCCTCGCGCGTCCGGGCGGGCCGAAGTTTCGGAAATAAACAGCGCGGCCGTGTCCCGGATATCGGGTCACGGCCGCGGCTGTCGTGTCGTGCGCGACGGTCAGGTCATGTCGTCGAAGCGGCCGTCCAGCGGCAGCGGCTTGGTGACCGGAGTCGGGCCGCCGACCGTGGCCGGGCCGTCGACCGGGCTGGGTGCCTCGATCGGATCGGCCGCCCCGACCGGGACGCGCTCATCGGCCAGCGGCGAGATCTGGTCGTCCTCGATTCCGGCGTACATCTCCTTGCCGCGGCCCTTGCGCCGGTCGTTGAGGAACGCGACCCCGACCGAGATGAAGTAGAGCAACGACATCGCCCCGGCGAGCGCGGTCATGCCGAACGGGCCCGGGTCGGGGGTCGCGATCGCGGCGAACGCGAAGCACAGGAACACCACGATCCGCCACCAGCCGAGCAGCTTGCGCGCGCTGAGCACACCGGTGAAGTTGAGCATCATCAGCAGCAGCGGGAACTCGAAGCCGCAGCCGAACAGCAGGATCATGTTGGTCACGAAGCTGAGATAGGCCGATATCTCGAGTTTCGTCGGTGCCCCGAGCACGCCGGCTTCCATGATCCAGGGCAGGCTGTGGAAGATCATGAAGTAGGCGAGGAAGCCACCGCCGGCGAACAGCGGGGCGGCGATCCCGACGAAGATATAGGCCCACTTGCGCTCGTGCCGGTGCAGGCCCGGGGCAACGAACGCCCACAGCTGATAGAGCCAGACCGGCGAGCCGAGGAACAGACCGACCCAGAGCGCGACCTTCAGCCGGACGACCAGCGAGTCGCCGACGCCGAGAACTACCCAGTCACAGTACGGCGTGCCGTCGGGACGGACCGCCTGGGACGAAGGCAACGTGCAGTACGGCCTCGCCAGGAGATGGAACACCCCGTTGGCGATGAAGAAGCCGACGATGAGACCGACGACCAGACCGATGGACGCGATGAACAGCCGGCTACGCAGCTCACGGACGTGGTCGATCAGCGACATGGAGCCGTCGGAGGCCCGCTCGAACTGGCTGGGCTCCTTCTCCTGACGGCGGCTGAGGGTCAGCGCCATGACACCAGGTCAGCGCTCGTTGGCGCGGGGAGCGGCCGTGGGGTCCGCGTACTGCTGAGCCTGCGGCTGCTGCTGGTACTGCGGCGCGGGCGGCTGCTGCGGTTGCTGCTGCTGGTAGGGCTGCTGCTGCTGGAAAGGCTGCTGCGGCTGTCCCTGGTAGGGCTGCTGCTGGTAAGGCTGCTGCTGGTAGGCCTGCTGCACCTCACCGTTGAGCGGCTCGCGGGAGTGCTGCGGGTCAGCCTTCTCCGCGACGTCGCTGTTCTCGTTGATCAGGCCCTGGGTCTCGGCCTTGATGATCCGCAGCGACCGGCCGAGCGACCGCGCCGCGTCCGGCAGCCGCTTCGCCCCGAACAGCAGCACGAGGACTACCACGATGAGGATGATGTGCCATGGCCTAAGGCTGCCCATGGGAGAACTCCAGTCGGTCGGATCAGGTGTGCGGGGTCCATCGTACGTGTCAATTCGGCAAGAGCGACCGGCCGGACCCGCTCGATTTACGCCCATCTCCCGAAGTCTTGGACAACGAGGATAGAACGCCGCACGTTACCTGCCGTTAACGAGCGGTGTAAAGATCACTTCGCCGGACTGAGCGCGGCCAGGCGCTCCTGCAGCTCCTCGGCGCGTTGCTGCAGGCCGGTCAGCGTCTGTTCGAGCTCGGCGGCGCCCTGCTGGAGTTTCATCGCGTCGGCCTGCCGGCGTTGCAGCCGGGCGGCGGCGCGCCGGAGGTCTCCGAGCGGCCCGAGCAGCCGGACACCGGCACCGATCAGGGCGACCAGCGCGACCACGACCGCGGCGATCCAGATCCACAGCATCACGCCAGCCACCCTAGCGGCTCCGCCACACTTCAGCCGCACGGGACACCGCAGCGACGCGGGACACCGTCAGCGGCGCGGGGAGGCGTACTGGTCGAGCGCGGCCGTCGCCTGGGCACGGATGCGGTCGATCAGCTCGGGCGGGCCGAGCGCCGTGACGTCGGCGCCCATGCCGAGCAGCAGCCGCTGGGCCCAGCCCAGGTCGGTGACCCGCATGGTGACCACCCAGTCCTCGCCGGTGCGGCGCACCTCCTCGACCGGGTAGTACTCGGTGATCCAGCGGCCGCCCCGGCCCACCCGCAGGGTGACCAGCGGCAGCTCGGCTCCGGGCGTGAAGACGCCGGCGCTCACGTCGTGGCGCACCGCCTCGACCGGCGGCCGGGCCGGCTCGCCGAGCTCGGTGAAGTCGTCGATGCGGTCGACCCGGAACATCCGGGTCGCCTCGGCCCGGCGGCACCAGGCCTCGAGGTACGCCTTGCCGGCGACCATCAGCATCCGCATCGGGTCGACCACGCGCTCGGTGGTCTCGTCGCGGGTGGCCGTGTAATAGGTCAGGTGCAGCGCGTGCCCGCTGTCGACCGCCGCCCGCAGTCGGTCGAGCCGCTCCGCGTTGGCCGGCAGCCGCACCGCGACCGGGGCTCCGGCCAGGTCGCCCGCCGCGTTCTCGATCTTGGCGAGGGCCCGCTCGATGGCGTCGCGGTTGCCCGCGCCCGGCGTCTCGGCGAGCATCCGCAGCGCCACCACCAGGGCGAGAGCCTCGTCGGGGGTGAGGCGCAGCGGCCGGTCGATGCCGGCGTCGTGGCTGATCGTGACCCGGTCGCCGTCGAGCGCCATGTCGATCAGGTCGCCGGGGCCGTAGCCGGGCAGCCCGCACACCCACAGCAGCTCGAGGTCCTCGCGGAGCTGGCGCTCGCTGACCCCGAGGTCGGCGGCCGCCTCGGCGACCAGGATGCCGGGCCGCGCCAGCAGGTAGGGCATGAGGTTGAGCAGCCGGCCGAGCCGGTCGACGGACTGCCGAGGCCCGGTCACGACGTTGTCCCCACGGTCCGGCCCACGGCCCCGAAAGCGGCCGGCCGCGACCCGACGCGGGCACTCACGACGCTGTCCCCACGGCCGCGAAAGCGGCCGGCCGCGACCCGATGCGGGCGGTCACGACGCTGTCCCCGCGGTTTGGCCCGCGGCTGCGAAAGCGGCCGGCTGCGGCCCGGTGGGCGGTCACGACGCCACCGCCGGGGTCGCGCGCTCGAGCTGCGTCACGACCTCCTTGAGCCGCTGGATCACGGCGTCGCGGACCTCGGGCGGCCCCTCGACGCGCACGTCGCCGCCGTACCCGACGATCTGGTCGGCCAGGAACTCGGCATCGGCGTACGGAAGGATCAGCGTGTCGCCCTCCGCGCCCGGCACCACCTCGGCCGCCCAGCGGCGCAGCCCGGCCGCCCGGCCCGGGCGGACCACCACGGTGGCCCGGCCGGTGCGCTGCGGCGGCGGCCCCGACCAGCGGGCGACGTGGCTGATCAGGTCGGCGTTCTCCGGCGGGGAGAAGGCGCCCGGGCGGCCGGACGGGCGTACGTCGCCGACGATGCGCGAGAGCCGGAAGCAGCGGGTGGCGCCGCGGTCGCGGTCGTGACCCACCACGTACCACCGGCCGCGCCAGCAGACGACGCCCCACGGTTCGAGGCGCCGGGTCGAGGCGTCGTCGACCTCGGGCGCCCGGTAGGCGAAGGTGACCGCGCGGCGGTCGCGGGCGGCGTTGGTGAGCGGGGCGAACGCCGGGTCGACGGCGACCACCGGCTCGACGCCCAGGGTGGCCTGCGGGTCGACCTCGACGCCGGCCGCCCGCAGCTTGGCCAGGCCGGACGAGGCGGCCGCGGCGAGGCCGGCGTGCTGCCAGAGGCGGGCCGCGATGCCGACCGCGGCGGCCTCGTCGGGCTCCAGGATGATGTCGGGCAGAGCGTATTCCCGGTGGGCGATGCGGTAGCCCGGCTCCTGGTCGAAGACGCTGTCGGTGCCGGTCTCCAGGGGTACGCCCAGCTCGCGCAGCTCGGCCTTGTCACGCTCGAACTTGCGCTGGAAGGCCTCGTGGTCCTTGGGGTCCTCGGGGTCGTGCTCGTAACCGGGGACGGTCGCGGCGATCTGCGCGGCGGTCAGGAACCGTCGCGTGGACAGCAGGCAGATCACCAGGTTCACCAGACGCTCGGTGCGGGTCCGCGACACGAGAGGCAACGCTAGCAGCCCGGACGCCGGGACGGTTATTCGTAACCTGCCGGGGGAAGGATGGACGGGTGAGCACGCAAGAGGACGATGAGACCCCCGTCGGCCTCGCCGCGGCCGAGGCCCTGGACATCCCGGACGCTATGGGCGAACAAGGCGAGAGCGACAGCGTCGGCACGGTGATCCTGGCCGGCGGCGCCAATCTGCTCATCGCCGCGGCCAAAATGGTGGCCGGGGTGTTCTCCGGGTCGGCCGCGATGCTGTCCGAGGCCGCCCACTCGCTGGCCGACACGGTCACCGAGGTCTTCCTGTTCGTGGCGCTGCGCCGGGGCAGCAAGCCGGCCGACGAGACCCACCCGTTCGGGCACGGCAAGGAGAGCTTCGTCTGGGCGTTCATCGCCTCGCTGTTCACGTTCGTCGGCGGTGCCGGCTTCTCGATCTACCACGGGGTCACGACGATCGTGCAGGGCGAGGACGTCGGCAGCTTCCTCTGGTCGTACGTCGTCCTGGCCGTCTCGTTCGTCGCCGAGGGCACCTCGTTCCTGCGCGCGAAGCGCCAGGTCGCCGGCGAGTCGCGGCGCTGGGGCATCACCTCGTTCCGGTTCCTGCGGCTGACCCCCGACACCACGGTGAAGGCGGTCTACTTCGAGGACTCGGCCGCGCTGGTCGGCCTGGTCGCGGCCGGTCTCGGCCTGCTGCTGTCCCAGCTCACCGGCGACGACGTCTGGGACGGCGTGGCCTCGGTGGTGATCGGCCTGCTGCTCTTCGTCGTCGCCGGCATCCTGGCCCGCAGCAACGTGTCGCTGCTGGTCGGCCGGGCGGTGCCGCGCCGCATGCACAACCAGATCGCCCACGACCTCAACGAGATCCCGGTCGTGGTCGCCGTGCCGACCCTGCTGACCATGCAGCTCGGGCCGGGCGAAATCCTGGTCGCGGCCAAGGTCGACTTCCAGGACCACGTCTCCGCGGGCGAGGTCGAGGCGGCCTCGGACGACGCCGAGCGGCGGCTGCGGGCCCGCTATCCCGCGATCCGCTACGTCTTCCTCGACCCGACCCGCGGCACCGCCGGTCGCAGCCACGTCGACGGCGGCGTCGAGTAACCTCTCCCGCCATGGTGCGGTGGCGTTCGGGCATGGTCTCGCAGGTGCGGCGCCGATGGCGCGGCGTGGTCGAGCTCGAGGTCGGCACCCCCGACGGGCTGATCTATGCCCTGGCCTACACCGGCCTGGTCGGCGAGCCGGTGCCCGGCGACCGGGTGCTGCTCAACGTCGGCGCGCTGATGATGGGCCTCGGCACCGGGGGGTACGCGCTGGTCGTCGCGCTGCCCGACCGGTTGCCCGCCGACCCGCCGGCCGACGGCACCAGCCGCGACTCGGGCCACCTGGTCAAGGCCCGCTACACGCCGCTGCAGCCGATCCTGCTCGGCGTCGACGAAGAGTCCTCCCCGCACCGCGAGGTGATGGCGGCAGCCGAGTCGCTCGACGGCATGCCGGTCGTCACGGCCGATCTGCACTCGGCGCTGCCGGCGATCCTGGCCGGGATCCACGCCGACCGGCCCGCCGCCCGGGTGGCGTATGTGATGACCGACGGCGGCGCGCTGCCGGCCTGGTTCTCCCGCACGCTCGACGGGCTGCGCGACCACCTCGCCGGCACGGTCACGACCGGGCAGGCGTTCGGCGGCGACCTCGAGGCGAGCACCGTGCACAGCGGGCTGCTGGCCGCACGGCACGTGCTCGGCGCCCACATCACCGTGGTCGCGCAGGGGCCGGGCAACCTCGGCACGGGCACGACCTGGGGTTTCTCCGGCGTCGCGCTCGGCGAGGCGATCAACGCGATCGGCACACTGGGCGGCCGCCCGGTCGGCTCGCTGCGCATCTCCGACGGAGACGGCCGGCCGCGACATCGAGGTGTGTCGCATCACAGCCTCACCGCGTACGGGAAGGTGGCCCTGCTCCCCGCCGACCTGCCGGTGCCGGACGGCCTTGACCCGCCGCTCGCCTCGGCCGTCGAGGCGGCGCTCGCGCCGCTGAGCGCGAGGCACCGCCTGGTCCGCGTCGGGGTCGAGGGCCTCGTCGAGGCCTTGGTCAAGAGCCCGGTACGGCTGTCGACGATGGGCCGGGGCCTGCATGAGGACCGCGCCTATTTCCTGGCCGGGGCGGTGGCCGGGCGGCACGCGGCGAATCTAGCGTTTCCGGACTAGCGTCACGCCGTCGCGCACCGGCAGCATCACCGACTCGACCCGCTCGTCGGCGACGATCGCGTCGTTGATCTCACGGATCGCGACGTCGGCCGGCCGGGTGCCCGCGATGACGTTGCCGCCGCGCAGCACGTTGTCGAGCACGAGCAGGCCGCCCGGGCGGATGCGCGGCACGAGCTCCTCGTAGTAGCCGCGGTAGCCCTGCTTGTCGGCGTCGATGAAGGCGAAGTCGAACGCCTCCTCGCCCGGCAGCGCCTTGAGCGTGTCGAGGGCCGGGGCGAGCCGGAGTTCGATGCGGCCGGAAAGACCGGCGCGCTCCCAGTAGCGGCGGGCCATGCCGGTGAACTCCTCCGACACGTCGCAGGCGAGCAGGTGGCCGTCGGCGGGCAGGCCGCGGGCGATGCAGAGCCCGGAGTAGCCGGTGAAGACGCCGACCTCGACGGCGTGGCGCGCGCCGGAGAGCTTGACGAGCAGGGTGAGCAGTTCGCCCTCGTCGTGGGAGACCTGCATGCCGGCCTCGCCGGGGAAGGTCGCGCGGGTCTCGGCGGCCAGGTCACGCAGGACCGCGTCGGCCGGGGTGCAATGAGCCAACAGGTATTCGCTGATCTCGGCAGGAAGCATTGACTCTTTCTACCGGGTGACGGCGAGTTCTACCGGGTGACGGCGAGCCAGATCCACCCGATAACCACGAGCCCGAGGACGGCGGCCAGCACCCAGGTGGGGATCTTGTGGCCGCCCTCGCGGTTACGCCGGATCTCCGCCCGGATCCGCTCGCGGCGGCGCTCCACGCGGTTCAAAGGCTGGTCGGGCTCGTCTTCCATCGCCCGACCAGCCTAAAGGAACTCACATGCTGGCGATCAGGCGCTCCACCCGCTCGTCGTACGCCCGGAACGGATCCTTGCAGAGGACCGTGCGCTGGGCCTGGTCGTTGAGCTTGAGGTGCACCCAGTCGACGGTGAAGTCGCGCCGCTTCTCCTGCGCGTGCCGGATGAACTCGCCCCGCAGGCGCGCCCGCGTGGTCTGCGGCGGCGTCTCCTTCGCCTCGAAGATCTCGAGGTCGTTGGCGATCCGGTCGACCTGCTTGCGCTTCTCCATCAGCGCGTAGAGGCCGCGGCCCCGGCGCACGTCGTGGTAGGCCAGGTCGAGCTGGGCGATGCGCGGGTGCGACATCGGGATCTCGTGCTTGGCCTGGTAGCGCTCGATCAGCTTG
>DASWRZ010000005.1:0-13885 GCA_036402935.1 Actinoplanes sp.
AGCCCCCGTCGCCGATGAGGCGCGCCGACCAGATAGCCGAGCTCGGCCTCCTTGAGGCCGAGGTCGACGCCGAAGAGCAGGACCTCGCCGAGGGGCGTGCCGCCGTCGGCGGCGGCGGTGATCGCGAGCTGGATGCGCTGACCGGTGGTGCGTCCCTGGTAGGCGCGCTTCAGATAGGCGATGCCGGCCTCGACGTCGAACGGCGACGGCATCGGCGTCCAGCGGGCGATGTCGGGGTCGTCGAGCATCACCACCAGGTCGTCGAGGTCGTCCGAACGCCACTCACGCAGGACGATGCCGCCTCCCGTCAGAGTGAGCGGGTAGGGAAGGCGGCTTGCGGTCACGAGTGAATCGTGCCGGTAAGGAGAGGGTTCGGCCAGTAGCGGAGAGGTTGTGAAGGTGTTGTGTGCGAGACAGCGGCACATTCAGGCACGGCCTACCGTCAAGATCATGAAGGCTGTCCGGGTCTGGCTGCTGATCTTCATCGTGGGCCTGGTGATCAGTGGGGCGACGGCCTTTCCGCTGGTCAGTGAGACGTCGCCGCTGGCGCGGGTGCTGCCGGCGCCTTCCGCTTCGGCTGCCTGGATCGACCGGATCCGCCCGGGTCTCGCGGAGACCGGCAAAACCTACCCCTTTATTGCGTACGGGACGGACTGGCCGGCGTTCGCCCATTTGCTGATCGCGATCGTCTTCCGGAGCCTGTGGCGCGATCCGGTCCCCAACGTCGGGGTGATCGAGTGAGGAGTGATCTGCTGCCGCTGTGCCGGCCGCCTTGTTGACCGTCCTGCCGGCCGTCTTGCCGGCCGTCCTGCCGGCTGGGGTCGGCGTCATCGGAACGGACAACGTGGACCGTCGAAAATCCTGATCACCTGGGCTTTTCGGCACTGTTTAGGATCAGTCGCCGCCGAGGGCCTACGGTGGGGGGCGTGGAAGAGCGGACGGCGATGGCGCCGCCCCGAGGCGCCCCATCGCGTCGCGGCGAGAACTACGGCGGGCGGTCTCGGCAGGAACGGGCCAGCGAACGCCGGGCGAGGATCATGGCGGCGGCGGTGCACCTGTTCGGCACCCGCGACTACGAGGACGTCACGGTGGCCGATGTGTGCGCCGCGGCGAAGGTTTCCAAGCGCTACTTCTACGAGCACTTCGCCGACCGGGAAACCCTGCTGCTGGTCGTGCACCGCGAGCAGAACCGTTGGCTGCTCGCCCAGGTCGCCCGGGCGGCTCCGCAGCAGGCGGGGACGGCCGAGGAGCTTCTCCGGCCGATGATGCGGACGCTGATCGCCAAGCTGGTCGAGGATCCGGAGCGGGCCCGGGTGATCTACGTCAACGCGCCCCGGATGGAGACCCGCCGCCGGGGTGTGCTGCAGGAGGACGCCCAGCACTTCGCGCCGCTGGTCAACCGGTTCGTCGGCGCGACCGCCGACAAGCGGCGGCTGGAGCGGACGCTGCTGGCCCTGATCGCCGGGATCAGCGAGGTCATCATCGACTGGATCTCCCGCGACATGACCGAGGACCCGGACGAGCTGGCCGACCACCTGACGTGGATCGCCGGCCACCTGCTTACCCGTTGATCGCCTGACCGTTCCGTGATCGCGCCGGATGTTTGACGCGCGCGATCGTGGGGCAGTCTCGCAGTGATCAGGTACGCCTGTGTTCCGGACAAGACCGGAAAACGGGACCCCGGCCTTGTCCGGGCGGCTCACGCCCGGTTCGGCGCCCACCGGAACCGGCCCTCGCCCGGGCCGGCCCTCTGCCGACCAACTCCTCGATCTGCAGCGGGCCGGCCGGGAGCGCGCTGCCTCAGTCGGCGCGGCTCGCGGTGATGGTGAAGCCGGCTGCGCGTAGGCGATCGACCAGCACGTCGCCCAGCGCGGTGGCCGGGGTCAGCACGCCGCCCTCCGAGGGCGGCAACTCGTCGCGGCTGAAGGCCAGAGCCAGCGCCGACTCGCCGAGCATGACTGCGGTTGCCGCGTAGCCGGGATCGCCCTGTGCCCGGACGCGAGAGCGATAGCGCGCGCCCGTCGTCGTGCGGGTGAAGACGTCGACGGTGAAGTGGCCGGACTTGCGGGTGTGCTCGCTCGGGCCGGTGCCCGGACTCGGCAGGACGCGATCGAGAATCGCCGGCGGCGTCACGGCCAGGCCGACCATGGCCGCGCCGATGCCGAACTTCGTCACCGCCGCAATAACCGGGGAGAGCGGAGAAGCGCCCACGCTCATCACCTCGCGGTAGCGGAATGTACGGCCATAGGACCAGTCCCGCAGTGCGTTGGAACGGCGTACGACCCGGGTGTTGAACGACGCCATGAAGAACGGGGCCAGGGTGCCGCGCAACGACGGGTCGACGGCGGCGCCCGGCAGGGTGACCATGTCGGACTGGCGCCCGAGGTCCGGCTCGGCGGCGCGGTCGGGTGACAGGCTGTAGGGGCTGGCGGCGATGCGGGCCCGGCTGCGGTCCTTCTTCATCGTCTGCATCTGGTTGCGGACGGTGTCGATGGTGCCGCCGCTCATGGCGCCGCGCAGGCTGGTCACGACCAGGGTGGTGTCGGTCAGGTCGCCCGCCTGGTCGGCCTCGACCTGGCGGTTGAGGACGTGGACGCCGATGTCGGAGGGGACGGAGTCGAAGCCGCAGGCGTGCACGATGCGGGCGCCGGTGCGGCGGGCCAGGTCGTGGTTGGCGTCGATGCTGTCGCGGACGAAGAGGACCTCGCCGGTCAGGTCGGCGTAGTCGGTGCCGGCGGCGGCGCAGGCCGCGACCAACTGGCGGCCGTATTTCTCGTACGGGCCGACGGTGGTGACGACCACACGAGCGGAGGCCGCGAGGCGGGCCAGGGCGGTTTCGTCGGAAGCGTCGGCGACCACGATCGGCCAGTCGACGTCGAGCTCGGCCCTGACACGAGTGAGCTTCGTCTCGGAACGGCCGGCCAGCGCCAGACGGGCGCCGGCGGGTGCGTGTGCGGCCAAGTGGCGCGCGACGAGTGTTCCGGCGAAACCGGTGGCGCCGTAGACGACGATGTCGTGCTCGCGTGTGGGCTGGGTCATGGTTGTCGATTCTGCATCAGGCAAAGGGCCACGCAATTTTTGGCTTCACATATCGGTCATACTCGTAGTAAACAAAGATCAAATAGGGCAATTACTGAGAACAACGTCACTGAAGCTTGGCGATCGCCGAATCGGCCCGGCTACGGTCGGTCGGTCCGCCAACGTGGACACCGTGGGCGGAACGCCGAGTCCTTGCCGCCGCCCAGCGGAACTTGACCCAAGGCATGGAGCGGGGGACCCAAAAGTTCCTCGGCGCGCTATTGCGCGCCTCGGGGTGAAGCCGCGATTTGCGGCCGGGCACCTCAGCCCGAACCCGACAGCTGACTTCGCAGGCGTGGAGGATTTTCTGTCATGGCACAGATCCGTAAGCATGCCCGAATTGCCCTCGGCATCACCGCCGCGGGCGTAGCGGGCACGGCCGCCCTGCTCGGCCCGGCCTCAGCGGCGCAGGCGTCCAGTGTGAACTGGGACGCGGTCGCGCAGTGCGAGTCCGGCGGCAACTGGAGCATCAACACGGGCAACGGCTTCTACGGTGGCCTGCAGTTCACCAAGGGCACCTGGAAGGCGTACGGCGGCACGAAGTACGCCAGCACGGCCAACAAGGCGAGCCGGTCCGAGCAGATCGCGATCGCCGAGAAGGTCCTGGATGGCCAGGGCATCGGCGCCTGGCCGGTGTGCGGCAAGAAGGGCGGCTCGACCAAGCACTACTCGGGCAGCAACACCAGTGGCTCGCACAGCAGCAAGTCGAGCAGCCACAAGTCGAGCAGCCACAAGTCGAGCCACACCTCGAAGTCGGTGAGCCACAAGTCGTCGAAGACGACTCACCGCAAGGCGACCACCACCAACCGGGTCGTCCGGTCGGCGTCGGTCAAGGCGACCGGCAAGACCTATGTGGTGCGTTCGGGCGACACCCTGTCGACCATCGCGTCGCGCTACCAGGTCAAGGGCGGCTGGCACACGCTGGCCACGCTCAACAGCGGCATCATCAACGACCCGAACCTGATCTTCCCCGGTCAGCGGATCGCGCTCTGAGCCTGGTTTTCCGCACCGAACATCCCCACACCGAACATCCCCAACCGGGCATCCCCCACCGGGCATCTCCACGCCTGGTAGTTCCACGCCTGGTAGTTCCATCGCGCCGACCCCCGGCGCTCCATCCCCGGTGATCAGCCACTCCGGCCTTTGAGTCATGGGTGACGCCATGCCCCCGGCGATCCCATAACAAAAGAGACCTCAGTGGCGCGTGCGCTGTGGTGGTGCCTTCCCCCCGTCTGGCACCACCACAGCGGCACACCGGCCGACACCAGCCCCGCACAGCGCCAGCCCCGCACAGCGCCAGCCCAGGCGCCAGCCCCGCACAGCGCCAGCCCAGGCGCCAGCCCCGCGCAGCGCCAGCCCCGCACAGCGCCAGCCCAGGCGCCAGCCCAGGTGCCGGTGTCAGGTGCCCGCGTCAGTGCCCCGGAGTGATGAACTCGGGCTGGTCGAGCACCCGCAGCCACGAGCCGTCGGGCTGTCGGCGCACCACCTGGGCGCGTGCGCCCGCACCGTCGCGCGGCGGCGTCGAGGTCAGCGCGAGGTCGCCGCTGATCAGCGTGGGCAGCGGCTGCTCGGGCTTGAACTCCGGCATCTTGGGCAGCAGCTCGGCCCACAGCCTCTCGATCGCCGCCCGGCCGACGGTCTGGCTGCCGGGCGGATAGGCCATGACCGCGTCTTCCTCATAGAGCTGGGCCAGGCCCCCCGCGTCTTTGGCGTTGGCCCGCTCGACGAAGAGGCGGGTCAGGTCTTCGGGCTTCATTGCTTTCTCGGTCATGACTCCACCCTGCCTCGGTCGGAACCAGTAGTCCAACAGATGGTTCTTGTCATAGCTAGAATCTGTGGTTATGGAACTGCGCCAGCTCGAATACTTCGCCGCGGTCGCCGAGGAGGCCAACTTCACCCGCGCCGCGTTCCGCGTGCACATCAGCCAGTCCGGCGTGAGTGCGCAGGTCAGGGCCCTGGAGAAGGAGCTCGGAGCGGAGCTCTTCGACCGGTCCGGGCGCACGGCGCGGCTCACCGAGGCGGGGCGTGAGGCGCTGCCGTACGCGAAAGCCGCGCTGGACGCCGTGGCCGGCCTCCGGCAGACCGTCGACCAGGTGCAGGGGCTGGTGCGCGGCCACCTGACGATCGGAATGGTCATCGGCTGCGAGGTGGAGCCGCTCTTCGCCGCCCTGGCCGCATTTCACCAGGCGCATCCGGCGATCGAACTGGAGCTGGCCGAGGACAATTCCGACCAGCTGGTGGCCGGCGTGCGGGTCTCGCTCTACGACATCGCGCTGGTCGGCCTGGCCGGCGAGCCTCCGGAGCATCTGGCTTCGCACGTCATCGCCCGCGAGGGCCTGATCGCATTGGCGCCGGCCGATTCGGAACTGGCCGGCCGGGACGCGGTGACCGTGGAGGAGCTCACGGCGTACCCGCTCGTCACCTTGCCGGAAGGCACCGGTATCCGAGCCGTTTTCGACGAGGCCTGTCTGTCGCGGGGCTTCATGCCCGATCTGGCGCTGGCCGCGTCGGCGCCCGGCGCCGTCGCGAGCCTCGCGGCCCGCGGTCTCGGCATTGCCGTGCTGAGCGAGTCGATGGCAGCGAACTATCCCGAACTGAAGGCGTTGCCGATCCGTGGGGTCGAGATTCCCGCGCTGCTCGCGCTGGTCTGGCGTCCGCGAGTCAGCGCGGCACTCCAGGCGCTCCTGCCGTTTCTGGAAAAGGCGTTCCGCTAATCTGGGGCCGTGTCCCTCTCACTTCGTGAACAACTCCGCGGAGCCCTTCCCGCCGCGATGAAGGCCCGCGACCGAGTCGCCGTCGGCGTGCTGCGATCCACGCTGGCCGCGATAGAAAACGCCGAAGCCGTGGTGCCGGCGGAAATCAAGGGACTCGCGATCGAGCAGTCCCCGCTCGGGGTCGGCGCCGCCGAGGCCGAGCGCCGCGTCCTCTCTCCCGACGACATCGCGCAGATCGTGCGGGACGAGGTTGCCGCCCGCGAGGAGGCCGCCGCCGGTTACGACCGCACCGGGCACGCCGATCGGGCCGGCCAACTGCGCGACGAAGCCCGCTTTCTCGGCGAATTTCTCACGGCTTCCTAGCGGCTATTCGCTCGACCGTGCCGGCTTTGAGTCGTTCCGATTCCTCGATGACCAAGCCGGCCCGTTCGACGATCGGACGTGGCCGCCGCGTCATGTGCTCGCCGCCGTGGGAAATCGTGTAAACCTCCATCAGCCGTTGACCCGCCCAGATCGGCCACCAATTGCTGCCGATGTGGTCGAGCAGCAGCAGGAGCCCGCCCGTCCGCAGCACCCGGCACATCTCGAGAATGCCGGCCCGCTCGTCGGGCACCGCGCACATGGCCAATGTGGACACCGCCGTGTCGAATGTGCCGTCGTCGAAGGGAAGCGCCGCCACGTCGGCCTCTTTCAGCTCGATCGGCCGGCCTATGCCGGCCGATCGGGAACGGGCCTGCGCGAGCATCTCCGGGCTCAGGTCGACGCCGGTCAGACGTGTCCCGGGCGGATAGAGACCGAGGTTGAGTCCGGTGCCGACGGCGACCTCGAGAACGTCGCCGCGGGCCCGCGAGCACACCCATTCCCGGCCGCCGCGGAACTGAAAGCGCTCGAGGAAACGCATCGCCCGGTCGTAGCGCGGGGCGACGTCGTCCCAGAACTGACGCGACTTGGCGGTCGGGTCTTCGACTGTCATCGGGCACCTCCCGGTCGGCTTCCATGACAGCAGAGCGGCGCCATCGACGTCGCCCACCACGTGTTTCGCCCGGGTTCACCGGAATCTCGTGCCGTTGGTCCGGGGACCGCAAGGTTCTCGTGGCGTAGCGGCGAGGAGCGGGTGGATGCGGGCGGGACGGCGAAGCGGTGGAGTCATACCGACCGATCCTGACAGTGACGATCACCGGCGAACCGGGCCTGCCCGTCTTACCGCCGCCCGACTGGGCCCGCAGCTGGTGAGCTCCCTCATCCGCTGACGAGCTTCTCCAACGCCGGCACCACATCGGACGGTGCAGGCATTGCGGCGATCTCCTCCGCCACCTCTCGCGCCGCGTTCCGCAAACCCGGGTCGGTCAGCAGCCGGATCAGGTCGGCCGCGGTGATCGCCTTTGCGTCGACGGCGAGGCCGGCGCCGCGGGCGGCCAGCAACTCGGCGTTGTGCCGCCGGTCGCCGGCGCCGGGCGTGGTCAGCTGCGGGACTCCCGCCGCCAGCCCGCCCAGCACGCTTCCCGCGCCGGAGTGGTGGATGAAAGCGGCGGCATGCGGAAGCGCCCGGTCCAGGGGAATCCGGCCGACCGCGCGCACATTGCCTCCGAGGCCGTTCGTCTTCGCCGGCCGCACCAGAACGAATTCGGCATCGACCGACGCCGCAGCCGCGATGACGGCCGGCATCGGGTCACCGTCGTTCGGGCCGTTCAGCGTGCTCCGGCTGACCAACACGCGCGGCTTCTCGCCCGGCGTGAGCAACCAGTCCGGGACCGACCCACCCCCGGAGAACGGAACCGGCCGCATCGAGATCGCCCCGGCCGGCGGCTCGCCCCGAAGGCTGGCCGGGGTTATCGCGATCGTCAGCTCCGGATTCGGGACGTCGAAGCTGGACAATGCCGATGACGTGGTCACGGCCTTGAACAGATCGGCGGCCGGCCACAGCGTGTTCTCCTGCAGCGCCGCCGGAATCGACAACCGCCCGGCCACGACCGCGCCCGCCTCCGCGAGCGGCTCGAAGACGATCAGATCCGGCTGTTCGCGGGAAGCGAGCGCCTCCAACGGCTCGATCAGCGCCAGGTTCGCCCGGCCGAAGAGCTCTCCGACCATCGCGTGCCCGGCCGTCCCGCGCATCTCGGCGCGCGCGAGGCCCGGATGCCGCAGGGCGACCCGGATCGCGCTGCGGGGCAGGCTGAAACCGGTGCCGATGTCGGCCGTACGCAAGCCCATCACGTCGGGCGGGAAGCCTCCGGCGGCCAGAACCACGTTGTGCCCGGCGTCCCGGCAGGCCGCGGCCAGCGGAACAAGCGGGAGCAAATGGCCTTGCAGCGGCGCCGCAACGAACAGGATGCGCATCGCCGGTTTGTAGCACGACGCGACTGAGGTGAGGCTGAGGTGACGTGCGAGCGAACTCCCGCATTTTGCCGCTCCGGGACTGATCAACTTTCCGGCGCACGGCCGCGTTCACCTGGCGGCCACCCCGCCGCCCGAGACTCCTGAGCATGGACACGCGTTCAATTCGCCGCGCTCGCGCGCGGCTCGCTTCCCGCCGTGGGCTCGCGCTCGCCGGGGCCGGCGCTCTCGCGCTGACCCTGGTGACGCCCGGCGCGGCCAATGCGCATCACGCGCCGGCGCTCGCCGCCCGCAACGACGCCTACCGCATCTCCGGCGCGACCGACGTCGACTCGCGCCACGGCGTCTTCGGCAACGACCACGGCGACCCGCTCACCCTGATCGACCACACCGATCCGGCGCACGGCACGCTCGCGCTCAACGCGGACGGCTCCTTCCGGTACGTGCCGGCCAAGGGTTTCCGCGGCACCGATACATTCACCTACACCGTGAGTGACGCGGTGAAGCTTTACACCACGCACATCGCCCCGCTGGCGACCATCGGCGGCGTGACGATCGGTGGCGGCGGCTACGGCTCGTCGCTGACCCCCGTCCCGGGCCGGACCGACGAGTTCTACGGGCTGACCGATCGCGGTCCCAACGTGGACGGCCCGAACGGCACCAAGGTCGAGCCGCTGCCGAGCTTCCATCCGCAGATCGGCCGGTTCCGCTTCGACGGCGACGGCAAGGCGGTCCTGGAGAGGAAGATCACCCTGCGGCGGCCGGACGGGACGCCGTACACCGGCCACGTCAACGACGTCGCCGACACGGGCGAGACGATTACCGACCTGAACGGGAAGGTCCTGCCGGCCGACGCGACCGGCTACGACTCGGAAGGCCTGGTGGCGCAGCGGGACGGCACCTTCTGGGTGTCCGACGAGTACGGCCCGCTGATCACCCACTTCGACCGCAACGGGCGCCAGATCGGCCGATTCTCGCCCTACGACGGCAGCCTGCCGGTCGAGCTGAAGAACCGGGTGCCCAACAAGGGCATGGAGGGCCTCACGGTCACCCCCGACGGCCGGACGCTGGTCGGGATCATGCAGTCGGCGCTCCAGCAGCCCGACCTGACCCAGAAGCCGGGCAACGTCACCACGCTGCGGATCGTCACGGTCGACCTGCGCAGCCACGGGACGCACGAGTACCTCTATCTGCTCGACGACCCGGACGACACCGGCACCGCGGTCAGCGAGATCACCGCCCTGTCGGCGACGAGGTTCCTGGTCGACGAGCGCGACGGCAACTTCCCGCCCGACGCCTTCAAGCAGATCTTCCAGATCGACCTCACCGGCGCCACCGACGTCGGCCCGAAGGCGCCGGGTTACGACGCCACCAAGGGCGGCTACCTGATCAACGGCGGCAGCATCGAGCACACCGTCGGTAAGCAGAACACCGTCACCGCGACGGCCACCCTCGCCGCCGGCGGCGTCAAACCGGTCAGCAAGGCACCGTTCCTCGACGTCACCGACCTGCTGACCACGCTCGACCCGCAGGCCAAATTCTTCTCCCACGACAAGGTCGAGGGCGTGGCCCAGCTCGACGGCGGCCGCACGATCGTCCTGTCCAACGACAGCGACTTCGGCATCGACGGCCTGACCCAGTCCGCCACCACCCCGTTCACCCTGCACGCCAAGGTCTCCCCGACCACCGGCGGGCAGGACGAGGGCGAGTTCCTCGCGATCGACATGACCAAGCTGCCGGCCGCCACCAGCACGGCCACGGTCACCATCAGCGTCCGCTGACTTCCCCAGGAAGGCGGCCCGCTTCCGGGCCGCCTTCCGTACGCCGTGAGCCGCCCCCGCCGTCCCGGGTCTGCCAGTCCGTAGACCGTCCCGTGAGACCAAAGCAGGGACGGCCCACGTCCGGCTCAGGAGATGGTTACCGCCGCACTGGTCGCGCGACCGTCGTTGTAGCCGGCCTTGACCGCGACGACCGTCACCGTGAGCGACTTACCGCGCATGGCCGTCGTCAACGTGAGCGACTTGGTCGTGTTGCTGAGCAGGGTGCCGGCGAGACGCCACTCGTAGCGGTACGAGTCGGCCGCCGGTGACCACGTACCCGTGGTCGCCTGCACCGTCGAGCCGGCTTTCGGCGTACCGGAAACCTTGGGTGCCGCGGTGGCCCGCGGTGCCGCCGCCTTGACCACCGCCGTGGTCGCCGCCGAGGTGGCGTGCGCCGACGTGTAGCCGGTCCTGGCCGCCGTGACCGTCACCGTCAGGGTCTTGCCGAGCTGGGCCGCCGGGATCACGTAGCCGGCGCCGGTCGCGCCGCTGATCGCGGTGCCGTTGGCCGACCACTGGTAGGTGTACGTGCCGGCCGGATCCCACGTGCCGGTCGAGGCCTTGAGCGTCGAACCGACCGCGGCCGGGCCGGTGATCGCCGGCGGCGTGACCGGCTTGATCGCCGTCGAGCCGGTGATCGTGAGGGCGTCGGCCAGGGTCACCGGGGTGCTCCACTGGTCGGGGGCGACCGCCACCGTGGCCTTGCCGGCGGCGGCCGAGGTCAGGTCGACCGTGGCCGTCGTGGTCTTGTGGTCGGCGCTCGTGCTCAGCACCGTCGCGGCGATCGCCGCGCCGCCGGCCGGGGTCACGGTGACCTGGTCCGAATCGTGGAGGCCGGTGCCGGTGATCGTGATCGTGCGGACGCCGCCCTTGGCCACCGAGGCCGGCGACACCGATGTCACGGTCAGCGGGTCGGGCGCGACGGAGAAGAAGTAGATGGTCTGCATCGACTTGTCGCCGCTCGCCGTGAAGCTGTAGAGGTAGAGCTGGTAGTAGCCCGAGTCGGGCGGTGTCCAGGTGAGCGTCGCGGTGCCGTCGGCCGCGGCGGCCACGGTCCCGGCGCTGTCGCCCAGCTGGTATTCGTACCGGGCCACGCCGGCCTGCTGCGGCTTGAAGGTGAACGTGCCCGGCGCGATCCGGCCGGAGCCGGAGGACGGGAAGTCGGTCGAGGCCACCACCGGGGCGTCGGTGACCGTCCAGTTCGTGCCGCCCACGTCCGTCCGCACGCCGGCCGCGTTGATCGCGACCACGCTGACGTAGGTGTAGCCGCGCTTGACGGTCTTGTACTGGAAGCTGACGGTGCCGTCGGCCGCGGCCGGGACCAGCCGCGTGGTCGTGCTGTCGCCGTTGTAGGTGATCTCGTACTTGGCGGGGCTGACCATGTCGGTGCGCGCCGTGAAGGTGGCCGTCGTCCCGAGCACGTCGCCGCCCGTGCGGGTCACGCTCGGCGCGGCGGTCCACACCGAGATCGGCAGGTAGCGCGAGATCGAGACGGTGCCGTCAGCGCCGCGGCTCTGCACGCGCAGGCCCTGCACGTTCTCGTTGTCGTTGGTCGCCGTCCAGGTCAGGTCGGCGGTGCCGTCGGCGGCCGCGGGCAGCACGACCGACTTCTCCGGGTGCGCGGGGTCGTAGTCGTTCGGCCCGTAGAGGTACGCCGTGACACCGGGCAGCCTCGGCGCGAAGTGGAAGTTGAGCGACGACCCGATGATCACGCCCTGGTTGAGGTCCCCGGTCACCGCGGGCGCGTTGTCGACGGTGAACGTGTAGGCCCGCTCGGGGTGTGTGGCGCCGTCGGCCGTGACCGCCCGCACGTACAGGGTCTGGCTGCCCGCCTCGGCGGGCGCGATCATCGCCGTGGCCGTGCGTCCGTCCGGACTCGCGACGGTGCCGGACGGCCCGCCGTCGCCGATGCGCCACGCGAAGGAGGTGGCGGTGATGTTCGACGTGAAGTCGAACTCGCCCGGCACGCCGACGCCGTAGTCGAGGTTGGTGCCCCAGTCCGGGTAGGCGCTGGAGAACACCGACGGCCGCGTCTCCGCCACGTAGAACTCGTAGTACGTCAGTTCGGACGTGTTGCCGGCACGGTCGACGGCATAGACGTCGACCGAGCTCTCCCCGGCCCCCGGCGGCGTCCAGGTGACTCTTGCCGGGCCCGCCGCGGTCACGGTCGACCAGTTGTCGTCGCCACCCGCCTCGCTCGAGTAGAAGCGGTACCGGTAGCTCACCGTGTCATCGGACACCGAGCTGAACACGAAGGTGCCGGGGTGCCCGACCTCGCCGTACTCGTGGTCCCAGTCCCCTTGCGGATAGTCGTCCGAGGAGACCTTCGGCGCGTCGCCGCCGGTGCGGTCGATCGTGAAGTAGCAGGTGTCGCTCCAGGCCGACGCGTTGCCGCCGTCTTCGATGCGCACCTTCCACGCGTACGTAACCCCGTCCAGCTGCCGCGACGGATCCTCGAGCTGGATGAAGGCCCGGTTGTTGTCCTCGTCGAGCCCGTCGCTCCATTGCTGCGGCTCGCCGGGCTTGGCGACGTCCCAGACCTGGAAGTCACTCGTAGCGTCGGCGCTCGCCGGCGTGCCGCTGTAGGTCGCCTGCAGCGTCACCGCGTTGGCGTCGTTGAGCCGCACCGGGCTCAGGTAAGGGCCGGGCGCCTGCGCGACACACGCCTGCCCGGCCGTAAGAAGATCCGTCGGTTGATCGGTGACCGCCGCGGCAGCCGGGCCGGCCCCGAGGCCGACCACCGCTCCGCACCCCACCGCTGACGCGACGATCAGCGAAAAAGCACGCCCTGAAGCGCGCATGGCGCCCTCCCCCATGACTTCGACGGGAGTCACTATGACTCCGCGCCGAGAGAGGATCGCACGTCCCTACGACAAAACTTCAGTCGGTCGGCCGTTTCCCCCACGGCCACCAGCGCCGGGCCTCGGCCGGCGACTCGTCCACCTCGGAGGTTTCCGGCTCGCGGACGTCCGGTCCGAAGTGGTAGAGAACCTCGGACTGCTTCCTGATGAGCGTCAGGACGTCTTCCTTGTCGGTCAGCACATGCAGGCCGAACGGTGATCGGAGTGGCGGATACTCCTCCTCCCCCGGCTCACCCACGCTGAAGTCGACCCAGGTGACGCGGGCGTCGCCGAGCAGCTTCCTCCAGTCGTCCTTGGTCGTCTCATCGGCCGGGAACCTCATGGCGGCCAGGAAGACGAAGTGTTTGCTGACGACCTCGATACCGCGGGCGGTCAGACCCCGGGCGGTCCGCTCGGCGGCATCGAGCAGCGGCCTCAAGGTCTCCGCGATCGAGAAGTACTCGATCTTCACCTTCGGCAGCATCGCCTCGGTCATCTCGCCGGCCACGCGGAGCACGCCGTGTTTCTGCACCGGGTTCGTCCCCGTGAGCACCTCGACGGCGACGTGGGCCGGCAAATCCGTTTCCACATCGTGCGTGACCGACGCGAAGGCCTCGTCGAGCTCGACGGCGATCGCGTTGCGGCGCTTCGTCACCGCTCTCGACACCACGCCGTCGTCGGGGACGAACACCAGCTCGACCAGGGCCACGGCCCGGCCGTCGCGTTGCAGCCGGCTCATGCCGTCGGCATCGGTCTCGTTGTGACCGGTGAGCTTCTGCAGCGGCGTCCGCTTGTCCACAGTGACTATGTCGCTGCCGTCGTACATCACGGGATCGAGCAGGCGCCTCGTCTGCTGCGCGGCGGGAGGGGCCGCGGCGCGTGCGGTGACCGGTGGTCGTTCTTCGCGCGGGGGTGGCTCCTCGTAGGTGGGCCGCTGGCTGGGCACCGCGGGCTGGGCTTTCGGCGGCTGGACTCGGGCCGGCTGGGCTCTCGGCGGCTGGACTCTGGGCGGCTGGACTCTGGGTGGCTGGGCTCTCGGCGGCTGGGCTCTCGGCGGCTGGGCTCTCGGCGGCTGGGCTCTCGGCGGCTGGGCTCTCGGCGG
>DASWRZ010000006.1:0-8510 GCA_036402935.1 Actinoplanes sp.
ACCGGAGGCGATGATTTTCATCAAGACGCTGTGCTGCTCGATGATGATCTTTGTCGCTGTCGGGTGGTTCGGCATCTGGTTGCGGACCCGACGGCGTCGATAATGATCGGGTGACTGACGACGACCTCATCGCGCGGCTCGAGCAGCAGGAGCGCGACCTGATCTTCACCCGGTTCGATTTCGCCGACGCGTGGCGCCTGGGTTCGCTGCTGGTGGAGCTGGCCACCGAACGGGCCCTGCCGATCGCGATCGACATCCGGCGGGGCCCGCAGCAACTGTTCCACGCCGCTATGGCCGGCAGCACCGCCGACAACGACGCCTGGATCGAGCGCAAGGTGCGGGTGGTCGAGCGCTTCGGCAGCTCGTCCTACCTGGTCGGCCGGCGTCTGGCGGCCCAGGGCCGCGAACTGGACGCGAGCGTCGGGGTGGATCCGGCCAGGTTCGCGGCTCACGGTGGTGCTTTCCCCGTACGCCTGGAGGCCGCCGGCGTCGTCGGCGTGGTGACCGTCTCGGGGTTGCCGCAGGCGGAGGATCACGCTTTGGTGGTGGAGGCCATCGAAAGGTTGCGCTGACAGCGATCAGCTCTTCCCGCGTACGGGCGGGACCGTGCACTGTGTGCCGGATGAGGCTGCTGATTCTGGGCGGTTCCGGCTTCGCCGGGCGGGCCGTCGCCGAGGAGGCCGTGCGGCGCGGCTACGACGTGACCGTGTTCAACCGGGGGCACCGCGACGGCCCGGCCGGGGTGCGCACGCTGACCGGCGACCGGGACTTCCGGAGCGGGCTGGGCGCGCTGTCCAGCGGCTCGTGGGACGCGGTTCTCGACACGTGGTCGGGTGATGCCGAGGCGGTGCAACGCTCGGTCGACCTGCTGCGGGGGCGGGCCGGGCATTACACGTACGTGTCGACGCGGTCGGTCTACGACTGGCAGCGCCGGATCGGCGTGCTGACCGAGCAGACGCCGCTGACGACGCCGGCGGAGAAGGGGTACGCCGGGGACAAGCTGCGCGGGGAGATCGCGGCGGCGTCCTTCGACGGGCCGGTGCTGCTGGCCCGGGCCGGGCTGATCCTGGGACCGGGCGAGGACGTGGGCCGGTTGCCGTGGTGGCTCGACCGGCTGGCCCGCGGCGGGCCGACCTTGGCCCCGGGGCCGCCGGACTACCCCTTGCAGTACATCGACGTACGGGATCTGGCGGCGTTCCTGGTCTCCGCCGCCGAGGCCGGGTTGTCGGGTCCCTACAACGTGGTCGGGCCGTCCGGGCACACCACGATGGGCGGGCTGCTGTCGGCCGCGAACGAGGTGACCGGCGGGCGGGCCGAGCTGGTGTGGGTGACGGCCGAGCAGATCGCCTCCGCCGGAATCAAACCGTGGGAGGAACTGCCGATCTGGCTGCCGCCGGGCCCGGACGCCGACTACATCCACCGCGGTGACGTGTCGAAGGCCCTGGCCGCCGGCCTGAAGGTCCGGGCCGTGCGCGAAACGGTCGAGGACACGTGGGCGTGGCTGCGGTCGCTGCCCGGGCCGCCGCCGCAGCGCTCCGATCGCCGGCCGGTCGGGATCAGTCCCGCGGCCGAGGCCCGCGTCCTGGCCCTTGTCGAGCAGCCGTAGGAGCCGGGCCGCGGTCGGGCGCCAGCCTTCGGCAGGCAGCGTTTCTTCGGCGGTCAGCGCTAGCCTTCGGCGGGCAGGGTTTCTTCGGCGAGCAGGGTTGCCAGGCGGGGGGCGCCGACGTTGCCGCCGGACAGGATGACGCCGACCCGCTCGCCCTCGGCCGGCCGGTAGGCGCCGGCCAGCAGGGCGGCCAGCCCGCTCGCGCCGCTGGGCTCCAGGACCTGTTTGAGCCGGTCGACGGCGAACCGCAGCGCACCGCGGATGTCGTCGTCGGAGACCAGCACGATGTCGTCGACCAGCCGCCGGTTGATCGAGAACGTCAGCTCCCCCGGGATCGGCGCCGCCTGCCCGTCGGCGATCGTCCGCGGCACCGGGATCCGCACCAGGTGCCCGGCCTGCAGCGAACGCTTGGTGTCGTCGCCCGCCTCCGGCTCCACGCCGACGATGCGGATGCCCGGGTGCAGGCCCTTGGCCGCGGTGGCGCTGCCGGCGATCAGGCCGCCGCCGCCGACCGGGACGATCAGCGTGTCGAGCTCGCCGGTGTCCTGCAGCAGCTCCAGCGCGGCGGTGCCCTGCCCGGCGATCACGTGCGGGTGCTCGTACGGCGGGATCAGCGCCAGCCCGCGCTCCTCGGCCAGCCGGTGGCCGATGGCCTCCCGGTCCTCGGTGTAGCGGTCGTAGGTGATGATCTCGGCGCCGTACCCGGCGACCGCGGCGAGTTTGGAGGCGGGCGAGTCGTCCGGCATCACGATCACCGCGCTGCTGCCCAGCTCCCGCGCCGAGAGCGCCACGGCCTGCGCGTGGTTGCCCGACGAGTAGGCGGCGATGCCCTTCGCGAGCTGCTCCGGGGCGAGCCGGGAGATCGCGTTGTAGGCGCCCCGGAACTTGAACGCCCCGACCCGCTGCAGATGTTCGGCCTTGAGGGCGATCCGCGCACCGATCAGCTCGTCGAGGGTCCGCGAGCGCAGCACCGGGGTGCGGTGGACGGCTCCCTCGATCTGCCGGGCCGCGTCCTGGACATCCTGCGGGGTCACGCTCGTCATGGCGTCGATCCTAAATTGGGTGCGATCTTCGATCGAGCGCGCCTACTGTGCCCTCGATGACTCTCTCCCATGACGTGACCGGCTCCGGACCGGACGTGCTTCTGCTGCACTCGATGGTCTGCGACCGCCGGATGTGGTCCCCGCAGGTGAGCTTGCTGGCCGGCGCGGGCTTCCGTGTGACCCGCTGCGACCTGGGCGGCTTCGGCGAGTCGCCGCTGCCGACGGCGCCCTACAACGACGCCGACGACGTCCTCGCCCTGATCGACTCGCTGGGCGTCTCGTCGGCCGCGGTGGTGGCCTCGTCCGGTTCCGGCCGGGTGGGCATGGAGCTGGCCGCCCGCCGGCCGGCGCGGGTGTCCGCGCTGATGCTGCTCTGTTCGGCGCTGCCCGGATGGCCGGCGTCGCCGGCGCGGCAGGCTTTCGCCACGCAGGAGGATGCGCTGCTGGAGGCCGGTGACATCACCGCCGCCGCCGAGCTCAACGTCAAAACCTGGGTCGGTCCGGCGGCCGACGATGCGGCCCGCCTTCTCGTACGCGATATGCAGCGCCACATCTTCGAGACCCAGCTGTCGGCCGACGAACCGGAGGCGGTCGAGGTGCCGTGGGAGCCGGCGTCGATCGCCGCCCGCACCCTGGTCGTGTCCGGCGACCTGGACCTGCCCGACTTCACCGACATCGCCGACGAGTTGGCCCGCCGCATCCCGCAGGCGTCCCGGGTCCGGCTGCAGTGGGCCGGCCACCTGCCGAGCCTGGAGGATCCGTCCCGCTTCGACCCGCTGCTGCTCGACTTCCTGCGAGGCTCCGTCGCCTAGTTCTCCGTCCCACCGCGGATCTGGTGGCGGCGTCCGGGGTGGTGTTGATGCTGGCACCGCGGTGCTGCTCCGGCGCCGGATCGAGCCCCCGACATCGTGAAGCCGGTCGTGCTCCGGCGCCGAACCGAACCCGCGACATCGCGAAGTTGGCACCGGGCGCTGCTCGACTCTTGTGATTTGTGGAGTAGGGGTTGCCGGTGTCGGGGATGGACGGTGTGATCGGCGGATGGGGCGGATCGCGTATGGCCGGGCCGATGCGGGGGCATTCGCTGACACGCGGCACCTCAGCGATGACGGGGCCGGTGAGTGGCGGGTGGCGGTGGAGCGGTACGGGCGGCCGCGGGCCGGGCAGCGCTGGCTTGACCTGGGGGCCGGCACCGGGAGCTGGGCGGCGAAGTTCGGCCGCTGGTTTGCCGGACTGCACGTCGTCGCGGTCGAGCCGTCGGCGGCCATGCGGGAACGCTGCGGGCACCGGCCGCTGGTCGCCGGCGAGGCGGGTGCGGTGCCGCTGGACGCGAACACGGCCGACGCGGCCTGGATCTCGACCGTGGTGCACCACATCGCGGACCTGGGGGTGGCCGCCCGGGAGCTGCGCCGGGTGTTGCGGCCGGGCGCGCCGGTGCTGATCCGGTCGGCATTCGCCGGGCGGCCGGAGGGGATCAGGCTGTTCCGGTACTTTCCCGAGGCGGTCGGGGTGCTCGCTGGACCTGGTGGTGCTGCGATGACCGCTTGCTAGGTCGCGGGGAAGAGATGCCGGTGCAGCGCCGATCGCCGGAAATCGGTGCCGTGGTGCCGGCTGGGCCGGCGCAGTGGTTGACGGTTCGGGTGGGCCGGATCGGCCAGCGCGAGTTCGTAGTCGGGGTGCAGCCGGTCGTCGCTGGTGGTGCGCCGGAACGTGACTTCGAGCGTGCTGCCGGGACGGACCGGGATGCCGGTCCGGGACAGCGGGACGTAGACGGGCGCCCAGCCGCGGCTGTCGCCGGTGAGCGTGTCGATCTCGGGTGCGTGGGAGGTGACGGCGACCCGGGTCCAGAGCAGCAGGCCGGTCATCCGCGGACTCGCAACGCCGACGGTGAGATCGGCGACGGTGAGATCGGCGACGGTCAGATCGGCGACGGTGGTGAGGTCGGTCGGGGGCGGGTCGCGGCGGTGGTCGAAGACGATCGACTCGAGCGTGGCCGCGGAGGAGACGAGCAGGTCGCCGGCCGGGCCGCCGAGGCAGAGGCGAAGGTCGAAGGGGTGGCCGACGCTGTCGAAGACGTGCCGCAGGTAGGGCAGGCTCTCGGTGGCCAGGGCGTAGTCGCCGGGTGCCAGCACCGGCGACAGGTCGATCGCGGCGGCCCAGGTCTGGATGCGGAACGGGATCCAGACGCAGTCCGTCGTGCACAGGCGACGGCGGGCGTCGTTGAGGGCGGCAACGGCTCCTTCCGAAGAGGCGATGTTGCCGACGATCTCGGAGATGCAGACCTGTGCCGGCTGCGGCAGATCGGCCTCGGTGGACAGACCCTCGATGACCGTGACCCGGTCGGTCAGGCCGGCGTCGGCCACCGCCTGGCGTGCCTGGCCGGCCGCCGAGGGCTGCTGCTCGACGGCGAAGACGTGGCGTGCGCCGGCGCGGGCGGCGTGCACCGCCCAGAGCCCGTCGCGTCCAGTCCCGATGTCCAGTACGACCTTGCCCGCAACGACTGTCTCGATGGCGTGCCGGTAGGCGTGGATCCGCTGGTCCGGGTGGTCGAAGCGGTCGTAGGTGCCGTCGTCGTAGACCGGGTATTCACCCATCGACGGGAACAGCGCGAACGGCTGGTCGTGTGCTGACACCACCCGTACGGCTACCTCGTGTCCGCCGGCCTCGACCGACGTGGTGCGCATGACCGCCACCGCTCGATCATGCGCTGTCACCGGCATGCGCTGTCACCGGGCGGGCGCGGAACTCCGTCAGCACGTCCAGTCGCCGCGGAGGACGAGGATGTGCCAGAGGTATTTGATGAGCTGCAGGACCTCGGCCGGGTAGCCGAACGACGACCACGCGCCCGGATCGCGGACGACCGAGCGGGCGGCCCGTCCGATCACCTCGGCGTCCAGCAGGGCGACCCCGTAGCGGGAGGCGATCGCCGCGGCCAGCGGCGGCACCGACGGGCCTCGCAGGTCGGCCGGGAACTCGCCGGCCTTCAGCCGGAACGACGGCGACCAGGACAAGGGCGGTCCGAGGCGGCCCAGGAGCGGTTCAAACCGCGTACGCCGGAAGGAGGCGTCGGCAACGACGGCCGTGACGTCCTGCGCCACGCGCAAGCCGCCGTGGATCTGGGCCTCGACGTAGTCGTCGAGGGCGCGGCCGGGAGCGGACCGCGCGGCACCCAGCGCGGCCACCCACGCGGCCGCGGAGGGCGCGGCCAGGTTGAGGGCCTGGCCCGTCGTCGAGACCTGGTCGAGCAGGGCGTCCCGGATGGCGCCGAACGCGGCGGCGGTGCCGACGGCCGACGGCAGCGTGGAGCTGTCGCCGTGACTGAAGGTGGCCCGCGACGAGACCGCCGGGGAAAGCACGAGGTGGCAGCTGCCGAAGCGGGGCGAGGCGCCGTCCGGATAGCCGGCCAGGTTCAGGGCGCCGTAGACCGGGCGCTCGTGCGGGGCGAGCCCGGGGAACATCCGGTCCTCCCAGGCGGGACGGTCGCCGCCCAGACCGCCGTTGGAGATCCCGGTCCGGAACTGGTTGTGGTATTCGCCGTCCGCGGCCAGATGCGACGCGACGTCCAGGCCGTCGGCGAGCAGGCGGTCCGGGTGGAAGCTGACCGTGATGACGGCACGGCGAAGGACGTGGTCGAGTGGCGAGGTCACTTGGCGGAGATGGTGTCCGTGGCCAGCAGGACGGCGAGCAGCGCCCCGAGCACGAGCCGGTAGGCGATGAAGATGCTGTAGGAGTGCCGGGAGATGAACTTCAGCAGCCACGCCACCGCCGCGTAGCCGACCACGAAGCTGACCAGCGTCGCGGTCGCCGTGTTGGTCCAGCCGATGCCCTCGGCGATCTGGCCGGAGTAGTCGTGTACCTGCAGGATCGTGGCGCCGAACAGGGCCGGGATGCTCAGGAAGAACGACAGCCTGGTCACCGTCACCCGGTCGAGGTCGCGCAGCAGGCCGGCCGACATGGTGGCGCCCGAGCGGGACACGCCGGGGATCAGCGCCAGGCACTGCACGACGCCGACGATGAGCGTGTCCTTCCAGGTCACGTCGTCCTCGTGGCGGATCTGGGTGGCGGCGTGGTCGGCGAACGCCATCGCGCCGCTCCAGATGATCAGGGCGCCGGCGACGAACCACAGGCTGCGCAGCCCGTGCTCGATCGTGTCCTGGAAGGCCAGGCCGACGATGCCGATCGGGATCGAGCCGAGGATGACGGCCCACGCGAACCTCCAGTCCGGGTTCTGCCGGCCGGCCGCGCTGAACAGGCCCTTGAACCAGGCCGCGATGATCCGGATCAGGTCCTTGCGCAGGAAGATCAGCGTCGCGAAGACGGCGCCGGACTGGATGATCGCGGTGAACGCGGTGATGTCGTCGGCGGCGATGTCGAAGCCGAACAGTTTCTCCACGATGGTCAGGTGGCCGGTGCTGGAGACGGGCAGGAACTCCGTGATGCCCTCGACCGCACCGAGCACCACTGCTTGGATGATGTTCAAACCAATCCCGCCTTCGCCGCCGCTGAACGCCGACGAGCATAAAGGGACGAGTCAGGCGCCGGCACGGCGCACCCGGGCCGCCGCGATCGTGTACGCGGGGTCGCGGTCCAGGTTGTGCCGGTCCCGGTCGTAGCGGCGTGTCGTGCGCGGATCGGCGTGCCCCATCGCGTCCTGCACGTCTTCCAAGGGGACCCCCTCGGCGCGGGCGGTGGTCGCGAACGCGTGCCGCAGCGAGTGCGGTGACAGCCGGTCGGCGTCGGCGATCCCGGCCTCCGCGGCCAGCCGCCGGACCAGCCGGAACACGGCGTGCCGGTCGACGCGCCCGCCCCGCGAGGTCACGAACAGGGGCCCGTCGTCGTCGCCGCGTACCGAAAGATAGACGTCCAGGGCCGCCGCCGCGCCGGGCGTGAGCGCCCGCCGCCGGGGTTTGCCGCCCTTGCCGATGAAGCGGACCGTGCGGTGCCCGCGCTCCCAGCCCAGATCGCCGAGGTCGAGACCGACCAGCTCGCCGACGCGCAGGCCCAGGTCGGCCAGCACGGTGATCATCGCGTGGGTGCGCTCCCCCGCCCGTTCGGCCCGGTCGAGCAGGGCGTCGACCTGTTCGGCCGACAGTCCGACGGTCGAGGAATGGTCACGGTCGACGTAGGGGCGGTCGGCGGCGCCGACCGGGTTCGCGTCGATCGCCCGCAGTTTCAGCAGGAAGTCGTACCAGCTCGACACGCCCGACATCTTGCGGGCCACGGTGGTGGCGGCAAGCGGAATCGCTTCCAGGCCGCGGGCGTACGCGTTGACATCGAGAAACGTGGCCCGCAACGGGTCGAGGCCACGCTCGCGGCACCAGGCCAGCCACCCGTGCACGTCGCGGCGGTAGGCCGCCCGCGTGTGCTCGGACAGCCGCCGGTTGGCCAGCCACACCTCGGTGACCTGCTCGGCCGGCCCGTCGAGCACCGGGAGTCCGGGGATCTGGCGAGGCACCGGCTGCATGCCGCCCATCGTCTCAGTTCTCGATCACTTCGCCGCTCTCGACATGCCAGCGGCGGGTCGTGCCGACCGCTTCGGCGAAGTACCGGTCGTGGGTGACGATCACCAGGGTGCCCCGGTAGCGGCGCAGCGCTTCCTCGACGACATCCAGCGCGTCGAAGTCGAGGAAGTTGGTCGGCTCGTCGAGCAGCAGGATGCGGGCGGGGCTGTTGACCAGCACCGCCAGCAGCAGACGGCGCAGTTCGCCGGCCGACAACGACCGCAGCGGGCTGTCCCACTGGTCGGCGCCGAACTGGTGACCCAGCAGCAGTTTCTCCGCGTCGTCGACGTAGACCGGCACCCGCGACCGGAAGAAGTCCAGCACGGTCCGGCCCGTGCGCAGCCCGTCGTCGGTCTGCGGGAG
>DASWRZ010000007.1:0-41897 GCA_036402935.1 Actinoplanes sp.
GGCCGGCAGGATTCCCGCCGGCAAGCTGGCGCAGCTCCGCACGGAGGCCGAGGCGATCGTGACCGGCGCCGCCACCGAAGACCTGCGCTCCTATCTGGACGCCGACGCCACGTTCCACCTGCACCTGCTCAGCCTGACCGGCAACGACCGGCTGGTGACGCTGGTCGGCGACCTGCGCCAGCAGACCCGGCTGGTCGGCCTGGCCGGCATGCTCGGCACGCCCGAGCTGGCCAGCTCCTCGGCCGAGCATCACACGCTGCTCGACCTGCTGGCCGACGACAAGCCGGCCGCCGCCGAGGAGCTGATGCGCCACCACATCGGCCACGTGACCGGCTGGTGGAGCGGCAGGTCCGAATGACCGTCGTGGTGGTGGGCGCCGGCATCGTCGGCGCGGCGGTGGCCCGCGAGCTGGCCACCGCCGGCCTGCCGGTCACCGTGGTCGATCGCTCGGCCGCGGCCGGCGGCACCTCCGCGGCCGGCGAGGGCAACCTGCTGGTCTCCGACAAGGGCCCCGGCGCCGAGCTCTCGCTGGCCCTGCGCTCGCTCACGCTCTGGTCCGGCCTCGCGGCCGAGCTTCCGGACGAGCTGGGGCCCCGGTTCCCCGGCATCGAACACGAGGCGAAAGGCGGCCTGGTGGTTGCCACGACGGCCGCCGGCGCCCTCGCGCTGCGAGATTTCGCGGCTTCCCAGCGTACGGCCGGGATAGTCGCCGACCCGCTCGACGCCTCCTCCGTGGCCGCGCTCGAACCGGATCTGACCCCCGATTTCACCGCGGCGGTGCACTACCCGCAGGACGCCCAGGTGCAGCCCGCGATCGCGACCGAGGCCCTGCTCGCCTCGGCCCGGCGGCGCGGTGCGGTGGTGCGTCAGGGCGTCGAGGTGCTCGGCCCGCTGATGGACGGCGTGCGGCTGGCCGGCGTGCGGACCTCGGCCGGCGACCTGCCCGCCGATCACGTGGTGGTGGCCGCCGGACCGTGGTCGGCCGAGGTCGCGCGACGCCTCGGGGTGGTGCTGCCGGTGCGCCCGCGCCGGGGCACACTGCTGGTCACCACCCGGATGGGCCGGCGCATCCGCCACAAGGTGTACGACGCGGACTACGTCGGCGCGGTCGAGTCGGACGACGCCACCCTCCAGACCTCGAGCGTGGTCGAGTCGACCGCCTCCGGAACGGTCCTGATCGGCTCCTCCCGCGAACAGCGCGGCTTCGACGACCGCATCGAGGAACGCGTGCTGGCGGCCATCGCGGCCAAGGCGACCAGGCTGTTCCCGTTCCTGGCCTCGGCCGCGGTGATGCGGGCCTACGGCGGCTTCCGCCCCTTCGTCCCCGACCATCGGCCGGTCATCGGCCCCGATCCGCGCCGGCCCGGCCTCTGGCACGCCACCGGCCACGAGGGCGCCGGCATCGTCCTGTCGGCCGCCACGGCCGAGCTTCTGGGCGACCTGATGCTGGGCCGTGCTCCCCGGGTTTCGGCCCCCTCCTTCGCCGTGGACCGGCCCACGCTGAGTCCTTTTCTCGGCGGTAATGTGTGACATACTACTGACGTGGCAGCCCGCATCTCCCCCTCGGACGACCCGGTCCGACCCGGCCCGACCGCCGCACTGACCGTCGAGGTGGACGGCCGGCCGGTCGATGGTCTGGCCGGCCAGACCATCGCGGGCATTCTGCTGGCCGCGGGCCGCTCGAGCTGGCGCACGTCCCGGCGGGGCCGCCCCCGAGGCCTCTTCTGCGGCATCGGCATCTGCCACGACTGCCTCCTGACCGTCAACGGCCTCCCCGACGTGCGGGCCTGCCAGCGCCGCGCCGCCGACGGCGACGTCATCACCACCGACGTCCCCGGCAGCCCGACCGCCGGCCCGCCGAAAGCCGGCGATGCGGCCGGAGGCGAGCGATGAACGCCGCGAGCCCCGACGTGCTCGTCATCGGCAGCGGCCCGGCGGGACTGGCCGCCGCCCGCGCCGCGCGGCGGGCCGGGGCGTCGGTGGTGCTGCTCGACGCGGCGGCCGGTCTGGGCGGGCAATTCTGGCGGCACCTCCCGGAAGAACGGCCGGCGGCGCGGGAAGGGCTGCTGCACCACGGGTGGCCCCGGTTCACGGCCCTCCGCGAAGCACTCACCCGGGACCCCGGGTGCGAGATCGTCACCCACGGCCAGGTCTGGATGGTGGAGCGCAGAGCCGACGGCGCTCCGCGGGTACACGTGCTGGAGGGACCGGCCGACGGCATGGACCGGCGTCGCCGGGCGTTCGAGCCCGGGGCCCTGGTCCTGGCGACCGGGGCCGCCGAGCGCACCCTGCCCTTTCCCGGCTGGGATCTGCCCGGCGTCTACACCGCGGGGGCGGCCCAGGCGCTGGCCAAATCGGAGCGGATCGCCGTCGGCCGCAACGTCATCGTCGCCGGAGCCGGCCCCTTCCTGCTTCCGGTCGCCACCAGCCTGCTGCACACCGGCGCCCGCCTCCGGGGCGTCCTTGAGGCCAACCGCTGGTCTCGCGTCGCCAAGGGTTGGGCCGCCCGGCCGCAGGAGCTGTTTCCCGTGCGGCACAAGGGTTCCGAGCTGGCCGGTTACCTGGGCCGTCTGGCCCGTAACCGCGTCCCCTACCGAACCGGCACCACCGTGATCGCCGCCCACGGCACCGACCACCTCGAAGCGGTCACCGTGGCCCGGCTCGACCGGGACTGGTCGCCGCGACCCGGCACCGAGCGCCGCATCGCCGTCGACGCCGTCTGTGTCAGCCACGGCTTCGTGCCCCGTGCCGAGTTGGCCCTGGCGTCCGGGTGTCAGACCGATGCGGACGGCAGCGTGATCGTCGACAGCAATGGCCGAACCACCGTCAACGGCGTCTTCGCGGCCGGCGAGCTGACCGGGATCGGCGGCTCCGACCTGGCTTCGGTGGAGGGCACGATCGCGGGGACGGCAGCGGCCGGACGCACACCGGGCCGCGCCGATCGGAGGCGACGCGAGGTTCAGCTGCGCTTCAAGGCACGACTCGAAGCCGCCCACGGCATCGCACCCGGCTGGCGGAACTGGCTCACCGACGACACCGTGGTCTGCCGGTGCGAGGACGTCACCGCCGGCGAGATCCGGGAGACCGCCGCCGCAACCGAGTCCCGCGGCCTGCGGTCGCTCAAGCTCAGCACCCGGGCCGGCCTCGGCCCCTGCCAGGGCCGGGTCTGCGGGCGCACGGTCGAAGAACTGCTGCAAGGACAACGCCTCCTCGACGGGGGCCGCACCAGCGACCGCCCGATCGCCGCGCTGATCCGGGTCGGCGAATTGGCCGCTCTCGCGGCGAAAGAGGAACAAGCCGCTCCCGCGGTGAAGGACGAACAAGCCGCCATCGACGTGAAGGACGAAGCATGACCAACGATCTGCGTGGCGTGATCGTCGCCGCCGCACTCCCCTACCGCGAGGACCCGAAAGCCCCGGCCGGCCTCGCCGTCGACTACGACCGATACGCCGACCACTGCGACTGGCTGATTCGTAACGGCTGCCGCGGCGTCGGCCCCAACGGCTCCCTCGGCGAATACTCCTCGCTCACCGACGAGGAGCGCCGCCGCGTCGTGCAGGTCGCCGTCGAGGCGGTCGCCGGGCGCGGCGTGGTCGTCGCGGGCGTGCACGGCCCCGGCTGGCACCAGGCCAGGCACTGGGCCGAACTCGCGGCCGAGGACGGCGCCGACGGGGTGCTCGCGCTGCCGCCGACGATGTACCGGGCGAGCCACCGCCAGGTCGTCGAGCACTACACGAAGATCGCCGAGGCCGGCCTGCCGATGATGATCTACAACAACCCGTACGACACCAAGGTCGACCTCGTCCCCGAGCTGGTCGCCGAAATCGCCCAGATCGAGCAGGTCAAGGCGGTCAAGGAGTTCAGCGGGGACGTCCGAAGGCTGTTCGAGATCCGCGAACGATGCGACATCGACGTGGTCGCGGGCGCCGACGACGTACTTTTCGAGCTGATGGCCGACGGCGCCGTCGGCTGGTTCGCCGGGTTTCCCAACGCCTTCCCGGCCGAGTCGGTGCGCCTCTACGACCTGATGGTGGCCGGCGAGTACGACAAGGCCCGCGAGCTCTACCAGCACCTCGTGCCGGTCTTCCGGTGGGACTCGCGCACCGAGTTCGTGCAGGCGATCAAGCTGAGCATGGACGTGGTCGGCCGTTTCGGCGGCCGCTGCCGGCCGCCGCGTGGCCCTCTCACGGCCGACCAGGAACGCCAGGTCCGGGCCGAGACGCGGCGCGCGATCGAAGCCCTGGGAGGCTGACATGCGAGCGAAGCGGATGTTCTCGGCCGTCGACTCCCACACCGAGGGCATGCCGACGCGCGTGGTCACCGGCGGCATGGGCACGATTCCCGGCGCCACGATGAACGAGAAGCGTCTCTACTTCATCGAGCACCTGGACGACGTACGCAAGCTGCTGATGAACGAACCGCGCGGCCACGCCGCGATGAGCGGCGCCATCCTGCAGCCACCGACTCGGCCGGACGCCGATTTCGGCGTCGTCTACATCGAAGTGTCGGGCTGCCTTCCGATGTGCGGCCACGGCACGATCGGGGTGGCGACCGTGCTGGTCGAGACCGGCATGGTCGCGGTGACCGAGCCGGTGACGACGATCCGGCTCGACACCCCGGCCGGCCTCGTCATCGCGACCGTGCGGGTCAGCGACGGGCACGCCGACGCGGTGACGCTGGAAAATGTGCCCGCCTACTGCGACCGGCTCGACCGGCACATCGAGGTGCCGAAGCTCGGGACGGTGCCCTACAGCCTCGCGTTCGGCGGCAACTTCTACGCGATGGTCGACCTCGACGCGGTCGGCCTGCCGTTCGACCGGGCCCGCCAACGCGACATTCTCGATGCCGGACTGGCCATCATGGACGCGATCAACGAGCAGGAGCCGCCGAAGCACCCGGAGATCGACGGCGTCGACCACTGTCACCACGTCGAGTTCATCGCACCCGGCTCGACGGCCCGGCATTCCCGGCACGCGATGGCCATCTATCCGGGCTGGTTCGACCGGTCGCCCTGCGGCACCGGCACCTCGGCCCGCATGGCCGAGCTGTGGGCCCGCGGCGAACTGGCGATCGGTGACGAGTTCGTCAACGACTCGTTCATCGGCAGCCGTTTCACCGGCCGCCTGATCGGGGAGACCACGGTCGCGGGGCTCCCCGCGGTCATACCGACCATCACCGGCCGGGCCTGGGTGACCGGCCTCGGCCAATATCTGCTCGACCCCACTGATCCGTACCCGACCGGTTTCCAATTCTGAGGTTTGCGATGAGCGACGTTATTGCCGCGGTGGCCACTGCCGCATCCGAATTCGGTGCCACCGAACCGCGCCGGCGCGGCCGGGCCCTGGTCGCGGTGGCGGAGGCGCTGGACGCCGCGGCCGACGAACTGGTTCCGACCGCGATGACCGAGACCGGGCTCGCCGAGGCGCGCCTGCGCGGCGAATTGAAGCGGACCACGGTGCAACTCAAGCTTTTCGCCGACGTCGCCGCGGCGGGTTCCTTCCTCGACGTACGCCTGGACGCCGCCGATCCGGACTTCGTCCTCGGACCGAGGCCCGACCTGCGTCGCTGTCTGGTGCCGCTCGGCCCGGTGCTGAACTTCGCGGCGAGCAACTTCCCGTTCGCGTTCTCGGTGGCCGGAGGCGACACCGCGTCGGCCCTGGCCGCGGGCTGCCCGGTGCTGGTCAAGGCCCACCCGGGACACCCGCGCCTGTCCGACCTGACCGCCTCGATCGTGCGCGACGCCCTCGCCGGAGCCGGCATGCCGGCCGACGCCCTCGGGCTGATTCACGGCCAGGACGAGGGCGTCGCGGCGCTGACGGACGAACGGATCACGGCGGCCAGCTTCACCGGGTCGCTGCGGGCCGGGCGGGCGCTGTTCGACATCGCGGCGGCCCGGCCGAGGCCGATCCCGTTCTACGGCGAACTGGGCAGCACCAATCCGGTCGTCGTGACCGCCGCCGCGCTGGCCGAGCGGGCGGAGCAGATCGCGACCGGATTCGCGGGCAGTGTCACCGGCTCGGCCGGTCAGCTCTGCACGAAACCGGGCCTGCTGTTCGTTCCGGACGGCGCCGACTTCCCGACGGCCGCTTTCGGGTCGGCCGGCCCGCAACGGCTGCTGCATCCCGGCATCGTCGAGGGCTACTCCCGGCGCCGCGACGAGGTGCTCGGCACCGACGGGGTCCACGTCCTGTGCGAGGGCACCGTCGATGGTGACGCGGCCGCACCGACCCTGGTCGAGGTGGGCCTCGCGACGCTTCTCGAGAACCGCGACACGTTGGCCGACGAGGCCTTCGGCCCGCTGTCGATCATCGTGCGCTACGATCCGGCGGCGCCCCTGAGCACGGCCCTGGCCGAGCTGGTCGAAGGCTCGCTGACGGCCGGTGTCCACATCGGAACGGGCGAGGACTCGCCCTGGCTGCGCGACATCATCGGCGTGCTGCGCGACCGCGCCGGCCGGCTGCTCTTCAACGGCTGGCCGACCGGCGTCGCGGTGACACCGGCGATGCAGCACGGCGGCCCCTGGCCCGCGACGACCAACCCGACCACGACCTCGGTCGGCACCGCCGCGATCGGCCGCTTCCTGCGCCCGGTCACCTACCAGGACTGTCCGCCGGCCCTGCTCCCCGAGCCTCTGCGCGACGACAACCCGTGGAATGTTCCCCAGACGCGCTCGGCCGCCGGCGAGTCGGCCCGATGGGGCAATCTATAGGGCATGACCGACTACACGTACTCGACCGCCTCCGAACTGGTCGCGGCGATGGACGCCGGCTCGGTGTCGGCGGTCGAGCTCACCACGGCCGCCATCGACCGGATCGAACGGCTCGACGGCGACCTCAACGCCCTCTGCGTACGCGATTTCGACCGCGCCCTCGAGACGGCCCGGGAGGCCGACGCGGCCCGGGCGGGCGGTGAGAGACGTCCGCTGCTCGGCGTCCCGGTGACGGTCAAGGAGTCGTTCAACGTCGCCGGGCTGCCCACGACCTGGGGTGTCCGGGCGTTCAAGGACTTCGTCGCGGCCGAGGACGCCGTCGCGGTCGCCCGGCTGCGGACCGCCGGGGCGGTGATGCTCGGCAAGACGAACGTGTCGGTCGGCCTGGGCGACTTCCAGAGCTACAACCCGAACTACGGCACCACGAACAACCCGTGGGACCTCGGTCGTACGCCGGGCGGGTCGTCCGGCGGCTCGGCCGCGGCCCTCGCGGCCGGGTTCGGGGCACTGTCGATCGGCTCGGACATCGGCGGCTCGCTGCGCATCCCGGCGCACTTCACGGGGGTGTACGCGCACAAGAGCTCGGCCGGTCTGCTGCCGCTCCGCGGGCACACATTCCCGCAGGTTCCGCCCCTGGCGTACGACCGCGACCTGGGGGTCATCGGGCCGATGGCCCGCTCGGCGGCCGACCTCGCCCTACTGGTCGGCCTGCTCTGCGGCCCGGACGAGACCACGCAGGGCATCGCCTACCGGACCGCGCTGCGCCCGCCCCGCCACGACGACCTGGCCGCCTTCCGGGTCCTGGTTCTGGACTCCCACCCGCTGGTCCCGGTGGCGTCGGAGATCCGAGCCGCGATCGACGACCTCGCGGCTCGGCTGGAGGCGGCCGGAGTGACCGTGCGGCGGCACAGTCCCGATCGGGCCGGCCGGCCCGACCAGGCTCACCGGCGCGACCAGCCTCACCTGCCTGACCAGGCCGAGGTCGCCCGCACCTACATGCGCCTGCTGCAAGCCTCGATCGCGGCAAGCTATCCGCCGGAGGTCTACGCGGCGGCCGCCGCGGCCGCGGCCCGGCTCGACCCGGCCGACACCTCGCTGGCCGCCGAGCGCGCCCGCGGCGTGGTCCTGACCTATCGCGACTGGATCGCGGCCGACACCGTACGGGCCCGCCATCGCGCCGAATGGCGCGAGTTGTTCGCCCGGTTCGACATCGTCCTCGCTCCGGTTTTCTCGACCCCGGCGTTCCCGCACGACCAGAGTCCGCACCAGTGGGCCCGCGAGATCTCGATCGACGGCCGGTCGTACGACTACTCCGACCAGCTGGTCTGGGCGGCCAACGCGACGGCGGCGGGCCTGCCGTCCACCGCCGTGCCCGTCACCCTCTCGGCGGACGGCCTGCCGATCGGGGTGCAGCTGATCGGTCCGCTGTTGGAGGACTACACGCCGATCCGCTTCGCCGAGCTGATCGAACGCGAGTTCGGCGGTTTCGTCGCTCCGCCGTCGTGACGCAGGTCACAGCGCGACCTGTCGAAAAGCCGGAGCGGGCTTCGTCCCCGGATGAACCCGACGACGGAGGAAACATGAGCAACGACGAGGTCAGGGCCGAGCTGGCGCAGCCGAAGGCGCGGAAACTGCTGGAGACGGCCACGCTGTGCCGGCTCGCCTACACCGGCGCCGACGGGCTGCCCCGGGTGGTCCCGGTCGGCTTCTTCTTCAACGGCAGCGCGATCGTGGTCTGCACCGCTACCACCGCGCCCAAAGTACGGGCGCTCGCGGAGCGGCCGGACGTGGCGGTGACGATCGACGGCGGCGACACGCCCGCTTCGGCGCAGTCGCTTCTCGTGCGCGGCCGGGTCACGCTCGAGACCGTCGACGGCATCCCTTCGGAGTACCTCGCCGGCACGACCAAGGTGATGGACGCCGGGCAGTCGGCCGAGTTCGAACGAGCGGTCCGGCAGATGTACCAGCAGATGGTCCGCATCACGATCGAGCCGTCGTGGGCGCGGTTCTTCGACTACGGCGGCGGGCGCATCCCGCGGTTCCTGGCCGAGCTGGCGGAGAAGGCGATGGCGGCCGGGCCGGACGCTTCCTAGGAGCGCCCTACCCGGCCTTCGAAACCTCCGCGGCGGCGTCGGCCACCGTGCGGCCATAGGCGGCCGGGCGTCCCCCGTACGGATCCTGCTCGCTCCACAGGGTCGTCGGCGCCGCCTTGCGGACCACCGGCATGACCTCGCTCGCGAGGCGCTCGAGCATGTTCAGCTGCTGCTCGTGCGGAATCATCGTGGGCAGGCTGAACGACTGCAGGTCGTGTCCGAACGCCTCGTGCCACCACAGGATCTTCTCGGCGATCTGCTGCGGCGAGCCGACCAGCACCGGCCCGCGCTCGATCGCGTCGTCGATCGTCGCGAAGGTCATCTCGTTGCCGGGGGTGTGGTTGCCGGGCCGGTTGAAGAACGCGACGATCTGCTCGTAGGTCGGCCCGAACGCCTCCCGCGCCTCCTGGGTGGTATCGGCCAGGTAGAGGAAGCCGGCGCCGGCCGCCACGTAGGCGTAGCGCGGGTCGTGGCCGGCCGATGCGTACGAGCGGCGATAGTGGTCGATCAGCACCGTGTAGTTGTCGCGCGGCTGAATCGCGTTGGCCGAGAACAGCGGGTCACCCCACCGGGCGGCCAACTCGGCCGACGTGAGGGTGGTCGCCGATCCGTGCCAGATGCGCGGAGCACCGGCGTACGGTCGCGGGAGTGAGGTGACCTCGGAGAGCGGGCCGCGGAAGCGGCCGTGCCAGGTGACGCCCTCCTCGCGCCAGAGACGGCGCAGCAGCTCGTACTTCTCAGCCAGCGCCTCCCACTGGTCACCGTTCTCGATGCCGAACATCGGCAGTTGCCGCAGCTCGTTGCCCTTGCCGATGACCAGCTCGAGGCGTCCGCGCGAGAGCTGGTCGACGGTCGCGTAGTCCTCGGCGACGCGCAGCGCGTCGTGAATGGACAGTACGGAGACGCCGGTCTGCAAACGGATCCGGCTCGTGGTGGCGGCGATCGCACCGAGAAGCACGCTGACGCCGCTGGAGAGGAAGGCGCCGGCGTGCCGTTCGCCCAGGGCGACCGCGTCGTAGCCGAACTGTTCGGCGTAGCGGGCCGAGGTCAGGGCCTGGGAGAACCGCTCGTCGGGCCGGATCTCGCGGCCGGTCACCGGGTTCTTGAGGTTGGGCAGGATGTCGAGGATCTGGAACTTCACGCCGTCACCTTCTGCTGGTCGAGGTATTTGACGAGGGCGGTGACCGCGTCGCGGCCGGCCCGGTTGGCGCCGACGGTGGACTGCGAGGGCCCGAATCCGCCGATGACGACGATCATGCCTTCTTCGCCTCCCGGAGAAGGGCCGCGGAGAGCTCGCGCAGCGTCTCCAGCTGCTCGCGGCCGAGCGCCCGGGTCATCGCCGCGGCGACGTGCCGCGCGTGCGCCTGCCCGAGCCGTTTCTGGGTCCGGCGGCCCTCCTCGGTCAGCACGATCCGGCAGGCCCGGGCGTCGTCCGGGTCGTCCCGGCGGCTGACCAGACCCCGCTTCTCGAGCCGGGCGACCAGCCGCGAGACCCCGGCCTGGGTGAGCAGCACATCGTCGATCAGCTCGGTGACCCGCATGCCCTCGGGCGCGCCGGACAGGGCGTAGAGCACGCCGTATTCGCGGGGCGGCAGGTCGCCCCAGTCCCCGGCGGCCTCGAACTCCCGCGCCAGCGTCGCCTGAGCGCGGAGCATCGCCTCCCACGCATCGTTCGCGAGCCGCGCCTCGGACCTCATACTTCAAATTTTATATGACCGCGCATGCGTCGCCGCCCCATGATTCTGGTCACCCCCGGGAGCAACCTCGCCGGATCAGACTTTTACCGACTGTAAAACGACCCGTTACCGATCGCCGGACCGCGGCGGGAACGGCGTTACTGTCGCGGGATGACCCGGCGCCGCGACCTGCCGCCGCCGGTGGCCGAGCGCCCTCGGGACTCGGCCGGGGCGGTGCTGCGGGCGATCCTCGACCACGGGCCGGTCGCTCGGAGCTCGGTCGCGCGGGCGACGCGGCTGTCGGCGGCCTCCGTGAGCGGGCTGGTGTCGGCCCTGGTGCGCGACGGGCTGGTGCGGGAGGTTCCCGAGGCGGCCGGGCCTCCGGGGACGGGACGGCCGCACGTGCCGGTCGACATCGAGCCCGATGACGCCGGTGTCATCGGGGCGCACATCGCCGTGCCGCGGATCACCGTGGCCCGGCTCGATCTGCGCGGACGGGTCATCGAGCAGCGGCAGGAGCCACACGGCCGGCGCGATCCGGCGAGCGTCCTCGCCGCGCTCCGGCGCAGCATCCTCGAGCAGGCGAAGGGCCGCCGCATCCTCGGTCTGGGCGTCGCCACCGGCGGATGGGTCGACGCGGCCAACGGCACGCTCGTCGAACACCACCTGCTGGGCTGGCACAAGGTCCCGCTCGCGGCGGTGCTCGCCGACGCCACCGGGCTGCCGGTGAGCGTCGACAGCAACTCGCGCGCGCTCCTCAAGGCCGAGCAGCTCTTCGGTGACGCCGCCCCGCGGGCGCGCCGCAGCGCCGTGCACCTGTTCGTGGGCAACGTCGTCGACGTCGCCTTTTCCGCGAACGGGGTGGTCCATCAAGGCCCCCGATCGGCCGCGGGCGCCGTCGCCCACCTGGCGATCGAAGGCTGCGACGCCCTCTGCGCCTGCGGCCGCACCGGCTGCCTCCAGGCGGCCGTCTCCGATCAGACCCTCGTGCGCCGCGCCCTCGACGCCGCGACGATCGACCGGCCCGACATCCACGCCCTGCTGGACGCGGCGACGAAGGGCCACCCCGGTGCGGTCGCGCTGTTCGTCGAGCGCGCGCGGCTGGTCGGCCGGGCCGCGGGCCTGCTGCTCGACCTGTTCGATCCCGAGGTCCTGGTGGTCGTCGAGGCGGGCGCCAACCGGATGCCCCATTGTCTGGCCACGCTGCGCGCCGAGGCCGCGGCCCGGTCCTCGGCCTGGTCCTCGGCCCGCGCGGGGACCGAGCCGGGGGCCGAGGTCCTCCGGCGGACCAGCTTCCCGGACCACGTGCTCGCGGTGGCCGGCGGCGCCGTCGCCCTCGACCGGATCTACGCCGAACCCCTCGCCCCGGTGGAGCACCTGCGGGCCGGGTGACCTCGGTCACCGAACGGCACTTAATTCAGCCCGGCGCATTGTTGCCTACAAATCCTATATCCATAGTATGGATTCAGGTCGGCCGGATATGGAAGCGAGCCGATCGGATGGAGGCAACCGCCCATGACCGCAGTCGCCTGGCAAGTAGATGCCGCCCTGTTCCGCCAGGTCTTTCGCCGGCACGCCGCCGGAGTAGCCGTCGTCACCGTCGACGCCGGCCGCGGCCCCGCCGGGGTCACCGTCACCTCGCTCGCCTCGCTCTCGGCCGAGCCTCCGCTGCTCTGTTTCAGCATCGCCGCCGGCGCGTCCACCTGGCCGCACCTGCGCGACGCCGGCACCGCCGTCGTCCACCTGCTCGGAGGCGGCCACGCCGGACTGGCGCAGACGTTCGCCACCAGCGGCATCGACCGGTTCGCCGCCCCGACCAACTGGGACCGCCTCCCGACCGGCGAGCCCGTGCTGACCGACGCCGCCGCCTGGCTGCGCATCACGATCGAGCACCGCCACCCGGCCGGCACCTCACACCTGGTCGTCGGGCGCATCGAGGAGGCCGGTCTCAACGAGAGCGGCGGCCCGCTGCTCTACCACGACGGCAGCTACCACGCCCTTTAACGAAGGAAGGTCATGACCATACGCAGATCCATAGCCGGAGCCGCCGTCCTGATGGCCCTGCTGACCGCATGCGGAAGCAAGAATTCCCCAGCGAGCCTGGACCTGAGCGCCGCCCTGCCGGAACAGGTCCCGACCGGCACCGTGATCCGGATCGGCGACCCGGCCATCCAGGCCGACCTTCAGGCCTCCGGCCTCGACAAAGAGCTGACCGACGCCGGCGTGCGGGTGGACTGGGCCAACATCAGCGGCGGCCCGCAGAGCATCCAGGCGTTCCGCGGCGACAAGCTCGACTGCAGTTCGGTCGCCGACATCCCGTCGCTGTTCGCCGCGTGGACCGGCACCTCGACGAAGATCGTTTTCCAGTCGGTCACGGTCGATCCGCTCAAGTTCCCGACGTACGAGCTGGGAGTCGCCCCCGGCCGGCACGTCGCCTCGCTGGCCGACCTGCGGGGCAAGAAGATCGCGTACAGCGCCGGACAGGCCCAGGGCGCACTCGTGCTCCGGGTGCTGCAGAAGGCGGGTCTGACCCAGAAGGACGTGCAGCTCATCGACATGACGAGCACGGGTGACACCTACATGACCGCGCTGGGCGGCAAGGCGGTCGACGTCGCGCCGCTGGGCATCACCCAGGTCGCCACCTACCTGGGCAAATACCCGGGCAGCAGCACGATCGCGACCGGGATCCGCGACGACGCGTCCACGCTCTACTGCCTGACCAAGTCGGTGCAGGACGCCGGCAAGGCGGCGGCTCTCAAGACGTTCGTCAGCGTCCGCACCAAGGCGCTCCTGTGGCAGAACGACCACCCGCAGGAATACGCGAAGGCCTACCTCGAGGGCAACCAGGGACTGAGCCCGGCCGCCGCGCAGGCCTACCTCGACGTGCACGGCAAGGTCGGCATCCCGGCGACCTGGGACGCCGCCCAGACCCGCCTGCAGGCCACGGCCGACCTGCTCGCGACCGAGCAGAACCACAAGAAGCTCGACGTCAGCACGCTGTCCGACCGCCGGTTCGAGAAGGTCGAGGCGGCCGCCGCGGGCTCCGATGTGGTCACCGGTGATGCGTCATGACGCTCATCGTGGATGCGCCACCCGCCGCCGAGAGCGTGGTCGACGAGCGTGTCGTCCGCCGCCGGCTCGGCCCGGGACGCCGGCGAAGGTTCGCCTTCTGGATCGGTCCGGCCCTCCTGCTCGCCGTCTGGGCCATCGGTTCGAAGGCCGGGTTCATCAGTCCGACCGTCCTGACCGCACCGTGGGACGTGGCGGTCGCGTTCAAAACCCAGTGGACCGACCACGACCTGCTCGGCGACATCCTCACCTCGCTCGAGCGGGCCGGGGTCGGCCTGGCCTTCGGGGTGCTCGGCGGCACCGTGCTCGCCGTCGCCTCCGGGCTCTTCAGGATCGGCGAGTCGCTGATCGACGGCCCGATCCAGATCAAGCGGTCGGTGCCCACGCTGGCGCTGATCCCGCTGTTCATCGCCTGGTTCGGCATCGGCCAGGAGATGAAGATCGTGACGATCGCGCTGATCAGCATGATCCCGATCTACGTGAACACCCACAACGGCCTGCGCAGCATCGACGGCAAGTACGCCGAACTGGCCGAGACGATCGCCATCGGGCGGGCCGACTTCATCCGCCACATCGTGCTGCCCGGCGCGCTGCCCGGATTCCTGCTCGGCATGCGGTTCGCGGTCACCTCGGCACTGCTCGGCCTGGTCGTGGTGGAGCAGTACAACGCCACCAGCGGCGTCGGCCACATGATGACGCTCGCCGAGGAGTACGGCCAGACCGACGTCCTCGTGGTGGGCCTGGTCATCTACGGCCTCTTCGGGTTCCTGGCCGACACCGCCGTACGTCTCACCGAGAGGAAGGTCCTCGCATGGCGCCGCACCCTGGAGGGGTGATCGCCGAGCCGGCGGTCCGGATCCGCAATCTGCACCGCAGCTTCAACCGCAACGGCGGCGTCCTCAACGGACTCGACCTGGACATCGCGGCGGGCGAGTTCGTGGCCCTGATCGGGCGTTCGGGCACCGGGAAGAGCACGCTCCTGCGCGCCCTGGCCGGCCTCGACCGCGACGTCGCCGGCAGCGGCCGGATCGTCGTGCCCGACGCGGTCTCGGTCGTCTTCCAGGATTCCCGGCTGCTGCCGTGGAAACGGGTCCTCGACAACGTCGTCTTCGGCCTGCGCGCCAAGGACGCGGCCGCTCGGGGGCAGAAGGCCCTCGCCGAGGTCGGCCTGGCCGGCCGCGAGCGGGCCTGGCCCTACCAACTGTCCGGCGGTGAGCAGCAACGCGCATCGCTCGCGCGTTCGCTCGTACGCGAACCCCAACTGCTCCTGGCCGACGAGCCGTTCGGTGCTCTGGACGCCCTGACCCGCATCCGTATGCACGCGTTGCTGCGCAAGCTCTGCGAGGCGCACAAGCCGGCCGTGCTGCTGGTGACCCACGACGTCGACGAGGCGATCGACCTCGCCGACCGCGTGATTCTGCTGGACGGCGGCGTGGTGCGCGCCGACGTCCGGGTGGACCGTTCGCCCGCCGAGCTGCGGGCCTACCTGCTCGATGAGCTGGGCGTCAATGAGGAGGACCGCCGATGAGGCAGCTGCATTTCAACCTGTTCCTGCACGACACCGGCCACCACGAGGCGTCGTGGCGGCTGCCCGAGTCGGACCCGCTCGCCAACCTCTCGCTCGCCGCCCACCAGCACCTCGCGCGGGTCGCCGAGGACGCGAAGTTCGACTCGGTGTTCCTGGCCGACAGCCCGGTGCTGTGGAGCGACCCCGGGCGCCGCCCGTCGGGCAAGCTCGAACCGACCCTGCTGCTGGCCGCGCTGGTGGCGACGACCAGCCGGATCGGGCTGATCGCCACCGCGTCGACGTCCTACAACGAGCCCTACAACCTGGCCCGCCGGTTCGCCTCGCTCGACCACCTCTCGGGCGGCCGCGCCGGCTGGAACATCGTCACCACGGCCGGCGACGTGGCGGCCCGCAACTTCGGCCTCGACGACCAGCCGCTGCACAAGGTCCGGTACGAGCGGGCCGACGAGTTCCTCGAGGTCTCGACGAAGCTCTGGGACAGCTGGACCGACGACGCGATCGTCGCCGACAAGGCGGCCGGCATCCACGCCCGGGCCGACCGGGTCCGCGGCATCAACCATCGCGGCGCGTTCTTCCGGGTCGACGGCGCGCTCAATCTGCCCCGCTCGCCGCAGGCCCACCCGCTGTTGGTGCAGGCCGGATCCTCGCAGGACGGCAAGGATTTCGCCGCGAAGTGGGCCGAGGCGGTCTTCACCGCCCAGCCGACGCTCGCCGAGAGCCAGGCCTTCTACGCCGACCTCAAGCGCCGGGCCGCGGCGGCCGGGCGCGACCCCGACCACGTCGTCATCCTGCCCGGCATCGTGCCGGTCATCGGCGACACCGAGGCCGAGGCGCGGGAACTCGACGCCGAACTGGACCGCCTGATCGCCCCGCAGTACGCGCTGGCCACGATCGCCAACACGCTTCGCGTCGACCCGTCGCGGTTGAAGCTGGATGAAAGACTGCCCGACGACCTGCCGGCCGAGGACGAGATCGAGGGCGCGAAGAGCCGCCGCACGCTCATCGTCGACTGGGCCCGGCGCGAGAACCTGACGGTCCGCGAGCTCATCGGAAAACTCGGCGGCGGCCGCGGCCACCGCACCTTCACCGGTACGCCGGTGCAGGTCGCCGACACGATCCAGCACTACTTCGAGAACGGTGCCGCGGACGGCTTCAACATCATGCCGGCCGTACTGCCCTCGGGGATCGAGGCGTTCGCGACCAAGGTCGTGCCGATCCTGCAGGAGCGTGGTCTCTTCCGCACCGAGTACTCGGGCACCACGCTGCGCGAGCACTACGGCCTGCCCCGCCCGGCCGATCGCCGGCTGGAAGAGGCCGTCCGATGAAGTTCCTCTGGTACATCCCCAACACGGTCGAGCCGGGCCACCGGGGCGACGATGCCGTTGCCGGTTACGGCACGCTCGACCACAGCGTGGAGCTGGCCCGCATCGCCGAGGCGCACGGCTGGGAGGGAGCGCTCATCGGCACCGGCTGGGGCCGCCCGGACACGTTCACGGTCGCGACCGCGCTCGCCGTCCGCACGACCACGTTCACGCCGCTGGCCGCGATCCGGCCCGGCTACTGGCAGCCCGCCCACTTCGCCAGCTCGGCGGCGACGCTCGACCACCTGAGCGGCGGCCGCCTGCTCATCAACATCGTCAGCGGCCAGGACAACCTGGCCGCCTACGGTGACGCCGAGGGCGACCAGGCCCAGCGTTACGCCCGCACCAAGGAGTTCATGCGGATCGTTCGCCGCCTCTGGACCGAGGAGCACGTCACCTTCGAGGGCGAGCACTTCCACGTCACCGATTCCACCGTGGTTCCGCGACCGCACGGAACCGGCCCGCGGTTGTACTTCGGCGGCGCCTCGGCCGCCGCGGAGAAGGTCTCGGCCACCGAGGCCGATGTCCAGCTGTTCTGGGGCGAGCCGCTCGAGGGCGTGGCCGAACGCATCGACCGCCTGCGCCGGCTCAGCAAGGACCTCGACCGCGATCTGCCGCCCCTGGAGTTCGGTCTGCGCATCACCACGCTGGTCCGGGACACCTCCGACGAGGCCTGGCGCGACGCCGAGGCCAAGGTGGCGGCGATGGCCGAGCGGGCCGGCTCGTCGGCCGACCACACCGGCTTCGAGGCCCAGAGCGGTTGGCCGGGCGCCGCCCGACGCCGCGGACCGGCGGTCGGCCAGCAACGGCTGCTCGACCTCGCGGCCCGCGGCGACGTGCTCGACAGCTGCCTCTACACCGCCCCGGGCCGCTTCGGCGGCGGCGGCGCGGGCACGACCTGGCTGGTCGGCTCGGCCGACGAGGTGGCGGCGGCTCTGCGTAAATACGCCGAGTTGGGCATCAGCCACTTCGTCCTCTCCGACACCCCCTACCGGGAGGAGACGGCCCGGGTCGGCGACGCCCTGATCGGCCGCCTCCGCGCCGGCGCCTTGGTCAGCTGACCCGGGCGCTGTTCGTGGCCGGGGTCAGCCGCCGGGCATCGCGGCTGCTCCCGGACGCCGGCGGCTGACCTCAGCCGCCGGCACCGGTTCAGATCACCGTGTCGGCGAGGGTCTCGGGGGCGAAGAGGTCGGCGGGGGCGATCGGGCTGTCGATCAGACCCTGGGCGTGGGCATAGCGGATGACGGTTTCCAGGGCGGCCACGTTGCCGGGCAGACCGTAGGTCCAGTAGCCGTCGCCGAGCACGCGCTGGGCGTGCTCGACGTTCGCCGCCAGCCACGGCAGCATGTAGCGCAGCGCGGCCGTCTCGGCCATCCCGTCCAACGCGATCCGGCGCGCCCGGGCGAAGGCGTCCATCAGCGAGCGGGCGATCCACCGGTCCCGCTCATAGATCTCCCGGCGGATCACCACCACGTGCATGACCGGGAAGATGCCGGTGTCGCGCCAGTACTGCTCCTCGACCGCGGGGAAGTCGGGGAACAGGCGGCGGGCGCGGCCTTCGACGTAGGCCCGAGGCGTACGCGGGCTGTAAAGCGCATCGATCGCGCCCGCCGCAAGCAGATCGGAAAGGGTCTCCCCCGCGCCGATCGGCGCGATATCGATCGACGGCGGCAACGTGACCGCGAGTTTTTCCGGGCGCCCCGGAGCGTGCAGCCCGCCGGTCCGATAACGCACCGCGTCGACCGGCAGCCCGTGCCGATCGGCCAGAATCCCGCGAATCCAGATGTTGGCCGTCAGCTGGTATTCGGCGACGCCGACGGTGCCGCCGGCGAGGGAGGCCGGGTCGGAGAACGAGGAGTCCGACGGCACGTATATCCCACTGTGCCGGAACGATCGCGACGGAAAGACCGGAATGGCGACGAACGGGCCGCGAAGAGGTCGCGAGACCAGGTAGCTGCCCAGCGACAACTCGGCCGCGTCGAATTCGCGGAACCGGGCCATCCGGAAGAAGATCTCCTCGACCGGCATCGGCAGGCAGGTCAGCTCGAGGCCGTTCGGCCGCACCGTGCCGTCGATGAGCGGCCGCGTGCGGTCATAGTCGCCGCAGGCCAGTGAAAGTCTCATCCGATCGCCGCCAAAAGGTCGTCGGCTGTCAACAGATTGGGGTCGTCGGTGACCTCCCGGCGCTGGGCCAGCGCCGACAGAACCAACTTTCGCACGCGGCGTCCATCCCATCCCGCGCAGGCCGCCGCGAGCTTGCGGTGCAGCGTCACGTCACCCGCGAGTTCCCGTACGCCCGGCCACAGCCCCGCCAGTTCGCCGAGCGCATGCCCGAGGATCGCCGCGATCGTCTCCTCCCCCGGCAGATCCAGGGTAAGCACCAGGTCGGCCCGGGACAGGAAGGCATCGTCCAACGCGGACGGGAAGTTGGTCGTCGTCACGAAAAGCACGCGCGGATAGGCCTGTGCCAGCCGGTCGATTCCCAGGAGCACCGCGTCGGTGGCCCGATGGACGTCGACCGGATTGCTGCCGAACGACGCCGCCGACCGGCTGACCGCGAGGCTCTCCACCTCGTCGATCAGCACGATCAGGTGCGGCCGCCGCGAGGCCAGCTCGGGCAGCGTGTCGGTCAGGAACCGCGTGATGTTGCGCTGGCTCTCCCCCAGCATCTCGCTCGGGAAGGCGTGCGGGTCGATCTCGGCGTACGTCGTGGCGCCGATCGGGGCCAGCGCCCGCGCCGCGGCCTGGGCGAGGCCGCGGGCGAGCGTGGTCTTGCCGGTTCCCGGCGGCCCGGCCAGCACGATCAGGCCGTGCGGGATGCCGGCCAGCGTGGCCAGCCGGGTCCCGTGCCTGAGCGTGAGCAGCGCCTGGTTGAGCAGGCGCTGCTTGGTGCCGGGCGCGGTGATGATGTGGTCCCACGGCCCGTCGTGGTGGTCGGCCGGCAGGGCGTGCAGCGAGAGCACGCCCGGCGGAAGGGCAGCCGGCACCTCAGCGCTCCCAGACCGGGCGACGCACCTCGGGCCACTCGATCTCGTGGTAGTTGCCGGCCTGGGCGTCCCGGATCGCGTCCGGCGGCTCCTCGAACAACACCATCGGGTCCATCAGCACCCGCATGGTCTCGAGCAGGCTGTCGAACATGTGGATCCGCACGACCTTGGCCGTGTTGGTCGGTGAGTCGTTGAAGTGCTGGTGCCACAGGAAGTGGTCGACCACGATGAGGTCGCCCTGTTTCCACGGGTGGTCGGTGCCCCCCTCGGGCTCGGTGCCCAGATAGCTGTGGCCCTCGCCCTCAACGACGTAGAGCCAGGCCTCTCCGGGATGCCGGTGCATCGACTGGCCGCGGCCGGGCCCGATCTCGAACATCGCCATCGTGATGCCCGACGCCTGATAGCCGATCGCCCGGTCGAGCAGGAACGACGTCCGGGTGCCGCGCGGCGTCGGCAACAGCTCGAGTTCATCCCAACTGGTGTGCAGGCGACCCGAGCGCCGGGCGGTCTGGTCGCGCGCCAGGCGGCGCAGCCTTCGGGCGTACGGGTCGTCTCCGTCGACTCCTTCGGAGAACGGCGGTCGTGGCGGCAACTCGGAAACCGGCGTGTCGCCCCGGTCCTCGATGACCGACATGCCCATCGTGGCCAGCATCGGCTCGCTGGAGAACGTCATGTACCGGGCGTTCGACGAGGACGCGTTGCCGCTGCGGTGCCAGGCCCAGGCCGGGATGTGCAGCGAGTCGCCCGGTCCCCACTCGACGCGCTGCCCGTCGATCTCGGTCCAGCCGTTCCCGGCGACCACGAACACCATGGCGTCCCAGGAATGCCGGTGGACGGTCGAGGTGACGCCGGGGTCGATCTCGTGGACCAGCGCGTCCATCGAGCGGGTCGGCTGGTCGCCGTCGATGCCGGTGTAGACGCCGACCCGCGTACGCCGGGCGGTGAGCGAAAGGCCGACCTCGTCGGCCCTCCGGACCGTCTTCTGATAGCTCTTCCACTCGTCCAGGAACGCCGCGCGGCGCCGCTTCTGCACGTGGTAATGGGTGGTCTCGGTGGTGGTACGCGATGCCATCTGGCTACCCCTGGGATCCGGCGGAGCTGACGAACGAGGTGTCGACGATCTTGTTCAGGTCGAGCTGCTTGACCTTGGGATTGGCCGCGCCGAGCACGTTCTGCGACGTGGCCAGCTGCTGCACGGTCGGCGTGGGTACCGCCGGCAGCACCTCCTGGGCATAGAACTGGTAGGTCTCGTCCAGCGCCTTCTCGTCGTCGACCTGCAGGTGCGCCTTCAGTTCGGAGATCGCGTAGGTCTTGTCGGACTTCTCCCGGGCGATGGCCTCGAGCAGCGCCGAGATGAAGTTCTGCACCTCGGCGTGGTGCGACTTCGCGTAGGTCTTGAGCACCGCGATGCCGACGTTGGAGGTCGGGATCTTCTGCTTGGCCAGGTCGAGCACGGGCTTGTAACCGGCCGCCTCGATCTTCGCCGAGCCCGGCGGGTGGGAGAGCGCGGCGTCGATCGATCCGGAGACCAGCGCGTTGTTCACGTTGGTCACCGAGCCGAGCGTGATCAGCTGGACGTCGGACTTGGTCAGCCCGAGCTGCTGCAGCGCCTGCAACGTGGCGATGTAGAGCGAGCCGCTGGTCGAGGTGATCCCGATCTTCTTGCCGCGCAGCTGGTCGGACGGCACCTTCGCGTACAGCTGATAGGGGAAGACCGGCGTGAGGGTCGCGATGTAGCTGACGTCGGCGCCGGAGGCGGCGCCCGAGACCATCTCGGAGGCCCCGATCGAGGCGAGCTGGGTCTGGCCGGAGATGAGCGCCGGGAAGCCGTCCGAACTCGACAGGTTGGTCAGGTCGACCTTGATGTTGTGCTTGGCGAACAGCCCCGAATCCTGGGCGATCCACAGTGGAAGCTCGTCCGCGACGACCTCACTGAAGCTGACTTTGAGGGTGTCGCCGCCGGAGCCGGAACCCCCGCCGCCGTTCCCGCAGGCGGCCAGCGAGAGGATCGCCGCCGCCGCGACCAGTTTTCTGAGCATCGAGAGCCCTTTCAGTGCGAATCGGGGCGCCAGGCGGCCACCGACCGCTCGAGCAGCCGCAGCAGCCAGGAGAGCAGGACGCCGGTGAGCGCGAAGATGATGACGCCGGCGAAGACCACCGGCGTCTGGAACTGCTGGCCGGCGTTGTTCATCAGCATGCCGATGCCGTGGGTGGCGCCGGAGAGCTCGCAGACGAACACGCCGATGAGCGCCTGCCCGACCGCGAGCCGCAGACCGCTGATGATGTAGGGGACGGTGCCGGGCAGGGCGATCGTGGTAAAGACCTGCAAGTCGCTCGCCCCGAACTGGCGGGCCACCCGCAGCATGGCCGGGTCGAGGTTCTGCATGCCGGTGGTCACGTTGATGACGATCGGGAAGACCGCCATCAGGAAGACGATCGCGATCTTCGAGGTCTGGCCGATGCCGAACCAGACGATCAACAGCGGGGTGAGCGCGATACGGGGCGTCGAGTAGAGGAACGACACGAACGGCCCGAGTGCCCAGGAAAGACGTTTGTACCAACCGATCAGCAGGCCGGCGGGCAATCCGACCACCGTCGCCAGCAGCAGGCCGAACAGCATCTCGGAGCCGCTGGTGCCCAGGTCGGTCCAGATCTCGCTGGTGCTGAAGAGCTGCTTGAACGCGTCGGCCACGTCGAGCGGGCCGGGCAGGATCACCTCCGGCTTGATCCGCAGCGAGGCCACGATCTGCCAGGCGGCGAGCACGACGATGACCGCGGCCGCCCCGTACAGGAATTTGCCGGTGCGTTCGCGCCGGCCCTTGCTCGCCGGAGCGATCTTGGCGGTCTCCCGGGTCGAGAGAGCGGTCATCGCGGCACCTCCGGCGCGGTCTCGCCGCGGAGAGCGGTCATCGCGGCACCTCCCCGGCCGTTTCGATGTGGCGGGCGGTCATCGCGGCACCTCCCCGGCCGTTTCGATGTGACGGGCGGTCATCGCGGCACCTCCGACGCGTAGAGCGCGGTGGCGATCTCCTCGACCACCTCGGTGAAGCGCGCGTCGCGCCGCAGCGCGGCCTCGCGGGGCCGCGGGAACGGCACCGACACCTCGCGCACGATGCGACCCGGGCGGGGCCCGAAGACGATCACGCGGTCGGCCAGGAACGCCGCCTCGGTGATGTCATGGGTGACGAACAGCGCGGTCACCGCCTCCTCGGCGCAGATCCGCAGCAGCTCGGCCTGCATCTGCTCGCGGGTCTGGGCGTCGATCGAGGCGAACGGCTCGTCGAGCAGCAGCAACGAGGGCCGGACGGCGAGCGCCCGGGCCAGGTTGACGCGCTGCTGCTGGCCGCCGGAGAGCTGTCCCGGATAGCGGGTGCCGAACTCGCCGAGACCGACGAGACGCAGCAATTCGGTGGCCCGGGCCCGGCGGTCGGCCGCCGGCTTCTGCCGGGCCAGGTCCAGGCCGTACGCGATGTTGCCGAGCACCGTGCGCCACGGCAACAGGCTCGGCTGCTGGAAGACCATCGCGCGCTGGGGCGACGGCCCGGTGATCGGCGCGCCGTCCAGCGTCAGCGCGCCGCCGTTGATGCCGATGAAGCCGGCTACCGCGTTGAGCAGCGTGGTCTTGCCGCAGCCGGACGGTCCCACGATGACGACGAACTCGCCGCGCCGGACGGCCAGGCTGACGCCGTCCACGGCCAAAGTGGTCGTGGCGTCACGCCGCGACCCCGCATAAACGATCTCCACGCCCTCGGCGCACAGATGATCGTTTCCAGAAAAGTTCACGTCCGTAACTTCCGTGACGGCCATGACATCGACCATATGGTAAGACCATTGGTGTTCACAAGGGTCGGACCATATGCCTGCCAGGTCAATCGCGGAGCCCGACGCCGGGGCCGAGCGCGACGGCGTCGCGGGTCAGTCCGGGAACGCCACCCCCAGCCCGGGCCGCGGCTCATCGCCGTCGGTCGCCCACCACACGTAGCCGTCCGGCCGGATCACCGTCCGCGCCGCCGTCAGCGGGCGCCCGTCGGGCATCGCCGCCTCGGCGACCCGGGTGCCGACCAGCGGATGTGTGGCCGCCTCGGCGCCGACTGCCCCCGCGGGAAGGGGCGCCGGATAGTGCACGTCCAGCGCGGACAGTCGCCGGGCGAGGATCCGGGACAGGTCGGGCAGCGTACGGAGAAGACCGCTCAGCAAAGCTCGCAGAGCTTGCCCGGTCGGGTTGGTCGCCGTGATCAACGCGGTCTGGGCGAGCGTGTGCTCGGCGACGTCGTCGCCCCACGGCTTACGCTCGGCGCCATAGCTGTCGAGGAGGGCGTCCGGGGCGCGGCCCTGGACGACGGCGGCGAGCTTCCAGCCGAGGTTCATCGCATCCTGCAGGCCCAGGTTGAGGCCGACACCACCGGCCGGGAAGTGCATGTGGGCCGAGTCGCCGGCCAGCAGCACCCGGCCGCGGCGATAGTCGGCCGCGACCCGCGTGGCGTTGCCGAACCTGGTCAGCCACTCCGGATCGCGCAGGCCGAAGTCCACACCGGAGATCCGCGCGACCGTCTCCTCGAGCTCGTCCATGGTGAGCTCGCGGTTCGCGGGGTCCTGCCGCAACGGGTCGAAGCCGGTGAAGCGCAGCAGCCCGCCCGGCAGATGCGCCACGATCAGCGCGCCCCTCTCGTCCTGCACGCCGTAGCCCGGCGCCGGCGGCGCGTCGGCGTGGGTGTCGCCGAGATAGGCGAAGGTGTCGGCGTCGGTGCCCGGAAAACCGATCCCGGCCGCCTTGCGGACCGTGCTGCCGGCGCCGTCCGCGCCGACGACCCAGCCCGCCTCCCAGGTCCGCTCGCCGGTCTCGACGAGGACCCGGCCGTCGCTGAAGGTCAGGCCGGTGACCTCCTCGCCGCGGACGATGCGCGCACCCAGCTCCCGGGCCCGCTCGGCCAGCAGGGCCTCGGTGCGGTGCTGCGGAAAGGCGAGCATGAACGGGTACGGCGTGTCCAGCCTGGTCAGATCGAGCCGCTGCTCGAGGAAGCCGAAGTGCCAGGCCGGCACCTTGACGCCGCCGGCCAGGAACGGTTGGGCCAACCCGCGCATGGCCAGTTGTTCCAGCGTGCGGGCGTGCAGGCCGAGCGCCTTCGGGTGAGCGCTCGGCTCGGGCAGGCGCTCCAGCACCACGACGTCCACACCGGCCAGCCGCAACTCGGCGGCGACCATCAGGCCGACCGGCCCCGCCCCGACCACCATCACTTCGGTATTCACGTTGCCCGAAGCTAGGTCCTCCCCGCCACCGCGTCCTTGATCGTGCGCGGCGGATAGTTTGGAGTGATGATCGCGGACGAGCTCCTGGGCACACCGTTCGACGTCGTCGACGACCCCGAGGGGTCGCGCCAGGTGATCGGGCTGCGGCTGCGTTCGGGCGTACGCGAACCCGCGCGCGCCCTGCTCGACCTGCACCGGCGTCTGCGGCACCTGGCCGGCGACTATGGGGTGCGCTCGGTCGACCTGCCGTTCGCCGCCGCCGACCTGCCCGCGTGGACGGAGAGGTTCGGGGCGAAGGTCCGGCCGGAGCGCCCGGCCGGGCTGCTGCGGCTGCCGGCGGGGGTGCTGTCGGCCCCGGTCGGGCGCGTCGAACGGTCGGCGCTCGCCTGGCAGGTGCGCACGTTGCTCACTGCGCGGCTGGGCCGCCCCGGGGCTTCTCTGAGCGAGGTCGCGCGGGCGGTGGCGATGCATCCGCGTACGGTCCAGCGCGCCCTCGGCGACGAGGGCCTGGCCTTCGCCGAGATCCTCGATTGTGTCCGCCGGGAGCGGGCGCGGGGCCTGCTGACCGGCACCGACGTGCCGTTCGCCGAGGTCAGCGCGCGTCTGGGCTTCGCCGAGCCGGCCGTCCTGACCCGCTGCGCCCGCCGCTGGTGGGGCCAGACCCCGTCCCAGGTGCGCTCCAGCACGGCGAGGCGCTGATCCTCCGGCACGGGAGGAGGTCGCCCGGGTCGTCGAGGCCCTCGGGGCGTTGCCTAGCGCAGGCGCCAGAGGGTGATGCTGTTACTGCCGTCCACGGCGGCCCCGGCCACGATGCCGGCGTCCGGGGAGAACGCGACCTGGCCGGCACCGTCGGTGTGCCGGGTCAGCACGCGGGCGCGCACGGGACCGCGCGGATCGGTGAGGTCCCAGACGCTGACGGTGTCGTTGCCGGTGACCACGGACAGGTCCCGCCCGTCGGGTGCCCAGGCCATGGTGGTCAGCGTGTCCGAGGCGCCGATCTGGGTGTTGACCGCCTGGCCGGGGGCCGGCGCGAGCGAAGCGGTGCGCACCCCGGTGCTCGTGTCGAACAGGGTGACGCCGCCCTCGCGGTCGCCGACGGCCACCGTGCGACTGTCCGGGGAGTAGACCACGCGGTCGCTGAGGTCGCCCGGGCTGTCCGGGCCGCCCGGGCCGGCCAGGACACCGATCCGTTCCGGGACGGCGGGGTTCGCGAGGTTCCACAGCACGACGCCGTCGTCCGTGGTGGTGGTGAGGATCCGGCCGTCGGGCGACAGGGGTCCGCTGCCAGTGCCGGCCAGCCTGGCCAGCCGCACCGGGCGGGCCGGATCGGTGACGTCCCACAGCGCCGTCGAGTTGTCCCCGCGGACGACGAAGGTGCGTCCGTCCGGAGAGAAAACACCGCTACCACCCTCGGCGATGGTGCCCAGCCGATGCGGACGACCGTGGCCGGTGATCCGCCACAGGGTCGTCGTGGCGGGCGTGCCCCGGGTGGCCAGCAAGCCGCCGCCGGACGACAACGCGACCGGCTGACCGCCGCCGAAGCCGGCGGTGCGGACCGGCCGGGCCGCGCCGTTCAGACTCCACACCACGCCGGGGGAGACGAGAAGTCGCCCGTCGCGCGAGTACAGGGCATCGCCGTTGAAGGTCGCCAGCCGACGCGGACGACTCGGATCGGCCACGCTCCACAGGATCCAGGTGTTGTCGCCGTTGCTGGTCAGCAGGGTGCCGCCGGCCGGGGAGAACACGATCGCCGTGGTGCCCACCTCACCGAATGCCGTGCGGTCGCCCGCAACGGCGGCGTTGACGCCGGGATAGACCAGAAACCCGGCGATCACGAGCACCGCAACGGCCGCGCACCGGACCGTCGTGCGAGACAGGTGCCGGATCTCTGCCGACCGGACCGGAGGCACGACGGCGATCGACGTCAGCCACCCGATCAAGGCGCCGATCACCGGGGCTAGCGCCAGGATCACCAGGTAGCTGGTGATCACCTGTTCGACGACGTCGGGTGGGCGCCACTGCGGGCCCTTGTCCAGCAACGGCGAGCTGAGCAGCCACGGTGCGAACCGGACAGTGGTCCAGCCGCCGGCCAGGATCACCAGCGCGGCCAGTCCACCCGTGGCGCCCCCGGCGAGCCAGCCCTGCCCCGGGTCGCCGGCGCGGCGCACGGCCAGCAACGCCGCGGCCGCGGGCGCCGCGACGACCACGACGGCCAGCGCGCTCCCATAAACGACGACGCGCCACGCGCCCGGCAGCGACAGAGTCTGATCGAAGGGCATCAGGGCGCACCAGGACAACCCCGCGGCCACGCCGAACGACCCGGCCCCGGCCAGCGTCGTGCCCGGTGTGGCGGCCGTCGCCGAGGTGACCGCGAGGCCGAGCGCCGCGTAACCGGTCAGAGCACCGACCAGCAACGTCAGCCCGCTGACGGCACCCGATCCGGAGACGCTCGAACCCTCGCGCGGCAGGGACACCGCCAGGGTCTCGATCCCGGCCACGAAGCAGCAGGCCAGCACGAACAGATATCCACGCCGTGCGACCCTCGCCGCCCGGGCCGGCCCCACCGCCCCCACCAGCGCGTCGCGGCGGCCGAGCCACGACCACGCCACCGGCGCGACCAGCCCCACACCGATCACGCCGGCCCGCAGCAGGCCCGTAGCCCCCGTGACCTGGGCCAGCACGAAGGCGGCGGCAACCGTCGCGAGCAATCGAGCGAGCCCGGAGGCCCCGCCCGACCGCACCGCGGCGCGCAGGCAGCCCGCCGCGAACACCCACCGGGACCTCCCCGGGGGCAGGGCGGCCAGCTCGGCACGCATCGCACGGGCCCATTCCCCGCGCTCCGCCGGCAGCAGCCACTCCGCTGCCGCCAGCAGCCGCTCGGCGCCGCGGATCCGCGGCGGAAGGTGGGGAGGAGGAGTCATGCGGGAACTCTATCTAGGTAGATAACCGGCGGGGATCGTCCGATCAGTCAGCCGATCCCCGCCCCGCAGTGTGCGCCGATCGGACGATGTCAGGCATTGTCTACCTACATAGAGTTGGCGCATGGTCCGACCCAGGCGCCCGTCGGCGCGGACAATGCTGGTTCTCACGGCGCTGGCCGCCGCTCCGGCCGCGTGGCGGTACGGCTACGAGCTGCCCGCCCGGGGCGGCGGCCTGGCCGGCTCGTCTCCGTGGCCCCCGCCGGGTGGCTACCGCGATCGCACCGGCGGCGATCGCCACGATCGCGCCGAGTACGAGAAGCAGCACGGGTCCTGGCCGGTGACCGGCATACCGGTTGGGCCATGAGGCCGGGCCATGAGGGTCAGCTCGGAAGCGCCACCTGACCGGGGGCGGACCGGTTGGTGGTGGTGCCGTCGCCCAGCTGGCCGGCCCAGTTGTAGCCCCAGCACCACAGGGTGCCGTCGGCGCGGGCCGCGCAGGTGTGATAGCCGGTGACGAAGGCGCTGCTCGCCGATCCGGCCTGGACCGGCGCGTACCGGTGGGTGGTGGTGCCGTCGCCCACCTGACCGTCCGCGTTGTTGCCCCAGCACCACAGGCTGCCGTCCGCGCGGGTCGCGCACGTCGTGTTGAAGCCCGCGTTCACCCGCGCCCAGGTCGTGGCGGCGCCGACCTGGACGGGCGTGGTCTGGTACGTCCCGCTGACGCCCAGCTGGCCGTAGCCGTTCTCGCCCCAGCACCACAGCGTCCCGTCGGCGCGGACGCCACAGGTGTACGCATAACCGGCCGTGACGCCGGTCCAGTCGTTCGCCGTGCCGACCCGGGTCGGGGTGATCGTGTAGCTCAGGCTGCCGATGCCGAGCTGGCCGGCCGTGCTGTCGCCCCAGCACCACAGGGTGCGGTCGGTCCGGATGGCACAGCTGTGGGCGAAGCCCGCGGTGACGCTCGCCCAATCGGTCGCGGTACCGACCTGCAGCGGGCTGGTGGCGTACCAGACCGACGCGTCGGTGGCGAGCTGCCCGAGCCGGTTGAAGCCCCAGCACCACAGGGTGCCGTCGGTCCGGACGCCGCAGGTGTGGCTGTCACCGGCGCTCACGCCGGCCCAGTCGGTGGCGGTGCCCACCCGGGTCGGGACGTTGCGGTCGGTCGTGGTGCCGTCGCCGAGCTGACCCCGGTTGTTGCTTCCCCAGCACCACAGCGTCCCGTCGGACCGGACGCCGCAGGTATAGCTCGTGCCGGCGTCGAGAGCGGTCCAGTTCGTGGCGTCGCCGATGGGGATCGGCGTGGTCGAGCCGGCCGTGGTGCCGTTGCCGAGCTGGCCGGTGCCGTTGCTGCCCCAGCACCACAGCGTCCCGTCGGTCCGCACCGCGCAGGTGTGCCCGTAGCCCGCCGCCAGGGCGGACACGCCGGGCGCCGCGGCGGCGGCCGCCGCGGCTGGGCCGGTGATCGCCGGCCCGGCGATCGCGGATACCAGGACGAGCAGTGCGCGCGCCGTACGTCGTCTCATGTCCTGTTCATAACATCGGCATTACGACATTGACCAGAAACAATGTAATTCCCGAAATTTCGAGCCACGGAAAGGCCTCTCATAAGAGCGCCTCGCACAACGCTTTTCACCAGCCGGCCGGAGACGGGCACGACCGCGCGAACCTTTCCGTCATAACAACTTTCAGTTCAACGGCGGGCGCGCTCATAACGAATTCGAAGACGCGGACTCCCGCTACAGGGTGGTGATCATGCCGCCGTCGATGACGTACTCGGCTCCGGTCACGTTGCCGACGCGGCTGCTGGCGAGCAGCAGCACCAGGTCGGCGACCTCCTCGGGCCGGGTGAAGCGGCCGGTCACCATGTCGGCCTTGGCGCCCGCCTCGACCTGGGCCGGGGTGAGGCCCCGGGCGGCGCTCACGGTCGCGGCCACGCCGTTGTCGCCGAGCCAGAGATCCGTGGCGACCGGACCCGGCGCGACCGTGTTGACCCGGATGCCGCGCGCCCCGAACTCCTTCGACAGCGACTTGGCGAAGCTGGTCAGGGCCGCCTTGGCCGCCGAGTAGTCGATGACCAGCGGGTCGGCCAGCCGGTGGTTGACCGAGCCGGTGTTGACGATCGCCCCTCCCCCGCCGGCCAGCATGACCGGCAGCGCGGCCCGGGTCGTACGGACCGCCGACATCACGTTGAGGTTCCAGGTCGTCGCCCACATGTCGTCGGTGACCTCGAGGAAGCCCTGCGGCCGCGGCGGCGCGACGCCGACGTTGTTGACCAGCACGTCGATGCGGTCGCCGGCCGCCTCGACCAGGCGGGCGGGGCCGTCCGGATCGGCCAGGTCGACCGCGATCGGCGTGACGCCGTCGAGCTTCTGCAGTTCGGCGGTGACGCTCCGGGAGCCGGCCACCACGGTGGCGCCCTCGGCCACGAAACCGCGCACGATCGCCAGGCCGATGCCCTTGCCCGCGCCGGTCACCACAACCCGTTTGCCTGCCAGATCAAGGTTCACGGCGTCGATGCTTCTGCACGGGCCGGGGCCCGTCAACCGGTTCGGTCCAGGCGGGCGACGAGGAGGCCGAGGTCGCGGCGGCGGGAATCGGCGGCCCAGACCGCCCACGTACGCCGGACCAGCGGCGCGCCGATCAGCGGGACCCGCACGACGCCGTCCGGCAACGACCGGGTCCAGTCCGGCGGGGCGAACGCGAACGCGCGCCGGCGGCGACCGCCGCGAACTCGACCTCGGCGATCAACGACTGCCCCGGCCCGGCGGGCGGCCCCGGGTTCAGGCCGTGGTTTCGCAGGATCGCGACGATCTCGTCGTACCAGGCCGGGCTGTCGCTGCGCGGGAAGCCGACCCAGTACAGGCCGGCGAGGGCCTCCAGGCGCACCCCGTCCGGCCGGGCCCCGGCGAGCAGGACTTCGAGAGGGCCATCACGTTCCTGGTCACCGACGCGGCCTCCTTCGCGCACGGCGCGATCCTGCCGGCCGACGGCGGCCGGATCGCCGTGTGACCGAAGGGTCCTAGGCGAGCGCCGGGAGGCGGACCTCGAAACGGCAGCCGCGTCCGGTGTTGCGCACATCGACGTGGCCGCCGTGGGCCTCTACCAGCCCGCGTACGATCGCCAGCCCGAGCCCTCCCCCGGCGCCCGACCCGGTGGCCTGCGGGGTGCGGGCCCGTTCGCCGCGGAAGGCGACCTCGAAGACCCGGTCGAGGTCGCCGGCGGGGATGCCGCCGCAGGTGTCGGTCACCGCGAGCCAGACGCCGTCCGGCCGCTGGCCGGCGTCGATCTGCACGGTGCCGGCCTCGGGTGTGTAGCGCACGGAGTTGACCAGCAGGTTGCTGACCACCCGGGCCAGCTCCCGCTCGCCGGCGCGTACGGTCGGCCAGCCGGTCTCCGCCGCCACCAGGGTGATCCGCTTGCTGGCGGCGAGCGGGGCGATGCCGGCGATCGCGTCCGACACCACCTCGCGCAGCGGCACCCGGGTCGGCGCGAGCCGCAGCGCGCCCGCGTTGATCCGGGACAGCTCGAACAGGTCGTCGACCAGCTGGGCCATCCGGTCGGCCTCGCACCGGATCCGGCCGTGGTAGTCGGCCACCGTGGCGGGGTCGCCGACGATGCCGTCCTCCAGCGCCTCGGCCATCGCACGCAACCCGGCCAACGGCGTACGTAAATCGTGCGAGACCCAGGCGACCAGCTCGCGGCGTCCGGCCTCGAGCCTGCGCTCACGCTCGCGGGCCGTCTCGGCCCAGACCGCCGAGGCGGCCAGCCGCCGCCCGAACACCGCGCCGACGGCCAGGCTGACCACGGTCGAGGCGCTGACCGTGATGAGCACGACGCGCAGGTCGTGCCCGGACAGGAACATCGCCCGGGCGACCGCCACCACCCCGGCGACCACGGCCAGCACGGTCACCGCGAGCATCACCACGGTGTGGGTCAGGATCGAGCGGCTCCGCAACAACCGCAGCACCATCGCGCCGATCAGGGCCACCGCCCCGCCGGCGGCCAGCGCATAGAGCCCGATCTCCACCGAGATCATCGTGCGGCCGCCGGTTCGTAGCGGTAGCCCACGCCCCACACGGTCAGCACCCGCAGGGGCTCGGCCGGATCGGCCTCGACCTTCTCGCGCAGCCGGCGCACATGCACGGTCACCGTCGACTGGTCACCGAACTGCCAGCCCCAGACCCGGCCCAGCAGCTCGTTGCGCGACCACGCCTTGCGCGGGTGGGTCATCAGGAAGACGAGCAGGTCGAACTCCCGTACGGTCAATGAGAGCGGCACCCCGCCGCGCCGGGCGATCCGCCGGGCCGTGTCGACCGTCAGGTCGCCGTCGGTGAGCGTCTCCGGGGCTTCCTGCGCCGGTGGCCCCGCGACCCGGCGCAGCACCGAACGCACCCGCAGCACCAGTTCCCGGGGCGAGAACGGCTTGGTCACGTAGTCGTCGGCGCCCACCTCGAGGCCGAGCACCCGGTCGACCTCCTCGCCGAGCGCGGTCAGCATGATGACCGGCAGGCCGGGATGCGTGCCGCGCAACCGCCGGCAGACCGCCAGCCCGTCGATGCCGGGCATCATGATGTCGAGGACCACGAGGTCCGGCCGCTCGGCGTCGATCGCGGCGAGACCGGAACTGCCGTCGCCGGCCAGCCGCACCCGGCAGCCGGCCTGCTCCAGGTAGCGCCGGACGACGTCGCTGACGGTCGGATCGTCGTCGACGACGAGCACGCTCTGTCCCATCATCAGGACGCTACCGATCCTTTCGCCGGTTGCGGGTTGTGGAATCCTTACGCCTGCCGGACTCGTGTCCTCGGCCGTTCGCGTCATCTCGCCGCCGGTTCTTACCGGCACCCGCCGCACGACAGCGGCCGCCACGGCCACACCGCGCAGAATCAGCGCCGGGTCGCGGTCTCGTTCAGCGCGCCGTCAGGGTGGCGAACCATCGGCCGGCCCGCCTCCGGGAGTCCAGGATGCGCAGGCCCGCGGCGGCGGCCGGGGTAGCGAGGTCGTCGAGGGAGAGCACCGCCCAGGGAAGTCCCGCGTCCGAGCCGGTCACCGCCGTACGCCCCGCCCAGCTGGCAGTTCCGGGCGAGGCGAGCTCGGCGTGGACGCGCCCGCCCGGCCCGAGCAGGCCGCGGCACCGGGCCAGCAGCCGGACCGGGTCGCCGCCGATGCCGATGTTGCAGTCCGCCAGGAGCACGTGCCGCCAGCGCCCGGCACCCGGCAACGGCTGGAAGACATCCCGGCACAGCGCGGTGGCACCCCGGGAGCGGGCGAGCCGCACCGCGGCCGGGCTGACGTCGATGCCCAGGGCGGGTGTTCCGCCCGCCGCGAGCGCCGCGGCCAGCCGCCCGGGCCCGCAGCCGACGTCGAGGGTCGACCCGGTACACGGTCCGAGCAGGGCCGAGTCGCCCGGAAGCGCGTCCCGGCACCACTGTTCCGGCTCGAACCGATGCACCCCTCCGGCCGGATGCCGGACCGTGAACGTGGCGGTCCGGCCCGAGACGACGTTGCGGAACGCGGCGTCGAACAGCGCGGCCGCACTCACCGGCCGATCCCCCGTCGCACCGGCGGGGCAGGCGGCGCCGGGGCCTCGTTCCGGCAGGGCAACACCACGTCGGTCATGAGCGGTGACGCTAGCCATCCGGGCCCGACCAGGGCTTACGAACAGATGACCAGTTCTTACGGATCGATGACATGCCTCGCCGGTCGTGCTCTCGCTGATTCCGCATGCGGGCGGTGTCGTTGATCGCCCTGTTGTAGGGTGAGGCACCTCACGGGCCGGGGAGGGAAATGTCCGCACCACTGTCACTGCCTCCACCTCCTCCCAGGACCCCGGAGTTCGGGGCCGATGCGCTGATCGTCTGCGAGAGCCTGGTCCGCATCTACCAGACCGGGCCGATCGAGGTGCAGGCGCTTCAGGGCCTCGACCTCACCGTGGCGAGCGGCGAGATGGTCGCCGTCGTCGGGGCGTCCGGGTCGGGCAAGTCGACGCTGCTGTCGATCCTCGCCGGCATCGACGCGCCGACCGCCGGGCGGGCCCGGGTCGAGAAGTGGGACCTGCTGTCGATGTCGCGCGCCGACCGGGTGCGCTACCGGCGGCACACCGTCGGATTCGTGCGGCAGCAGACCGCGAGCAACCTCGTTCCCTACCTGACCGCGCGCCAGATGGTCGACCTGCCGATGACCGCGGCCCGGGTCCCGGCCGGCACCCGCAAGACCCGCAGCATGGAACTGCTGGACGCGCTCGGCGTGGGCGACTACGCCGACCGCCGTCCCGGGCAGCTCTCCGGCGGTCAGCAGATGCGGGTCGCGATCGCGGTGGCGCTGGCCAACCAGCCCCACGTGCTGTTCGCCGACGAGCCGACCGGCGAGCTCGACACCGCCACCTCGGCCGAGGTGTTCGGGGCGCTGCGCGACGTCAACCGCGACCTCGGCGTCACCATCGTCATCGTCACCCACGACCCGGGGGTCAGCGGCCAGGTGGAGCGCACGGTGGCGATCCGCGACGGGCGGACGAGCAGCGAGGTCCTGCGGCGCACCCACACCCGCGAGGACGGCGGGGAGCACGTCATCGCCGAGGAGTACGCGGTGATGGACCGCGCCGGCCGCGTCCAGGTGCCGCGCGACTACCGCGAGGCCCTCAACCTCACCCGCCGCGTCCGGCTCGCCCTCGAACCCGACCACGTGACGATGCGGCCCGACGCATGACCGCCCGCACCGAGCGGCACCCGGCCGCACCGAACGACGGCAGCGCGGGCAAGGAGCCGGAAGGGCGTGCACAGGTGAACGCGGAATGACCGCGCCGCTGCTGGCCGTGCAGGGCGTACACCGCACCTTCGGCTCCGGGCCGGCCACCGTGCACGCGCTGCGCGACATCTCGTTCGAGGTCGAGCCGGGCACGATGGTCGCGCTGGTCGGTCGTTCCGGCTCCGGCAAGACGACGCTGCTCAACGTCATCGGCGGCCTCGACCGGCCGGACAGCGGCTCGGTCACGGTCGACGGCGTCGAGGTCACCGGTCTCGACGAGGACGGTCTCTCCCGGCTGCGGCGCGAGAAGGTCTCGTACGTCTTCCAGACCTTCGGCCTCATCCCGGTGCTGTCGGCGGCCGAGAACGTCGGCGTGCCGCTGCGGCTGGCCCGCACCGAGCAGAAGGAACGCGAGCGCCGCGTCGAGCTCCTGCTCGAGCTGGTGGGCCTGGCCGCGCACGCCCGCCAGCGCCCGGGCGAGCTCTCCGGTGGCCAGCAGCAGCGGGTCGCGATCGCCCGCGCGCTCGCCGCCTCGCCGCGGCTGCTGGTCGCCGACGAGCCGACCGGCCAGCTCGACGCCGAGACCGGGCTCGCGGTCATGGCCCTGCTGCGCGGGGTGGTCGAGTCGGAGGGCGTGACCGCGCTGGTCTCCACCCACGACCCGGTCATGATGGAGCTCGCCGACCGGGTCATCCACATCGCGGACGGACAGCTGGCGCCGTGATCGCGCTGCTCCTGAGGCGCGCCCGGGCGCAGTGGCCACTGCTGCTGTCCCTGCTCGCGGTCCTCACCATCGGCGCCACCCTGCTCGGGGCGTGCACGCTGCTGGTGACCCGCACCTCGGAGCGGGCGGTCGAGGTCGCGGCCTCGCGCGCCGACGCCGACGACGTGGAGGTCACCGCCTACACGGGGACGATCGGGGCGGCCGACGTGCGGTCGGTCGCGGCCGACACCCGTACGCTGCTGACCTCCTCGCTCAAACCGTTCGCCGCCACGACCTCGACCCGCGCGTCGTCGGAGATGCGCCGGCTGCCCGCGCAGAGCGACGAGGCCCACGGCCTGCTCAGCGAGGGCTACCTGTCCGGGGTCGACGGCCTGCAGTCGCGGGCCGGCCTGGTCGCCGGGCGCTGGCCGCGGTCGACCGCCGACGGCGCCGGTCCGGGTGCCCCGCTCGAGGCGGTGCTGTTCGACAACACCGCCAGGCTGCTCAAGCTCAAGGTCGGCAGCCACGAACACCTCGGCCAGGAGCTGGGCCGCTTCAACGCGCCCGAGCTCGACGTGACCGTCGTCGGCCTGGTGCATCCGCTGCCCGACGCGGGCTGGGACCGCGACGTGCTCGGGGGCGCCGGCTTCGACCCCGATCCCGAGGACGTCGCCTACGCACAGGACGTCAACGCGTACGGGCCGTTCCTGGTCACCCTCGACGACCTGCTGGCCAGCAGGTCCGACCTGGCCCGGCTCGAGGTCACCGCCCACCCCGATCTGTCCGCGCCGACCGGCCGCGACCTCGACCGGCTCACCGGCGCGGTGCTCGGGGCCGACAAGCGGCTGGCCGGCACGCTCGGCGACCGCGTAAAGGTCGAGCGGGTCGCCTCGCCGCTGCCGCAGACCCTGCTCGCGACCCGCGACCAGCAGGTGCTGACCGCGGGCGAGGTGCTCGCGCTGGCGCTGATCGGGGTGCTGCTCACCGCGATCGCGCTCGCCCTGGCCGGGCGGCTCACCGTCGGCGTACGCGCCGAGGAGAGCGCGCTGTTCACCGCGCTGGGCACCAGCCGCAGCCAGTTCGCCGCCGTCTCGGCCGTCGAGGCCGCGGTCCTGGCCGTGCTCGCGGCGGTCCTGGCCGTGCCGGCCTCGTCGGTCCTGCACGCGCTGCTCACCCATCTCCCGCCGCTGAAGGGCGCCGGGCTCGCCGCCCGCCCGGCGGTGACGCTCCCCCAGGTGCTCGCGGTCGCGGGCGGCGCGCTCGCCCTCGCGCTGCTGCACATCGGCCTGGCGGTGCGGCCCGCTTCCGACTCCGGCGACCGCCGTACGCGCCGCGAGCTGCTCGCCCGCTCCGGCGCCGACGTGCTGCTGTTCGCCCTGGCCGGCGTCGGCTGGTGGCAGCTGCAATCGCAGCCGGCGGCCGCCGGCTCCCGGGCCGACGCCGTACGCGTCCTGGCCCCGGCCCTGCTCCTCACCGCCGGCACCGCCCTGACCCTGCGGCTGCTCCCGCCCGCGCTGCACCAGGCCGAGCGGCTGGCCGGCCGATCGCGCGGCACGGTCCTCCCGCTCGCCGCGTTCCAGGCCGCCCGGCGCCCCCAGGCCTACGCGGCCGGCCTGCTGATCGGCCTGGCCTGCGCGGCCGCCACCTTCGGCACCGCCTTCGCCGCCACCTGGAACACCTCCCAGCACGACCAGGCCGACCTCTCCGTCGGCACCGACCTCGCGATCACCCTGAACGCGCCGCCGGTCACCGGGCAGAGCGCGGCGGTCGCCGCCGCCACCGGCGGGACGGTCAGCCCGGTCGCCGGGCAGAACATCGCGGTCGGCCAGTGGCTGGGCGGCGAGGGCGACGCGCCCTACCTGATCGCGCTCGACACCAGGCAGGCGCCCGCGTTGCTGCGCGGCCGCGTCGACACCAGCTGGGCCAGGGTGGCCGCGCCGCTCACCCCGAAGGCTGCGGTGACCGGCCCCGCCCTGCCGAAGGGCGCCACCCCGACGATCAGCGGCCGGACGGTCAACGGAACCGTCACGGTGACTCCACGCCTGCTGCTGCAGGACGCCACCGGCCTGCGCACCGCGTGCAGCGGGCCCCCCGTCCCGCTCGACGGCCACAAACACGCGATGCCCGGCTGCGCCCCGGTCGACGGGCTGCAGCTGATCGCCGTCGCCCTGCCGGTCACCGGCGGCTCGTGGAACTCGCCGGCCACCGGCATCGACGTCACGATGACCCTGCCCCCGGGCTCCGATTCGCCCGCACCCTGGAGCGCTCGCGCGGCCGCCCCCGAGGCGGGCCAGCTCACCGGTCCGACCGCCGAGGCCAAGGGCTCCGAGCTGCACCTGACCGCGAACGTGCAGTTCACCGAGCCGGCCGACTCGACCCGCGTCCTGGTCGCCACCGCCTTTCCCGACCCGGGCCCGGTCCCGGTCGCCGTCTCGTCCGCCTTCGCCCGCGACGTGAGCGCCCACCCCGGCTCCCAGCTCAGCCTGACCTTCACCACGACCCCGGTCGCCGCGGTGGTCACCGAGATCGTGCCGACCATCCCGTCCGCGCCCGGTGCGGCCGCCGCGCTGACCGACGTCGACAACCTGTCCCGGGCGCTGATCACCCACGGCCAGTTCGACTCGCCGGTCACCGGCTGGTGGGCCGGCAACCCGCGGCCCGACGCCACGGGGAAGGTCGCCGATCTGCACATCGGCACGGCCACGACGCGTACGGCCGAGACCGCGCGCCTGACCGGCAGCCCGGCCCGCGCCTCGCTGCCCGCCGTGCTGCACGTGCTGGTCGCGGCCGCGATCCTGCTGCTGCTCGGCGGCGTGGTCCTGCACGTCGCCTGCGACGTCCAGCTGCGGGCGCTGGAGGTGGCCCGGCTGCGCGGCCTGGGCATGTCCCGGCGCGACATCCGGGCCGCGCTGCTCGGCGAGCACGCCGCCGTCCTGCTGCCGCTTCTGCTCGCGGGCGCGGTCATCGGCGCGCTCGCCACCTGGGTCGTCGCGCCGCTGCTCATCCGTTCCGACACCGGCGCCGCCCCGATCCCCCGGGCGCTCGCCGAGTGGCCGTGGCCGGCCGAGGGCGCCCTGCTCGGCCTGCTCGTCGCCGGCTCGGCGCTGGCCGTCCTGGCCGTCGTCACCGTCCAGGCCCGCCGGGCCGACGCCGCTCATCTCCGGGTCGTCTCATGAGAATCCACTGGCCCAGCGTCCGTGGCCGCGCCCGCGCGGATCTCGGCCCGCTCCTGCTGGTCGCCGCCGTCGTCCTGGTGATCTCGCTGATCGCCGCCGCCGTGCCACCGCTGATGACCTCGACCGCCGACGCGGCCGCCCAGGACGCCGTACGCAAGGCCGTCTCGGACTCCGCCGTGCAGGCCCAGGCCCTCTTCGAGTACGACGACAGCGAGGACGGCCGCACGCGCAACGCGGCCCTCGCCGCCGACGTCGACGCCTTCCGGGAGCAGGCCGAGGATCAGCTCGACCCGAGCCTGCGGGCCAAACTCCAGCCGCCGGTCACCACGGTCACCGCGACCACGCTGGCGGTCACCGACGGCAGCGCCCAGCGGCACTTCCAGATCGACTACGTGCAGAACGACCGCGGCGGCCCGGCCGTCACCTGGGTCGCCGGCCACGCCCCGCGCGCCACCGCCAAGGGCAACGTCGACGTCCCGGTCACCGCACCGAAATGGGAGGTGCAGGTCGGGCTCTCCGAGCCCGAGGCGGCCGCGCTCAAGCTCAAGCCCGGCGCCCACGTCCCGGTCGAGGACGACCTGCACAACAGATACAACGTCCTGGTCAGCGGCGTCTACCGGGCGGTCGACCCGAACGACCCGGCCTGGCTGCTCGTCCCCTGGCTGCTGCGCCCGGCGGCCGACCTCGACGGCCTCGGCACCACCCGGTTCGGCGGCCTGATGACGGCCGACTCGCTGCCCGACGGCCGGCTCGCCATGCTGCAGGACCAGATGCAGCGCGCCGTCTGGTTCTCCGCCGACCCGGACAAGCTCACCTGGCAGTCGGCCCAGCAGCTCGCGGCGACCGCCGCCGCCCTGAAGGCCACGTCCGCCTCCTCCGGCGCCCACGACACCTCGATCAAATGGGACACGCTGCTCGACAGCGTGCTGCGCCACGTCCGCGACCAGGTCGACGCGGCGACCGCCCAGGCCTCGGTGCTGCTGATCGCCGTGCTGACCGGGGGCGCCCTGGTGCTGCTGCTCGCGGCCGACCTGCTCACACGGCGGCGCTCGACGGCGCTGACCGGAGCCCGGCAGCGCGGCGCCGGCCTGCCGACGCTGGCCACCGAGCTGCTGATCGAGGCCGCCGCGGTGACGCTGCCGGCCGCCGCGGCCGGTCTGCTGCTCGCCCTGGTGCTGACCGGCGGCGCCTCCGTGGCGTGGGCCGCTCCGGTCATCCTCTGTGGACTCGTCGCCGGGCCCGCGTTCGGGACTCTGGCGGCCGCCCGGGCCACCCGCGATCGGCGTACGCCCGCCAACCGCGCCGCCAGGCGCTGGGCGCAACGCACCGCGCAGTTGCGCCGCGCGGCGCTCGACGTGGCCGTCCTGGCCCTGACCGTCGGGGCCATCGTGGCCCTGCGGCAGCGCGGCATCCAGGCCGGGTCCGACACCGCGCTCCCGGCCAGCGCGCCGACGCTCGGCGTCGTCACCGGCGCGCTGGTCCTGCTGCGGTTGCTGCCGGCCGGCACCGGGATCGCCCTGCGCCAGTCGTTGCGCTCGCGGCGCGCGCTGGCCGTCTTCGGGACCGCCCGGGCCGCCGCGACCGCGACCCGGGTGCTGCCCCTGCTGGTGCTGACCACGACGGTCGCGCTGGCCGCGTTCGCGGTCACCCTCGACCGCACCACCTCGCGCGGCATGGAGCAGGGCGCCTGGCAGACGGTCGGCGCCGAGGCCCGCCTCGACCTGCCGCCCGACCCCACCGACAACAACTCGACCGCCAAGGTCGCGGCCCGCATCGCGGCCTTGCCCGGCGTGACCCAGGCCGTCGCCGCCGACGTCAGCGACGGCGTACGGGTCATCGCCGACTCGAACGCGGTCGTCCCGACCCTGGTCGTCGTGGATTCGGCCGCCTTCGGGCGCCTGCTGGCGAGCACCCCGCTCCCCGACGCCCCGCAGCTTTCCCTCTTGAAACCGGGCGCGAAGCCCATCCCGGTCCTCGTCCACTCCAGCGACGGCAGCCTGCGCCCGGGCATGACGCTCCAACTCGACCAAAAGGAGAACGCGGCCCCGGTCCAACTCCAGGCGGTCGGCACGGCACCGCTGGTCGACAACACTCCCGACGTCATCATCGCGGACGCCGCGGCCGGCCTGCCGTTCATCCCCAACACGGTCTGGGTGACCGGCCCCGGCTCGGCCGCCGCCGTCCACGCCGCCGCGAACGGCGGCCACGCCGTCATCCGCTCCGACGTGCTTCACGACCGGCGCTCGGCCCCGCTGAACGCCGGCCTGGTCGCGCTCGACTGGGCGGTCTTCGGCACGCTGCTGGCGCTGGGGCTGCTCGGCTTCGCCCTGGCCGCCGCGGCGAGCGCCCCCGAGCGCTGGGAAACCCTGGCCCGCCTGCGCACGCTGGGCCTGCGCACCCGCGACACCCGCCGCGTCGCCGCCGCCGAGCTGCTGCCCCCGATCCTGGTCGCCGCGATCGGCGGGCCGCTGCTGGCTCTGCTGCTGGTCAGGCTGACCTTCGGCCCGCTGGCGCTGCGCACCCTCACCGGCGAGACCGCCGACCCGGTCCCGCTCATCCCGTGGTGGCTGCTCGGCCTGGTCGCCCTGGCGCTGCTCGGCACCCTGTTCGCCGTCGTCGCCGCGGAGGCCGCCGTCCGACGCCGCCGCCGCCTGAGCGACGTCCTCCGCGTCGGTGGCGGCTGATTCAGCGCCGCCGCAGAGCTTTCGGCGCGGCAGCGCGGCCCTTGAAATCCCCGGCCTGATGTCGCGCCGGCCGGCGGTCGCTGGTGAAGACCCGGTCGCCGACCACCGTGGCCTCGTAGCCGTTAAGCGGGCGGCAGACGACGGTCGTGCCTTGCCCGCGGTGCACCGTGGGCCACGACGTGGGTGTCGCGGCCGGCCCGGCCCTGGAACAGGTGATCACCGCCGAGCTGCTGCCGTTTGCGCGCGAGACCTGGAAGCTCGGCGCCCCGACCGGCACCGTGGCGGCCGGCATGTCCCGCGGTGCTCTCTGGCGCCGGCCTTCCTCGGCGTGTGCCTCCCCGCCCCGTCCCGCGGGGCCCTCTGGCCCCGGCCTTCCTCGGCGTGTGCCGCCCGGCCCTGTCCAGCGCGGCCGGACACACTGCGTTGAGCATCCTAGGATCCTGGTCTGGTCGGTCCTCAGCAGCACTTCGCGGCGGCAGCCTGTTACTGGTCGAGCGGCCATCAGGCCGCAAAGTCGGTAGTGGCAGCCAGTGGCCGCCCGGCCTCGACCTCGCGCAACCGCCCTGACAACGCAGCATGGACCGCCTGATAGGCGTCGCTCCCCCCGCACCACCGGCCGCGGCGCCGGCGAAGTCGATGCCGACGCAGTGATCGCCGCGGCCACCCGCACCCGATCCCCGGTGCCGTACCGGTCAGGTTGCCGCCCGACCCCTCGATGTACACCGACCTGCCCGACCGGCGTCCTCGCATACGCGGGATCGGCCTTAGCGCCGTCGAGAGAGTCAGCGCCCGCGCCGCCAGCGGAGCGGTCCCGGATGAACGCTCCACCAGATCCGGCGCCACCAGGGCAGACGCTCCCGAAGCGCCTCCGTGTAAGCGACGACCTGCTGTCCCGCCCGCTCCGCCTGGCCACTGTCGGCCGCGCCGGGCGCAAACCCGACCGTGTTGACACCGGCCACCAACTCGTCGAGGGGCGGAAGTGGGTCCGGGCGTTCCCATGTC
>DASWRZ010000008.1:0-7258 GCA_036402935.1 Actinoplanes sp.
CGCATCCGGGCGGTGCCGGAGATGCCGAGGGACGCGGCGAGGCTCTGCAACTCGGGCAGCAGCATCGCGGACAGCCCGGTGCCGCCCCGGCGGCGCTTCGTGGCGGTCGCGGTGGTGCCGGCGCCGTCAGCGACGTCAGAAACACCCGACGTCACGTCGGTGGTGTCGCTCAATGGATTCCTTCCGTCGGAAAAAGCCCGGGAGCGCCCGGTTCTGCAGCCTGGTGGCCGGGTGCCCTCGGAGCCCGCCTCCGCCAAGCGGCGCGGGAGTTTGTGCAGCACGGCAGCTCGACGGTCCTGTCCGTCAGACATTGACGGGTAGGTCTCGGCGAGTGCAGCAATCTTGAGAGTCCTGCTGCGCGGCGTGTGCCTTGATGAGATTTGAGACGGCTCTAAGGAGCCTGGGAAGTCTCGGGGGTGCGCGCCGAACCGCAGGGATCGCTCGCTTCGCGGCTGTGCTAGGTCTTGAGCGTAGCCAACTAATGCGACTAGTCAACTCATACGACCTGCGGCAACAGGACCCCGCTAGGCGAGTTCCACCATACTCCCTTTGACAAGAGCTCCGGCAGCATCCACGCCCAACGTCTCCGCGCGCCATTCTGTTCCCGGATGGAAATCGGCCGGCACCTCGGACAACGCCAGCACCGACGGCCCGGCACCACTGACCACGGCCGCCACACCGACCGATCGCAGCCCCGCCACCAACGACGCCGTTCCGGGCATGGCCTCGGCCCGATAGCCCTGGTGGAGACGGTCCTCGGTCGCCGCGAAGAGCAGCTCCGGATCATTGGTCAGCGCGTGGGTCAGCAGAGCCGCACGACCGGCGTTGAAGGAGGCGTCGGCATGGGGCACGCTCGACGGCAGAGCCGCCCGCGCCGAGGCCGTGTACCCCCGCTCGGTGGGCACGAAGACCGTCGGACGTACGCCGTCAGCCGTCGCCAACCGCACGGCCCGCGCACCCGCCCCCTCGGTCCAGGCGATCGTGAACCCGCCGAGCAGACAGGGCGCGACATTGTCGGGGTGACCTTCGAGCCCGGCCGCGAGGCGCAGGACGTCGTCGTCGCCGAGCAGCCGGCCACCGCCCACGACCAGGCCCCGGGCCAGCTGGATGCCGCCGACGATCGCGGCCGACGACGAGCCGAGCCCGCGCGCCTGCGGGATGCGGTTGTGGCACTCCACGACGACCCCCGGCGGCCGCTCGCCGAGCGCGTCGAACGCCGTCAGCATCGCGCGTACGACCAGGTGTTCCTCGGTCTTCGGGAGCTCGCCGGCGCCCTCGCCGTGCACGGTCACCCGGAACGAGTCGCCGGTGACGATCGCGGTCAGGTCGTCGTAGAGGGTGAGCGCGAGACCCAGGGCGTCGAAGCCGGGGCCCAGGTTGGCGCTGGTGGCCGGCGTGCTCACGGACACCGGTTCGGTGACGAAGGTCAGGCCCATCGCCACATGCTATGGCTCGATCATCTCAACGTGACGGCCCCCTCACCACCGGCCGGATCCTCACCGGCGCCCCGGACCCGTGGAGCGGCGGCCGCCGGGGTCAGCGACAGCTTGCGGGTGGCGAGCCGCCAGACGACGGCGTAGGTGAGGGTGATCAGGCCGCAGCCGGCCAGGATCACCCGCTGGTCCACGTGGTCGACGACCGCGGTCGCCCCCAGCTGGCTCACCGCGATGGCCAGCGTGGCCAGCATCATGTCGACCGCGAAGACCCGGCCCCGCAGCCGGTCGGGCACCTCGCCCTGCAGGGCATAGTTCGACAGCGTCCAGTTGGCGCCGCCCGCGAAGTGCGCCACGAAGACCAGGGCGAGCACGAGGGCGAACCACGGGCTGAGCGCGACCCCGAGATAACCCACGCCGTAGAGCGCCATCGACAGGGCGAGGCTCAGCATCAGCCACGAACGGTGACGAAGCACCGGCCGAAGGACGAACGGGCCGACCAGCGCGCCGGCCCCGCGTACGGCGAAGAGCAGGCCGGCACCGAGCACACCGGCCCCGTGGGCCGCCGCGATCAGTGGGAAGACCGTGAGCACCCCGTTGCCGAGCCCGGCCGCCGACTTCACGGTGACCAGCGCGCGGACCCGGGGCCGGGCGACGATGTACCGCAGCGCCTCGCCCAGCGCGTGCAGCGTCGCCGGCGCGGCCGCGCCGGCCTCGCGCGGCGCCTGCAGCGGGCGGCGGATCAGGGCGGTCAGCAGGGCTCCGGTGAGCAGGCAGACGGCGGTGACCCCGAAACACGCGTACGGTCCGAAAGCGCTGCCCAGCACCCCGCCCAGCGAGGCGCCGACGATGGTCATCGTGCCCCACGACGATCCCGCGACCGCGTTCGCCGCGGCCAGGTCCTCCGGCTCGACGACGTTGGGCAGCGCGGCCGAGGCGGCCGGGCTGTAGAACGCCTTGGCCACCGCCATCGCGGCGACCGCGACCAGGGCCAGCGGCGCGGTGGCGGCCGAGCGGACGAGGAACAGCAGCAGAACCGCGACGAACTCGGCCAGGTTGGCGACGATCAGGATGCGCCGGCGGTCGATCCGGTCGGCGATCGTGCCGGTGAACGGCAGCAGCAGCGCGTTGGTGCCGGTGTCGACGGCCAGCACCAGGCCGCCCCAGACGCCGCTGCCGGTGAGCTGCGGCAGCAGGCTCAGCAGCGGCACCATGACGAACCAGTCGGCACCGAAAACCACCAGTTCGGCACCGAAGAGACGGCGGAAGTCGCGGTTGCCGGTAACGACCGATAGTGCTGATGCCACGTACGAACACTACTGGCCGGATCGATGTCCTCGATCCGGCCGGATAGTTGGACCAGATAGATTGATCCGTGCTAGGCGTTCGGCTCGGGGCTCGGCTTCCGGCTCACCTTGAGCACCTCGAACTGGTCGGTGTAGCCACGGAGCGCACCGCTGGGCTGCGCGGTTTCCTGTGCCTCGTGGGCACCGCCGCTCGAGGCCGGGACCGGCTCGCCGAGCGACGCCTCGTCGCTCTCCACCGGCTCGGCCGCGTGCTTCGCCTCGACCGCCCCGCCGGCCTTGCGGGCCCGCCGGGCGGCCCGCTTGGCCCGCGACTTCTCCTTACGGTTCTCGACCATCGTGTAGAGCGTCGGCACCAGCACCAGGGTCAGCAGCGTCGAGCTGACCAGGCCGCCGATGACCACAATGGCCAGTGGCTGGGAGATGAAGCCGCCCTCGCCGGTGAGTCCGAGCGCCATCGGCAACAGCGCGAAGACGGTGGCGATCGCGGTCATCAGGATCGGCCGCAGACGGTGCCGGCCGCCCTCGACCACCGCCTCCTGCACGCCCATGCCCTGCTGCCGGTAGCGGTTGATCAGGTCCATCAGCACGATGGCGTTGGTGACCACGATGCCGACCAGCATCAGCACGCCGATCAGGGACGGAACGCCGAGCGGCGTGCCGGTGATCAGCAGCAGCGCGATGGCGCCGGTCGCCGCGAACGGGATCGAGATCAGCAGGATCACCGGCTGGATCAGGCTGCGGAACGTCGCCACCATGATGATGAAGACGATCGCGATCGCCGCCAGCACGGCGAGACCCAGCTGCTTGAACGCGTCGGCCTGGTCGGCACTCACGCCGCCGAGCGAGTACGACGCGCCGGCCGGCAGGGTGAGCGCGGTCAGCTTCTTCTTCAGATCCGCGGTCGCCTTGCCGACGTCCGAGCCGGTCGCCGTGCCCTCGACGGTCGCACTGCGGTTGCCGTCGACCCGGGTGACCTGCTCCGGGCCGTTGACCTGGTTGATGTCGGCGACCGCGTCGAGCCGCACCACACCCCGCGCAGTGGTGATCGGCAGGGCCTTGAGCGCGTTCGGGTCGGCCGGGGCCGTGCCGAACGAGATCACCACGTTCTCCGAGGTGCCGCCGACCGTGATCCGGCCGGCCGGTGCGGACCGGAAGGCGGCCGCCACGCTCTGCCCGATGGATGCCTCGGTCAGCCCGTAGCCCGCGGCCACGTCGCGCTTGACCTGCACGTCGAGCCGGGGAACGCTGGCCGCCAGCGTGGTGTCGACGTCGGAGACGCCGCCGACCCCGGCCATCGCCTGGCGCACCTGATCGGTGGCCGCGGCGAGCACGTCGGCGTCGGCCGCCTGCACGTCGACCGAGAGCTTGCTGCCGCCGAGCCCGGCACTGTCGTCGCCGAGCTTGACCTCGCCGATGCCGCTCATCGCGTCGAACTTGGCCCGCAGGTCGTCGCTGACCTTGGTCGCATCGGTGCCCTCGTCGAGCGCGACCGAGAAGCTGGCCGTGCTCGCCCCGCTCGACCCGGCGAACGGGTTGAAGTCGCCGTTGCCGACCGTGACCTGGTAGGTCTTCACGTCGGACCGGCTCTTCAGCACCGCCTCGACCTGCTTGGCCGCGTCGTCGGTGGTGGCCAGGCTGGTGCCGACCGGCAGGGTCTGCGTGATCGACAGCGAGTCCTGGCCCGACCCGCCGAGGAAGTTGGTCTTCAGCTTGGTGGCCAGGCCGAGGGTGCCGACGAGCACGATGACCCCGATGAGCAGGGTGCTCACGCGGCGCCGGGTGGCGAAGCGGATGACCGGAAGGTAGGCCCTCTGGAGCGGGCTGCGCCTCTCCTTCGCCTCGGCGGCCTGGCGGATCGCTTCGGTGTCGGCCCCCGCGGGCGGCGGCTTGAGGAACCAGTAGGCCAGCACCGGCACCACGGTCAGGGCCACGAACAGCGAGGCGAGCAGGGCGACCGTCACGGTGATCGCGAACGAGGCGAAGATCTGTCCGACCAGACCGCCGACGAGCGCGATCGGGGCGAAGACCGCGACCGTGGTCAGCGTCGAGGCGGTCACCGCACCCGCCACTTCGCGCACGGCGGACGTGATCGCGTGGACCTTCGGTTCGCCGTACTCGAGATGTCGTTTGATGTTTTCCAGCACGACGATCGAGTCGTCGACCACGCGGCCGACCGCGATGGTCAGGGCTCCGAGCGTGAGCAGGTTGAGGGTGTAGTCACCGGTCCAGAGGGCGATCAGTGCGATGAGCACCGACAGCGGGATCGATACGGCCGTGACCAGGGTCGACCGCACCGAGAGCAGGAAGATCAGGATCACGATCACGGCCATCACGAGGCCGAGCAGACCCTCGGTGGTCAGGCTCTTGATCGAGCGCTGCACGAACGGCGCCTGGTCGACGATGACGGTCAGCTTGGCGCCCGAGTCCTTCTGGAGCTGGTCGAGCTTGTCGCGCACCGCCACCGAGATCTGCACCGGGTTGCCGTCCGGCTTGGCGGTGACCGCTATGCCGAGGCTGTCGACGCCGTCGGTCCGGGTGAACGACGTCGGGGTGGGCAGCCTGCTCTCCACCGAGGCGACGTCGCCGAGCTTGACCGCGCCGTGCGAGCCGGTCAGATAGACGCCCTTGAGCTGGTCGACCGAGGTGATCGGGGTGCCGACCTGCACGTTGAGTGCCTGCTGGCCGTCGGTGACCGCACCGGCCGGGATCGAGACCCCGTTGGCCTGCAGAACCGTCGTCAGCGACTTCGGATCGACGCCGTCGGCACCCATCTTGGCCAGGTCCGGCGTGATCACGACCTGAGCCGAGCGCGCGCCGGTGACCTGCGTGTCCCGGACGCCGGTGATCCCGTTGAGCTCGGGGACGACGGTCTGGTTGACGCGGTTGAGCAGGTCGGTCTCGTCGCTGCCGCCCGAGGCGGCGAGGACGATCGCCGGGATGTCGTCGGTGCTGCCCGCGAAGATCGTCGGCGTGACGTTGTCGGGCAGCGTGGACTGGATCCGGTTGATCGACGTGGTCAGCTGGTTGACGGCCTGATCGATGTCGGTGCCGTAGACGAAGGCGACGGTGACGGTGGCCGAGCCCTCCTTGGTCGTGGAGGTGACCGTGTCGATGCCGTCGGTCCCCTTGACCGCGTCCTCGATCGGCTTGGTGATCTGGTCTTCGATGATCTCCGGGCCGGCGCCCGGGAGCGACGCGCCGATGAACGCCGCCGGCAGTTCGATCGACGGGAACAGCTGCTGCTTCAGTGACGGGATCGCGACAACACCGAAGCCCACGATCACGACGGCGATCAGGGCAACGAGACCTCGGTTGGCGAGACTGAGCCGGGTCAGAAAGGACATGGGCGCTCCCCCGATAAAGGTTCGTCCTGTGCTAATAGTTTGCCCGACGCGAACAAATGGTCTTCCATCGGGGTCGCTGGTACCGTCCGATCAGCGCGTGACACTCAAGGGGTTTGCGGTGACCGAGAACGAGCAGCTCATCGCGGACATTATGGTGGTGCAGCAGCGGCTGCGCGGCCTGTTTGCGGCCGATCGGTCCGACCCGCTGTTCAGCTCCCACCTCACCCTTTCGCAGCTCAAAATTCTCATGCTGCTCTCCCGGCACGGCAGCCTCTCGGGCGGCGAACTGGCTCACCTGCTGGGAGTCGGGCCGGCCACCTCGAGCGGCATGATCGACCGGCTCGTGGTGCAGGACCTGGTGACGCGCAGCGAAGACCTGCACGACCGGCGGGTGCGCCGGATCGGCCTGACGAGGACCGGCTCCAGACTCATCGGGAGCATCGTCGACGCCGGGGAGGAAAAGATGCGTGCGCTCCTCAGCCGACTCTCAGCCGAGGAGCTCGAGATCGTCTCGCGGGCGACCGCCCTGTTGGTGAAGGCCGCCGAGGCCGCTGCTTCAGGCGAGTCCTAGCTCGCGGGCGGCGATCAGCACGTCGTTCTTGATCGTGGTGGGCGAGGGCGCGGTCGAGATCGCCCACTCCGGGTCCTTGAGGCCGTGCCCGGTGACCGTGCAGACGACCGTCGAACCGGCCGGCACCCGGCCCGCCGCCGCCTGCTGCAGCAGCCCGGCCACGCTGGCCGCACTGGCCAGCTCGACGAAGACACCGACCTCGCGGGCGAGCAGCCGGTAGGCGGTGAGGATCTCGCGGTCGGTGACCGCCTCGATCAGGCCGCCCGAGGCGTCCCGGGCGTCGAGCGCCTTGGTCCAGCTGGCCGGGTTGCCGATGCGGATCGCGGTGGCGATCGTGGACGGCTCCTCGACCACCCGGCCGTTCACGATCGGGGCGGCGCCGGCGGCCTGGAAGCCGTACATCTTCGGCTTTTTCGCGCTGTTTCCGGCGTCGAAATCCTCCTGGTAGCCCATCCAGTAGGCGGAGATGTTGCCCGCGTTGCCGACCGGCAGGCAGTGGATGTCGGGCGCGTCACCGAGCGCCTCGACGATCTCGAACGACGCGGTCTTCTGCCCGTGCAGCCGGAAGATGTTGACCGAGTTGACCAGCGAGACCGGGAAGTC
>DASWRZ010000009.1:0-14950 GCA_036402935.1 Actinoplanes sp.
ACTCTTGCACGCCGGGCCGGCGACACCCACCGTCCGTCCGGCCGATACGCGCCGACCCATCGGATGGGCGGCTACGCATGAAGCGGGAGCAATCCCGACATTCTCCACAGAGGTCCGGACACCAGCCCGAGCGACGAGAGATACGCCACTACCCGTTCCGCGGCCCAGCGCAGCGTCTCCCGGTGATGCGGGTTGCCCCAGGCGGCCTTTCTCCCGGCCGCGGGGTCGATGCCGACCGAGCGGTAGACCGCGGGGTGGATCAGCCGGGTGCCGCACAGGTAGGCGGCGCGCCCGATCACGACCTTGTCGAAGGCGAGCCGTCCGCGGCCGGCCGAGCGGACCCGCGACGCCAGCTCGTCGCGGGCGAAGCGGACATGCCGGGCCTCCTCGACGACGTGCACCCGGGACACCATGCGGACCAGCGGCTGAACCTGGTCGGACCCCATCGCCTCACGCTGCAGCGTGTCGAGGATCTCCTCGCAGATCAGGATCGCCGCGTACATGCGCGGGCCGGTCCCGGTCGCCCCGATCCACTTGCCGAGCGCCTGGTTGATGCCGTCGGGCCGGTAGACCGGGGTGTCCAGCTTGGCGATCATGCGGCCGAACATCACCGAGTGGCGGCACTCGTCGGCGACCTCGGTCAAGGCGTACTGAGAGGCGGCGGCCGTCGGGTCCTGGTGGTAGTACGCCCTGATCAGCAGCTGCATGAGGATCGTCTCGAACCAGATGCCGAGCCCGGCGATGCTGGACGCCTCGTGCCGGGTCAGGGTGATCCGCTGCTGCTCGGTCAGACCGTCCCAGAGGTCGGTGCCGTAGAGGCTGGACCGGTGCGGCGGCACGAAGTACAGGTCGTCGGCGAGCGGGGCGTCCCAGTCGATCTCGACGTCCGGGTCGTAGGAGTGCTCGGCCGAAGCGCGGAGCAGGCGGTCGGCGGTCATCACGGCCTCCACGAACTTGGCGTCCACAAACTTGACGCTACCTGTAGTAACAGTTACTTCTAGTAGCATGAATCCGGAAGCCGACGGGCGCAAGGGGCGATGGGCCGGCCACCGCGAGCAGCGCCGGGCCGAACTGACCACGGCCGCCATCGATGCGATCCGCCGGCTGGGCCCCGAGGTCGGCATGGACGCCATCGCCGCCCACGCCGGCGTCAGCAAGCCGGTGCTCTACCGCTACTTCGCCGACAAGTCCCAGCTCTGGCTCGCGGTCGGGCAGGAGGCCGCGGGCATGGTGCTCGATGCGATCGCTCCGGCGGTCGCCGCCGTACGGGAAGAGCGCGCGGCGATCGCCGCCGCCATCGACGCCTACCTGGCCCACATCGCCGCCGACACGAACCTCTACCGGTTCGTCGTCCACCAGCCCGAGATCGCCCGCGGCCGCGACGTCGTCACCGACGTGGTCGACACGGTCGCGAGCGGCCTGGCCCGGATGTTCGGCGACCGCCTGCGCGCCCGCGGCCTCGACTCGGGCGCCGCGCTCCCCTGGGCCTACGGCGTGGTCGGCTACGTGCAGTCGGTCGGCGACTGGTGGCTGCGCCAGCAGCAGCCGATCAGCCGCGAGGCGCTCGGCGACTACCTGACCACCTTTCTGTGGAGCGGCGTCTCCGGCATCCGGCAGGAGGACACCAGCCATGAGTGACCTCGAATATCGCGGACCGGCGACGCTGCACGGCGAGCCGGTCGAGGTGCGCCTCTCGGCGCGGTTCGAGCCCCTCGAGGGCCGGTTCCGCTGGGCGGGGCGCACCGGGCCGTCGCGGTCGCTGCACGACCAGGTGGCGGCCGGGTTGCGGTCGGCGACTCTCCTGCTGCCCGGTGGGCAGCCGATTTCCGTACGCGTGAGCGAGCCCGACCCCTGGGGCGGCGTGCGGTTGTCCGGCACCGGACCCCCGCCCTGGCTCCACGCCGATTCCTAGCGTCCGGAGACGTCCCGCCGGCGCTGCGAGTCGGGCGCCCGGTGCTACCAGGACCCGACCGGGCCGTCGGTCCATAGCCGCAGCTTCTCGGGGTTGCGGATGATCCAGAGGCGGGTGACCCGGTCGCCGGTGATCTGGAAGGCGTAGACGGAGACGGTGACCCCGTCCTGCCGGGCGATCAGGCCGGGGCGGCCGTTGACCGTGCTCTCCTCGATGACCGAGCCGTCCGGGACCTGGCCGACCAGCCAGACCAGGAGGCGGGCGATGTTCTCGCCGCCCGCGATCGGCTCGCGGAACGCCAGGGCCCGGCCGCCCCCGTCGGCGGTGGCCACCGCGTCCGGGTCGAGCAGGCCGATCAGGGACTCGATGTCCTGGGCCATCCAGGCCTGCCGGAAGTCGCGCACGACGTCGGCCTGCCGGGCCGGGGTGACCGGCGGCGGCGCCTCGCGCACCCGCCGGCGGGCCGACGAGGCGAGCTGGCGGCAGGCCGCGGGTGTACGCCCGACGATGTCCGCGACCTCGTCGAACGAGTAGCGGTAGACGTCGTGGAGGATGAACGCGACGCGCTGGGGCGGGGTCATCGACTCGAGCATGACCAGGAACGCGATGTTGATCGACTCGTCGAGGGTGATCCGTTCCGCCGGGTCGGCCGCATCGGGGCGGTCGGGCACCGGCTCCGGGATCCACTCGCCCACGTAGCGCTCCCGCCGCACCCGGGCCGAGCCCAGAAGGTCGAGGCAGATGCGGCTGGTCGTCGTGGTCAGCCAGGCGCCCGGCGACTCGACCGCGTGCCGCCGGTCGGGCGACATGGCGTACCAGCGGGCGTACGCCTCCTGCACCGCGTCCTCCGCCTCGGTGTGCGAGCCGAGCATCCGGTAGGCGAGGTTCAGCAGCTGCGGCCGCTCCTCCATGATTGCGCTCACCCCCATACGACGACGCACCGGGCGCAATTGTCAGCCTGACATTCCGGCCCGGTTCGTCGTCGGAACCCCTGAGACCCAATCTCCAGGGGGAAACGATGACTGACCTGCAGACAGTGGCCGACCGCGTCGAGATCGAGGCGCTGCGGGGCGAGTTCACCGACTGCGCGATGATGCGCGACCGGGCCCGGCTCGCCGCACTGTTCACCGAGGACGGCACGCTGCGGATGCCCAACATTCCGATCGAGCTGATCGGCCGCGACGAGATCCGGGCGGGCGGCGAGAAGCTCCAGGAACAGTGGGACTTCTTCGTGCAGACCTACCACCCGGGCACGATCCGGCTGGACGGCGACGTCGCGACCGGACGGGCGTACATCCACGAGCTGGCCCGCATGCTCGACGGGCGCCAGGGGCTGAACTACGCCATCTATCACGACCGCTACCAGCGTACGGCCGAGGGCTGGCGGTTCGCCGAGCGGGTCTACGAGGTCCGCTACGTCGATCCGTCGCCGCTGGGCGGTTTCGCGCCCGGGCCGCGGCTCGACGTGGCCGCGACCGCGCTGACCGCCAACGGCTTCCGGGTCGAGATCCTCGACGACGCGGCGGCCGCCCGCGCCCGGGTCGGCGAGCTGATCCCGCCCGGGGCCGAGGTCTTCACCGCGGCCAGCGAGACGCTGCGGCTCTCCGGCATCGACGAGGACATCAACTCCAGCGGCCGCTACCAGGCGGTCCGGCCGCGGCTGCTGGCCATGGACCGGGTGACCCGGGCCGACGAGTACCGGCAGCTGCCGGCCCGCCCGGAGGTGGTCGTGGGCAGCGTCAACGCGGTCACCGAGACCGGCTCGCTGGTCGCCGCCTCGGGCAGCGGGAGCCAGCTGCCGGCCTACGCCGGAGGGGCCGGCCGCGCGATCTGGGTGGTCGGGTCGCAGAAGATCGTGCCCACGCTGGAGGACGCGCTGCGCCGCATCGAGGACCACGTGCTGCCGCTCGAGTCGGCCCGCACCCAGCAGGCGTACGGGGTGCCCAGCGCCGTCAACCGCCTGCTGGTCCTGAACGCCGAGCCCCGCCCCGGCCGTGCCACCGTCCTGCTGCTGCGCGAGCCCATCGGGTTCTAGGACGGCTTGCGGGCGAGCAGGAGGCGCAGCGCGGGGTGCCGTTTCTAGGACGGCTTGCGGGCGAGCAGGAGGCCGCAGCGCAGGGTGCCGTCGCGGCGGGCGCCCAGGGCCGGTAGCGGTTGGACGGTCACGGTGAAGCCGGCCGCGGTCAGGTCGCTGCGCAGGTCGCCGAACTCGGCGGTCAGGTAGTACATGACGAACGGCGGCCGCCAGAGGGCGTTGCGGACCCGCATGGCCACGTCGAAGCCGAGGGCGGCCCAGTACCACGGCGAGGTGAGCGGCAGCGGCGCGACGGCCGGGAAGGCGAGCACGCCGCCCGGCCGCAGCGCGCGGTAGACGCCCTCGAACACCGCCGGGCGCTCCGTGGGCAGGAAATGGCCGAGCGCCCCGAACGTGACCGCGACGTCGAACTCCTCGGAGAACGGCAACGCCCGCGCGTCGGCCCGGACCAGGCCGGCGCGCGGATGCGCGACCCGCGCCTGGGCGAGCATGCCGGCGCTGAAGTCGACCCCGGTGAACCCCCGCCGGCACACCGGCGCGAGCACGCCCAGCCCGGCCCCGGTGCCGCAGCAGACGTCCAGACCACGGCCGAACGGTCCGAGGCGGGCCAGGGCGTCGGCGGTGGCGTCGAGCAGGCTCGGCGGGGTGCGGAACGGCGTGTGGTCGAACTTGGGGGCCAGCAGGTCGTAGCCCTGCTCGACCGAGGAGAGCGCCTGGACGGTCAGTTCGCGCAGGGAGGGGCCTTGGGGCGAGAACATCGGCTGAGGATAGCCGCCGGTCACGAACCCCGCCGCAGGCCGCGCGGGGACAGGCCGAACCAGCGGCGTACGGCCCGGGTCAGCGCGGACTGTTCGGTCAGGCCGATCATGGCGGTGATCTGCGTGAATGGGATGGCGGTGCCGGTGATGAGGCGGTGTGCGGCGTTACGGCGTACGGAATCGAGGATCTGCTCGAAGCCGGCGCCCTCCGCCGACAGCCTTCGTTGCAGCGTGCGGTGATGGGTCTGCAGGTGCCGGGCGATCGCGGCGATGTCGACCGGTGCCGAGCCGAGGCCCTGGGTGATGAGGCGCTCGACGCGCTCGGCGACGGTCGGTGAGGGCGCCGGATAGTGGCTGCTCAGGTAGTCGAGGGCGGCGGTGTGGAGCATGGGGTTGCCGCCGGCGATCGGGGTGGCGGCCAGCGCCTGGGGGACGCGGAGCAGGGCGTACGCCTGGCCGAAGCGGACGTCGGCGCCGAAGAACTCGGTGTAGCGGGTGACCGGGGCGAGCGGCCGGTGGGGCAGGTGGACCGAGCGCAGGCCGTAGCGTCCGCCGGCCAGCAGGGCGACGCTGCGGTGCAGCAGGCCCAGCCCGAGGTCGGCCGACTGGGGTGGCATGGGTTCGAGTTCGGTGCTGCCGTAGCGGAGCGCGACCACCCCGGGCCGGCCCGACGGGTCGTCGACCTGGCCGACGGTGAGCGCGGGGCTGTGCACGAAGAGGAAGCGGGTGGCACAGTCCAGGGCCTCGCCGAGGGTGTCCGAGCTTTCGATGGCCAGCGACAGCGGGCCGAGCACGCTGATGTTCTGCTGTCCGGCCAGGCGCAGGCCCAGGTCGGGACAGTCCAGTTCGGTCGCGGCGGCCTCCAGGATCAGGCCGGCCGCCATCGACTCGATCAGCGCGTCGTCGGTCGCCGGCGCGGTCGCGTCGGCGCCGAAGCGGTCGAACAGTTCCCGGCCGTCGCCGCCCAGGGCGTCGATCAGGCCGGGTAGTCCGCGCAGGCCGGCGGCCCGGACCATGGTCCCCATGTCGTCAGAGGGTAAATCAGTGTCGCGCGAAGGCAAGTCTGGCGGTCTCGTCGATGGCCAGACTGAGGCCATGGCCGAACACTTCGACGTGCTCATCATCGGCGCCGGCCTGTCCGGGATCGGCGCCGCGTGGCGGCTCCAGCAGATGCGGCCGGGCACGCGCTACGCGGTTCTGGAGGCGCGGGACGCGATCGGCGGGACGTGGGACCTGTTCCGCTATCCGGGGGTGCGCTCGGACTCCGACATGTTCACGCTCAGCTATCCGTTCCGGCCGTGGCGCGGGGCCGAGTCGATGGCGTCGGGCGAGCAGATCCGGCGGTACATCGCCGAGACCGCGGACGAGGGCGGGATCACCCCGCACATCCGGTTCGGCGCTCGGGTGGTCGGCGCGGACTGGTCCTCCGCGGCCGGCCGGTGGAACCTGCGGCTCGCCGACGGAACCGGGCTCAGCTGCTCGTTCCTCTACGCGTGCGCCGGCTACTACGACTATGCGCGGGGCTATCAGCCGGACTTCCCCGGTGTGGAATCGTTTGCCGGGCAGATGGTCCATCCACAGTTCTGGCCCGACGATCTGTCCTGTGCGGGCAAGCGGGTCGTCGTGATCGGGAGCGGGGCCACGGCCGTGACCCTGGTGCCGGCGCTGGCCACCGCGGCCGAGCACGTGACGATGCTGCAGCGCTCCCCCACCTATCTGACGGTGCTGCCCCGGCGCGACGCGATCGCCGACGCGGTGCGACGGGTGCTGCCGGTGTCCGCGGCCAACCGGGTCGTACGGGCCAAGAACGTCCTGATGTCCCAGGGGTTCTACCACTTGGCGCGCCGGCGGCCGCAGACCGTCCGCCGGCTGCTGCGGACCGTGGCGGTGCGCTGGCTCGGCGACGAGGAGTACGTCGACCGGCACTTCAATCCGGTCTACGAGCCATGGGACCAGCGGCTCTGCGTGATTCCGGGCGGCGACCTGTACGCGTCGGTGAAGTCGGGCCGGGCGTCGGTGGTGACCGACCGGATCGTGTCCTTCGAGGACAAGGGGATCCGGCTCGCGTCCGGCGAACTTCTGGAAGCGGACATCGTCGTGTCGGCCACCGGGCTCTCGCTGATCCCGTGCGGCGGGATCGAGGTGTCGCTCGACGGGGTGCCGGTCGAGATCGGATCGCGTACGGCCTACCGCGGGCTCATGCTCGACGGCGTGCCCAACCTGGCCTACTGCATCGGCTACACCAACGCGTCGTGGACCCTGCGGGCCGACCTGTCGTCGCGCTACGTATGCCGGTTGCTGGCCTACATGGCGCGGCACGGCTACGCCGTCGCCACCCCGAAGACCCCCGGTGGGCAGGGCCGTCCCTTGCTCGATCTGAGTTCCGGGTACGTGCAACGAGCGCTCGAGATCTTCCCGCGGCAGGGTGATCGTGATCCCTGGCTGGTACGGCAGAACTACCTGCGGGACGTGTTCTCCGCGCGCCGGACCGATGTGGCCGAGGATATGACCTTCGAAGGGGTGGGTGCATGAAGCCCTATTCTTTTCCCGGCCGGACGGCCCTGCTGACCGGGGCGGCCAGTGGGATCGGCGAGCAGCTGGCCTACGGGCTGGCCGCCCGCGGCAGCTCGCTGGTGCTCGTCGACGTGGACGCCGGCCGCCTGGCCGACGTCGAGTCCCGCGTCCGGTCGACCAATCCGACCATCCCGGTCACCTCCCACGTCGTCGACCTGGGCTCGCGCGCGGAGGTCGAGAAGCTGGCCGCCTCGGTGACCGACTCGCTGCCCGCGCTCGGGCTGCTGATCAACAACGCCGGTATCGCGCTGGGCGGACGGTTCTCGCAGGTCACCGTGGAGGAGTTCGAGACGGTGATGAACGTGAACTTCCGGGCGCCGATGCTGCTCACCCACGCACTCCTGCCCCTGCTCACGGCCACCCCGGGCAGTCATCTGGTCAACGTGTCGAGCCTGTTCGGGTTGATCGCACCGCCCGGGCAGAGCGCGTACAGCGCGAGCAAGTTCGCCCTGCGCGGGCTCAGCCAGGTGCTGCACGCCGAGCTCGGCGAGGTCGGCGTCGGAGTGACGACGGTCCATCCGGGAGGCGTACGGACGAGGATCGCCGAGAACGCACGCGTCGGCAGCGGCGTACCGTCCTCGGAAGTCGCCCCGAACCGTGAGTTGTTCGCCAAGCTGCTGAGTTATCCGCCGTCGAAGGCGGCGGCCGAGATCCTCGACGCGGTGGCGCGCCGCAAGGCGCGGGTGCTGATCGCGAACAGCGCGCGCGTGCCCGACCTGCTGGCCCGCCTCTTCCCGGTCGGGCACCAGGGCATCCTGCGCAGGGCGTCCCGATGAACTACGTCGAGGTTTCCGGGGCGCGGATCCGCTACCAGGACACCGGCCCGTCCGACGGCCCGCCGGTCGTCCTGCTGCACGGCATCGGGCGCAGCCTCGAGGACTGGGAGCTGCAGCATTCGCGGCTGCCGTCGACGCATCGGGTCATCAGCCTGGACATGCCGGGGTTCGGGCTGTCCCAACGGCTTCCCGCGGTCACGTCGCTGGCCTCACTGGCCGGCGCGGTGTGGGCCACCCTTGCCGCGCTCTCCGTCGAGGAGCCGGTCCATCTGATGGGCAATTCGCTGGGCGGCGCGGTGGCCATGCAGATGACGGTCGACGAACCGGGCCGGGTGCGGACCCTCACGCTGGTCAACAGCGCGGGCTTCGGGCGTACGGTCACCGCCGCCCTGCGGATCCTCGGGCTGCCCGGCATCGGCCGGCCGTTGCTGCGCCGGATGGCCGACCCGCGCATCGCCCGCCGCGCCGAACGCAGCATCTTCTTCGACGGCGCCCTGGTGACGCCGGAACGCATCGAGACCGCGGTGAAGATCGCCCGGCAGCCGGACTTCGCGGCCGTCTACCTGGAGGCGGCCCGAGCGCTGGGCGGACTGCGCGGAGTGGCGCCCCGGTGGCGGGGCGAGCTGCTGCCACGGGTGGCGCGGCTGCAGAAGCCGACGCTGCTGGTGTGGGGCTCGCGCGACCTGATCCTGCCCTCGGCGCACCTCGCGGCGGCCCGGCTGGCCTTCCCGGCCGCGCGGTCGCACCTGTTCCCCGACACCGGGCACATGCCACAGATCGAGCGTCCGGACGAGTTCGCCGAGCTGGTACGGCCGCTGCTCGTCGGGGCGTCGTCGGAGGTGCCGTGATCAGCGGCTAGGTTACGTGCCATGACCGTGGCTCGTTCGCTGCTGTTGTTCGTGCTGGCCGCGCTGGCCGAGATCGGCGGATGCTGGTTGATCTGGCAGGGCCGGCGCGAGCACCACGGCCTGTGGTGGATCGCCGCCGGAGTGATCGCGCTGGGCGCGTACGGCTTCGTCGCCACCTTGCAACCGGACTCGAGCTTCGGCCGCATCCTGGCCGCCTACGGCGGGGTCTTCGTCGCCGGTTCCCTGGGCTGGGGCATGGTGGTCGACAGGTACCGGCCGGACCGGTGGGACGTCATCGGCGCTCTGGTGTGCCTCGTCGGCGTCGCCGTGATCATGTATGCGCCGCGGGGCCGGCATGGCTGAGATGAGGGCGCGATGAGGCTTCTGCTTACCGACTCCGGGGTCCGGAACCCGAGCATCCGGCGGGCGCTGGTCGATCTCCTGGGCAAACCGATCGCCGAGTCCACCGCCCTCTGCATCCCCACCGCGGGGTACGGCGGCCCGTACGGGGATCCGGGCGGCCCCTGGCGTTTCACCAGCGGACGGTCCCCCAGTCCGATGACCGAGCTGGGATGGAAGTCGGTGGGCGTACTGGAGCTCACCGCACTGCCCAGCATCGACAAGGACCGCTGGGTCTCCTGGGTCCGCGAGGCCGACGCCCTGCTGGTGAACGGCGGCGACACGTTGTACCTATGCCACTGGATGCGCGAGTCCGGACTGGCCGACCTCCTCCCGTCACTGCGCGACACGGTCTACGTCGGGCTCAGTGCCGGGAGCATCGTGCTGACTCCCCGCATCGGGGAGGAATTCGTCGGCTGGCGGCCGCCCACCGGTGACGACAGCACGCTGGGAGTCGTCGATTTCTCGATGTTTCCGCACCTCGACAGCCCGGACAGCCCGGAGAACACCATGGAAGCGGCGCGACGGTGGGCCGCCGGCATGAAGGGTCCGGCGTACGCCACCGACGCGCAGACCGCCATCAAGGTGACCGACGGCGTCGTCGAGGTCGTCTCCGAGGGCAACTGGAAACTGTTCGACCCGGCATCATGAACCGGCCCGGGCCGTCACTCCGGAGACGACGGCCAGGCGGAGCCTGCTCTCGTCCTCGGAGTCGGGAGCCGCGGTGAGCAGCACGATCTTCAGTTCGGCGCCGGTGTCGGTGAGGACGTCGCAGTCGACGTTGATGGGGCCCACCGCCGGGTGGTGAACGATCTTGTGGTCCTCGCGATGGGCGGCCACCGCACCGGACGACCAGAGGGCGGCGAAGCGGGCGTTGCCGCCGGTCAGGGTGCGGATCAGCGTGGTCAGCCGCGGGTTGCCCGGGAAACGGCCGGTCGCTCGCCGCAGGTCGGAGACGACGGCCGCCTCCTTGGTCTCTTCGGCCAGTGACGTCACCGGCCAGTGGGAGAGGCGTTGCCGGTCGCCCTCCAGCGGGAATGTGTCGCGGGCGAAGTTGCGCAGCGCGGGCGGGGTCACCGACGGGTCGCCGAGCAGGGCGGCCCAGGCACTGTTCCACCAGATCATCTGCCAGTCGGCGGCGAAGACGGCCGCGGCCGCGTCGCCGACCCGGGTGAGCAGGCGCTGGATGCCGGCGGGGATGTGGTCGGACAGCGCACCGGCGGCCGGCGGGATCAGGCCGGCCAGCCGGAAGAGGTGGTCACGCTCGTCGTCCGTCAACTGCAGTGCGCGGGCCAGGGCGGCGACGACCTGGGCCGACGGGGTGGCGAAGCGGCCCTGCTCGAGGCGTACGACGTAGTCGACCGAGATCCCGGCGAGCCCGGCCAGCTCCTCGCGGCGCAGGCCCTTCGCGCGGCGCGCGAGCCCGGCCGGCAGTCCGACGGCCGCCGGGGCGAGACGGTCACGCCACACGCGCAGGGTTTCGCCGAGATCGGTCATGAGAGCGATTCTGACGCGGCCGGCCCCGGCGAAGGTGGTAACAGCTTTCCGAGGACCCCCGCACGACCGGGCCGACAGTTGAAGGTGGTAACAGCCTTCCCTGGAGCGCCCGCGCGATCCGGCCGACAGTTGACCGCATGACGATCACCTTTATCACCGGAGCGAACAAGGGCCTCGGCCGCGAGACCGCCCGGCGACTCATCGCGCTCGGCCACACCGTGCTCATCGGGGCGCGGGACCCGGAAGCCGGCGCGGCGGCGGCCCGCGATCTCGGCGGCCGTTTCGTCGAGATCGACGTCACCGACGACGGGAAAGTGGCTCAGGCGGTCGCCGACATCGAGGCCCACGAGGGAAGCATCGACCTGCTGATCAACAACGCGGGCATCCACGGCCCGAACGGCGACGTGACCGCCGCGGACATCGCGCGGGTCCTCGACGTCAACGTGGTCGGGGTGGTGCGGACGATCAACGCGTTCCTGCCCCTGCTGCGTAAGTCGGGCGACCCGGTCGTCATCAACGTGAGCAGCGCGATGGGCTCACTGTCCGCGACGCACGATCCGTCACGGCCCGAGTCCAGGGTGGTGGCGCCCGCCTACACGGCATCGAAGGCGGCCCTCACGATGCTGACCACGCAGCTGGCGCGGGCGCTGCCGGACATCCGCCTCAACGCGGCCGACCCCGGCTATACGGCGACCGACCTCAACGGCCACAGCGGCCCGCAGACCGTCACCGAGGGCACCGACGCGATCGTCACTCTCGCGACGGAGGGCCCGGGACACGGGTCGGGCCGCTTCATCGATCGCGAGGGCGAGATCGGCTGGTCCTGACGGCGCCCCTGGTGCGGACGAAGTCGCCGCCCGGGCGAAAGCCCGTCCGGGCGAGAGGGAAGCGCCGGGCGAAAACGAAGCTCCCCGGGGAAAGCGAAAGTCGGCGGGCCGGCCGCCGATAAGGCTGCCACGGAACTCGGTCAGCGACGGCCGGGCGCGGAACCGAGGAGTGCGATGCGCGGCAAGCTGGCTGTGCTCGGTGTGGCCGTCGCGGCTACGCTGAGTGGCTGTTCTGTGGTTACTACAAGTGTCACCCCCACGTCGACGGCGACGCCCAAGGCCACCGCGTCGCCCAGCCCGATGAAGGTGATCGCGGTGGCCACGCCGAAGGCGCACGCCGCGGCGCCCGGCCTCGCCACGACCGGCGCCAACTGGCAGTCGATCGTGAAGTCGCTGACCGGCTACGGGCAATGGCTCCTCGGTAACCCTGACCCGTCGATGATCGCGAACGTCGCCACCGCGGGCTGCGGCATGTCCGACCTGCTCGGGCTGCAGGTCAACGGCCTGCTGAACAGCAACACCTACATTCAGACCACCGCCCCGACCATCACCCAGGTGCTCGGACCTTCGGCGGCGACCACCGGCACCGTGAAGCTGGCCGTGGTCGCGAGCCGGGCCGCCGAGCCGGTGCTGAGCCAGAAGAAGAGCACCACGATCACCACGGTCGGACCCTACGCGCCGACCATACTCAGCGTGACGCTCGACAAGGGCAGTGACAACAGGTGGCGGCTGTGCGAGGTCACCACGCCGGACGGGGCCGAGGCGCCGCTGCTCTAGGCACCCCGGCTGGCCGGCCCGGCGATCTCCGGGCGTCCCCTGACCCGGATCCACGTCCGCCGAGGCCTCGGTGTGTGCCGCCGACACATGTGCGCGGAGCCGGCGATGCGCATAGGTTCGCCTTCATGACGACGGCACGGGTGGTCGACCTGGATCTGTCCGGACGCACCGCGATGGTGACCGGTGCCGGCAGCGGCATCGGACGGTCCTGCGCGCTCCGGCTGGCCGCGGCCGGCGCTTCCGTCACCGCGGTCGACATCGACGCGGAGGCGGCCAAGGAGACCGCGGACGAGATCGGCGGCCACGCCATCGCGGTCGACCTCGGCGACCTCGACCAGATCAAGGACCTGCCGCGAAATACCGATGTCCTCGTCAACAACGCCGGCCTGCAGGTGGTGGCGCCGCTGACGGAGTTCCCGGACGACAAGTTCTCCCTGATCCAGCGCGTCATGGCCGAAGCGCCCTACCGCCTGATCAAGCTGGTGCTCCCCCACATGTATGCCCACGGCTGGGGCCGCATCGTCAACATCTCGTCCGTACACGGACTGCTCGCCTCGCCCTACAAGGCGGCCTATGTGACCGCCAAACACGCCCTCGAAGGCCTCAGCAAGGTCACCGCGCTGGAGGCCGCCCCGCACGCCGTGACCTCCAACTGCATCAACCCCGCCTTCGTGCGCACGCCCCTGGTCGACAAGCAGATCGCCGACCAGGCCGCGGCCAACGGCATCGCGCCGGAGGAGGTCGTCGAGCGCATCATGCTCGACCGGGCCGCGATCAAGCGGCTGATCGAGCCGTCCGCGGTGGCCGAATTGCTGGCCTATCTCTGCACCCCGGCCGCCGACATGATCACCGGATCCTCGCTCACCATCGACGGCGGATGGACCGCGCACTGATGCTCTCCGAATACCTCGACCTGCTGGCCCGGGAAGCCGCCCCGGTCGAGTTCGAGCGCCCGGTTCTGGCGGCCCGGGCGGCCGGCGCCCCGCCGTCGGAGCTGAAAGAGCTGGACGAGCTGAAGATGAACGCTCTGCGGGTCCGGGCTCTGCTGGAGCGACGCCGGCGCCGCGAGGAGGAACTGTCCGGGCTCTACGACACCGCGAGCGACCTGGCCGGGCTGCGCGACCTCGACGCGGTGCTGCGGGCCATCGTCCACCGGGCCCGCACGCTGCTCGGGGCCGACGTCACCTACCTGACCCTCAACGACGCCGAGCGCGGCGACACCTTCATGCGGATCACCGACGGCTCGGTGGCGGCGAGCTTCCAGAGCCTGCGGCTCCCGGCGGGCGCCGGGCTGGGCGGTCTGGTGGCGGTTACGGGTACGCCGTACTCGACCGCGAACTACGGCCAGGACCCCCGGTTCGCGCACACCACCGAGATCGACCACGGGGTGCGTGACGAGGGGCTGGTCGCGATCCTCGGCGTACCACTGCGGCTGGGCTCGGCGGTGATCGGGGTGCTGTTCGCGTCCAACCGCACCGAGCGGCCGTTCGCCCGCGAGGAGGTGGCGCTGCTGGGCTCGCTGGCCGCGCACGCCGCGATCGCGATCGACACCGCGCGCCTGCTCGCCGACACCCAGGAGGCGCTGGCCTCGCTCTCGGCGGCCAACCGGACGATCCAGGAGCACAGCGCGTCGGTCGAGCGGGCGGCGGCCGCGCACGACCGGATGACCGCGCTGGTGCTGCGCGGCGGCGGCGTCGAGGACCTGGCGGCCGACCTGGTCGAGGTGCTCACCGGCGCGGTGCTGGTGCTCGACGCCGAAGGGCGCGAGCTGGCCACGGCCAAGACCGCGGGAGATCCGCCGGCTCGCGACGAGGTCCCGGTGGGCGAGGCGGTCGCCGCTTCGCGCGGCGAGGGCCGGAGCGTACGGCGTGCGGACCTCTACGTCGCCGCCGTCGTGGCGGGGGCGGACGACCTGGGAGCGCTGGTGTTCCGGCCCGCCCACGACCTGGCCGGCGCCGACCAGCGGATCCTCGAACGGGCCGCCCAGGTGACGGCCCTGTTGCTGCTGTTCCGCCGGACCGTGGCCGAGGCCGAGGGGCAGGTCCGCGGCGAACTGCTCGACGACCTGATCAACCGCCCGGTGCGAGACGACGAGGCCCTGCGGTCCCGCACCCGGCGGCTCGGCGTCGACCTGGACTCGCCGCACGTGCTCGTGGTCGCGTCGTTCGACGGCTCGTTCGGGGCGTCGCCCGGCGGCTCGTTCGGGGCGTCGCCCGGCGGCTCGATCGGCGCCTCGCCCGGCGGCTCGATCGGCGCCTCGCCCGGCGGCTCGATCGGGGCGTCGCCCGGCGGCTCGATCGGGGCGTCGCCCGGCGGCTCGTTCCGGGATGAGGCGGGCGGCTCGCTGGGCGCCGACAGTGGTGTGCGGCAGCGGGCGTTGTCGTGGGCGCGGTCCTTCGCCGGTGGGCGGGGCGGCCTGGCCGCGGCGCAGGGCTCGCGGGTGGCGCTGATGCTGGCCGGGTCGGATGCCGGGGACGCGGCCCGGCGGGTGGCCCGTGAGCTGGGACGCGCGCTGAACCGGCCGGTCACCGCCGGCGGTGCGGGCCC
>DASWRZ010000010.1:0-5464 GCA_036402935.1 Actinoplanes sp.
TTCCACGTCTCCCCGGCGGCCAGTGCCTGGTCGCTCTCGCTGACAACGATCGGCCTCGGCGTCGCGCTGCTGGTCACCGGCCCGCTGTCCGAGCGCATCGGCCGCACCCGGCTCATCCACTTCTCGCTGGTCCTGTCCGGCCTGCTCGGCCTGGCCTGCGCCGCCGCGCCGACCTGGCCCGTCCTGCTCACGCTGCGGCTGCTTCAGGGCGTCGCGCTGGCCGGGCTCCCGGCGGTCGCGACCGCCTACCTGCGCGAGGAGCTCCACCCCGGTACGCACGCCCGCGCGGCCGGCCTCTACATCGGCGGCACCGCGCTGGGCGGCATGGCCGGACGCCTGACCTCGGGACCGATCGCCGAGGCGTACGGCTGGAGATGGGCCCTCGCGGCCGTGGCCATTATCGGTCTTGTCTGTGCCGGCATCGCCGGCGTGATGTTGCCCGCCTCGCGACATTTCGTGGCCCGCCGCACCCGGGCGCTCAGCGCCCGCGCGATCACCGACCCGGCCCTGCTCGCCCTCTACGGCATCGGCGCGTGCGCGATGGGCGCCTTCATCGCGGTCTTCAACGCGCTCGGATTCCGTTTGACCGCCGCGCCGTTCGCGCTCGGCGCCGGCGCGGCCAGCGCGGTCTTCCTGGTCTATCCGGTCGGCTCGCTCAGCTCGGCGGTGTCCGGGCGGCTGGCCGACCGGTTCGGGCGACGCGCGGTCATGCCGGTCGGCGCGGTGCTGACCGCGGCCGGGCTGCTGCTGACCCTTTCCGGCCATCTCGCGGTCGTGGTGCTCGGGCTGGCGGTGCTGACGGCCGGCTTCTTCTGCCTGCACGGCGTGGCCAGCGGCTGGGTCCCCGTGCGCGCGCACGCCGGCGGTGTCGCGGCCGGCCAGGCCGCCTCGCTCTACCTGGTCGCCTACTACGCCGGCTCGTCGATCGCGGGGAGCCTGGCCGGAACCGCGTGGTCGGTCGGCGGCTGGGACGGCGTGGTGCTGCTCTCGGCGCTTCTGATCGCGGCGGCGGGTGCGCTCGCGCTGCGACTGCGGAAAGTCCCGGCCATCGCTTGACCGTCGTGCGCGTGCTTGCCCGGCCGTCGAGGCCGGCGCCGCCCGATCCGGCAATCGCGAGACCGGTGGTGGCCCCGGGCCGGGGTCAGTTCCCCGGCCCGGTACCGCCTCGCCGTTCTGCTGCGTTATCAGCCGCGGGCCTGCACGAACGGCAGGCGGTCGAAGATGAATCGGCTGTGGACGATTCGGCCGTCGCGGACCGTCACGTATTCGGCCGCCGGAGCGCTCGTGACCAGACTTGTCTCGGTGTCGTAGGCGATCAGTGCGTGCTCGTCGTCGCCGTAGGCGCCGAACAATTCGGCCCGCACCAACATGCTGACGAACGGGCCCATGAATTCGCGGTAGGCCACCGCGCCCTCGATCCGGCCGGCCGGCGCCTCGCAGACGATGTCGTCGGCCACCAGCGTCATCGCCTTGTCGAGGTCGTGACCGGTCCACGCTGCGTAGTAGTCCAGCGCCACCCGCAGTGCCTTGTCGCTCATCGTGTTTCCTTCCGTGTGGTTTACCGGTACTGACACCGCTCGGCCCCGGAACGGAACGGTGCCAGGATGATCGGGTGGACGAATTCGCCGACCGGATCGAGCCGTACCGTGCTGAGCTGCGCGTTCACTGCTACCGGATGCTCGGGTCGCTCACCGAGGCCGAGGACGTGCTGCAGGAGACGATGCTCGCGGCCTGGCGCGGGCGGGACGGCTTCGAGGAACGGTCGTCGCTGCGCACCTGGCTCTACCGGATCGCGACCAATCAATGCCTGAACCTGCGGCGATCGGCTTCACGACGCGTACCGGAAACGCCCAGGCCGCCCTTCACCCCGCCGCCGCCGAGCCGCCTGGCCGAAGTGACCTGGCTGGAGCCGTTCCCGGACAGCCTGCTGGACGCCGTACCCGATCGGGCCCCCGGGCCGGAGGCCCGGTACGGCATGCGCGAGGCGATCGAGCTGGCGTTCGTCGTCGGGTTGCAGCAGTTGCCGCCCCGGCAAACCGCCGTGCTGATTCTGAAGGACGTGCTCGGCTATTCAACCGGGGAGGTCGCGTCGCTGCTCGACACGACGGCGACCGCGGTGAAGGGCGCCTTGCAACGGGCACGGGCCACGCTCGGTGAGCCGCGTGCGGTTACCCCGCCCTCCTTCTCCGAGCGTGCGCTGACGCGGCGTTTCGCCGACGCTTTCGAGGTACGCGATATCGACGCGCTCGTCTCGCTGTTGACCGACGACGCGTGGCTGGCGATGCCGCCGGCGCCGCACGAATACCACGGAATTCCGGCGGTCCTCGAATTCCTCGAAGTGAGCGGCGCCTGGCGCGCGCAGCGGGAGATGCGGTTGGTGCCGACCAGAGTCAACACCCAATTCGCGTACGCGAGTCACATCGACTCGGCACCGGCCGGATTGATGGTGCTGACGCTGCGGGACGGGCGGATCGCCGGAATGACGCGGTTCCTGTACGGCCTGGATCCCTCGATGCAGGAATAGGCAAGAGCCCGCGACGATCGGTCTACCTGGCCCGGCGCCCCGGATGGAGATTGGAGATGTCCTTCCCCCCTCGATCTCGGGAGCAACCAGATGCCGCTCGACCGCTACGAGACGCTCGGCCGTTCCGGGCTGCGGGTCAGCCCGCTCGCCCTCGGCGCGATGACCTTCGGCGAGGACCCGCCCGGCGCCGGCTGCGGTGTCGAGGAATCGGAGAAGATCCTCGCCGGCTATCTGGAGCGCGGTGGCAACTTCATCGACACCGCCAACTTCTATACCAACGGCCATTCCGAGGCGATTCTCGGCGACTATTTCCACGCTCGCCCCGGTAGCCGTTCCCGGGTCGTGCTGGCATCGAAGTTCTTCTTCAACATGTTCCCGGGCGATCCGAACGGTGGCGGTGCCGGGCGGGGGAGCATCGTCGCGCAGTTGCACGAGACGCTGCGGCGGTTGCGCACCGGTTATCTGGACCTGTATTGGCTGCACAACTGGGATCGGAACACCCCGATCGAGGAGACGATGCGTACGCTCGACGACCTGGTGCGGGCCGGGAAGGTCCGCTACATCGGGTTCTCCAACGTGCCGGCGTGGGTGACCGCCCAGGCCCAGACGGTGGCGCTGCTGCGGGGCTGGACACCGCTGATCGCCCTCCAGGTGGAATATTCGCTGCTCGCCCGGACGGTCGAGGGCGAGGTGGCGCCGTTCGCCCGCGACCAGGGAATCTCGCTGGTGCCGTGGAGCCCGTTGAAGAACGGCTTCCTCTCCGGCAAGTACCGCCGCGACACGGTGGTCACCGACTCGGCGCGGACCGCTCACGTCGGCGGCCCGTCGAACGCGGACTACGAGGTGATCGAGGCCGTGGCCGCGGTCGCTTCCGAACACGGCGTGTCGTCGTCGGCGGTCGCCCTGGCCTGGCTGCGGGCCCGGCCGGGCAGCGTGATCCCGATCGTCGGCGCGCGCCGGCCGGCCCATCTGCTCGACAACCTGACCGCGCTCGAGGTGACGCTGACGTCGGACCAGCTCGCCCGGCTGGACACGGTCTCGGCGCCCGACCTCGACTATCCGGCCCCGATGCACGGCCCGGCCCGGGCGATGCTCCAGTTCGCCGGCACCACGGTCGACGGCGAGTCGTCGGTGGTCTATCCGCCGCTCCTTCAGAGCGACGTCCGCTACTGACAGGCCCGGCGTGGTGCGCCCGCTGACCGGACCCACCACCTGCCTGGTTCCGGTTCCGCGAAGAGCCACCTACTCATCGCGCTGGGCACCGAAGCCGCCATGGCCGGCTTCCGCGTCCGCTACGTGCTGGCCACCAAACTCGTCAACGAGCTCGTCGAGGCCGACGACGACTTCGACGCACTCACCCCGCTTACCCGACTGGATCACCGCCGACCCATCCCACGAACCCGCAGCCTGCTGCCGCAACCGGCTGCCGTATGACCCCCGCCGGCCTCACCTCGCGCCGGCGTGAGTCGACACGTCCACGGGTTTACGCCGACGTGGGTGGCCCTGGCTTGGTCACATCCCTCGCCCACGCGGGTAGCGCCGGCTTTGCGGGCGGCTTGGGCTCCGTAATCGCAGGGGGCGTCGGCGGTGGTTTCGCGCGGCGCAGCGCTTGGATGAGCAGAACGATCCCGGCCCCGGTCCCGAACAGCAGCATCTGCCTCAGTGTCGACAGCGGTTCGTCGTCGAGTTGCTCGGTCGACCAGGCGAAGACGCCGGCGGTGACCACGGCGGTCACCAGCCCGGCTGCGCCTTTCGCCGGTCGCCCGCCGCGCCGGGCGGCCCATGCCAGCGGCAGCGCGGTGAACGTCGCCAGCATCGTCAGCCACACGGCTCGGTGGTCGTGGTGCACACCGAGCGCGAAGCACGACACGATCAGGCCGAGATGCCCGACCGCGATGACCGACGGGCTCTTCCCGTCGACGACAACCCGCCACACCACCACGCCCAACGCTGCGAGCCCGAGCCAGTCCGACACCGCCGCCGGCACGACCAGCGACACGATCATGATCGCACTCAGCACGACCGCGGCCGCTGTCGTGCTCACCCGACGACGGCCAACGATCACCAGACGAGGCTACGAACGGTCGAACCCGCACGCTACGGCCGGTCAGCCGGACATGGTGGCCGGGGAAGCGGACGGCCACATCCGGTCAGTCAGGACAGGCGACCGGGTTGGAGTCGCCCGGTGCTCCCCTACTTGAGCTGGCTCAGAGAACACCCGCCCGAGCTTCAGCGGGCCGGCGGCGCGGTGCCGATCACCGCGCCCGCCGGCATGACCGGGCCGTGGTGCAAGCGGCGGGTGCCGAGCGGGCCGGACAGGTGCACCGGCGCCGGGATGACGCCGCCCGGGCGGTCGGAGCAGGGACTGAGCGTCGCGAAGATCTGGACGGTGACGTCGGTCGGGGTCTCGGTGACGACGGCTCCGCGCAGCCGGGGGCACGCGGCGGCGGGAACCAGGGCGAGCAGGCTGTCGCCGGCGGCGGCGGTTTGCTGAGGGCTCCACGGCACGCTGACCAGCCCCCGGGTCTGTGCGGCCGTCAGCGTCGGCAGGACGGCGATCGTGTGCACGGCGATGGGTGGCTTCATGTCGTCGTGTTCGCAGCCGGCGAGCAGGGCCACGGCCACGACGGCGACCGCCAGGCGGGATCGGGCAGAGGACATGCCGGTTGGACCCCGCGCTCCGGAACCTGGTTCCCGGTGCCGGGGCGGCGTCCGCGATGGCAGGATGGCGGGTACGCCGAGCCCTGCGGCATGAAACGATTCACCCCGGGAGGTCCGCGTGCCGACTCAGACCAACCTGACCGCCCGGTTCCACGCCGCCCGCGACGTACGGCTGGCCGAGGAGCCGATGCCGAAGGTGCACGGCGGCGAGAGCCTCGTGGAGATCACCGCGGTCGGGTTGTGCGGGTCCGACCTGCACTGGTACGACGAGGGCGGCAT
>DASWRZ010000011.1:0-12254 GCA_036402935.1 Actinoplanes sp.
CCAACAACCTGGACGGCGCCGCCCACGCGCGCTTCGTCACCGAGGCGCTGGCCTGGTCGGTGGCCACCGCGGGGGCGTACGGCATCGACCTGCGCACAGTCAACGTCGGCGGCGGGTTCGGCGTCGACTACCTCGGCGACGCGTCGATCGACCTCACCCCGCTGTCCGGCATCGCCGTGCCCCGCGGCGTCGACCTGATCTTCGAGCCCGGCCGGCTGCTCGCCGCCGACGCCGGCTGGTACGCGGCCGCCGTGCTCGACCTCAAGACCACCCACGGGCGCACGTTCGCCGTGCTACGCGGCGGAACGCATCACTTCCGGCTGCCCGCCGCGTGGGGCTACAGCCACCCGTTCACGGTCCTGCCGGTCGAGGACTGGCCGTTCGGCTTCGCGCGCCCCGGCGTCACCGACGCGCCGGTCGACGCGGTCGGCGAACTGTGCACTCCGCGCGACGTCCTCTGCCGCGGCCGGCACGTCGACGCCGTCCGCGCCGGCGACCTCCTGGTCTTCGGCCGCACCGGCGCCTACGGCTGGGACATCTCCCACCACGACTTCCTGCGCCACGACCCGCCGCGGTTCATCGTGCTGTGACCGAGGTCGCTCCCGCCATGATGCGTTGCTACAGTGCCCGCCATGTTTGGCGACGTCGATCAGGAACTGCGCCGGCTGGCCGCGGACTCCGACTTCCCCCACCGCGACACCGCGCGGGTCGCGCAGCGGTTCCGCACCGGCGGGCAGGCCGCTGATCTGGTCGCCATCCTCGACGACCCGCACGCCTGCGCCATGACCGACGTCCTGTTCGCGATGGCCGGCGCCCAGCGGCCCTGGCTCAACTGGGTGCCGATGCCGTCCGAGGCCATCACCAACCTGGCCAACGAGTTCGGCTCCCGCATCGCCAAGGGCGAGGAGGTCCAGCTGGGTCAGGCCGGCCTGTCCGCCGCCGAGCCGCCGAGCGCGATCACCGCGGCCCGGCGCGTGGCCGGCCCGTTCGAGATCGGCATCGGAGCGTTCCCGGCCCCCGACATCCGGGTTCCCCTGCGCCGCGGCGACTACCGCATCTGGCGTTACGACGGCACCGATCCGGTCGCGGCCGTCGCCGCTCCCTCCTCCGAGGCCGTACGCGTCCTGCACGAGGTCGCCGACCAGCCCTGGGCGTCCCCGCTGTCCGGCCGCATCCAGGCCGAGCCGCTCGGCAAACTGCCCCTGGACGACCTCCTCGGACTGCTGGCCCACCTGCCCGGACCGCCCGACACCGAGCGCTACCGTTTCCTGGCCGTCGACAGCCCCACCTACTGGTACCGCTTCCTGCAGCCCTGGGTCTGCCTCGGCATCCTGCGGCACGGCGAGGACGAACCGTGGGCGGGCTCGACCCGCCGCCGGGCGCTGGTCGACCTCGCGTTCGGCGCCGAGGACTGGGTCTGCGACGCGGCCCTGTTCGCCCTGGTCACCGGCGCCTACCACGATCCGGCGCGGCGCCCCGAGGTGCACGACCTGGTGCGGGCCCGCCTCGACGCCGCGATCGGTTCGCACCGGCTGGTCACCATCGAGGTCTCGCTGGCCCGCTTGATGCTGATCACCCCGGGCTGCACCGCCGACGACCGCGCCCTCGCCTCGGCCGCGATCGCCCGCGCCACCTCGGACGACGAGGACCCTGATCAGCCGGCCCCCGCCCCGGCACCGAAACGCCGCTGGTGGCGCCGCGGCCGCTGACCGGAGCCCTCGCGCCCGGGCGGCTGCCCCGGCGACCTGGTCCCGGATCGGCGGATCGGCCCGGCGGCGGTGGTTGACGTAGACCAGCGTGGCGTAGCGCCCGGCCGGGCGCACCCGGTCGTACGCCGGTCAGCGGGTAAAGACAGCCCGCCACCGACCGTCGAACCGGTCCGAATCCAACCGGTCGACCGAAACCAGCCGCACCCCGCCGGTCGCGAAGGCCACCGCCTCGTCCCGGGTCAGCGGCCACGGTGGACCCTCGTCGGACGGCGAGTCCAGGGCCGCCGCGAGCACGACCAGCGTCCCGCCGGGCGCGAGGAACGACGCCACCGACGCGGTCGCGGCCGGCCGCAGGGAACGCGGCAACGCCTGCACCGTGTTGCTCTCCACCACGAGGCCGAACGCGCGGGACCAGGCCGCCGGCGGCGAGAGCAGGTCGGCGACCTCGTAGGAGACCGCGGTCCCGCGGTGACGCGCGCGGGCATCCCGTACGGCCGTGGGCGATATGTCGAAAGCGGTCGTCGCGTAGCCCAGCCCGGCCACGAACTCGGCATCGCGTCCGAGACCGCAACCCACCACCAGCGCCCGCTTGCCGTCCCCGCGCGGGAGATCGGCCGTGTCGAGGCCGCCGCTGGGCGACGGCTGGTCCCACGGCACGACCGCGCGGCCCTGCGCCGCCTCCTGATAGAGCCGGTCGAACCAGCTCGTCGCGTCGCCGGCCGCGAGCGACGGCCCGGCCGGCCGGTCCGCGTCGTTCTCCATGCTCATGCGCCCATCTCAGCAGATCGGGCGACGCTTCGTCGGCCGCCGAACCGTCGCCGGGGCACTATCGGGTGATGGAAGAAGCGCAAGCGCTGGCCGATCAGGCCGCCCTGCTCGCCGACCGCACGCGGGCCACGTTCTGCCTGGCCCTGCTCGACGGCCGGGCGTGGACCGCGGGTGAGCTGGCCCGGGAGGCGAAGGTGGCGGTGTCGACCGCGAGCGAGCAGCTCGACCGCCTCGTCGGCGGCGGCCTGCTGACCGAGCACCGGCAGGGTCGCCATCGCTACCTGCGGCTGGCCGGCCCCGAGACGGCCGCGGTGATCGAGATGATCGCCGCGGCGGGCAAGCGGACCGACGAGAGGCCGCGCACGATGGCGGCCGCCCACCGGCAGCGCAATCTGCGCTTCGCCCGTACCTGCTACGACCACCTCGCGGGCGTCGCCGGGGTCGCGCTGGCCGACGGCCTGATCGGAAACGGTCTGATCGACAACCACAACGGGCTCGTCCTGACCGGGCCGGGCCGCACCGCGTTGTCCGAGGCCGGTATCGAGACGGCGCCGGATACCCAGCGGCCCGTTCTGCGCGAATGCATCGACTGGACCGAGCGGAGACCACACCTGGCCGGGGCGATCGGCGCGGCGATCTGCCGGCACGCCTTCGGCGCCGGCTGGATCGAGCGGATCGGGTCCGGCCGGGCGGTCCGGGTCACGCCGGCGGGCGTACGCGATCTCGAGCGTTACCTCGGCGTCGTCATCGACCCTGCGGAGCGGGAGCGATCCGCCGCAGCTCCCGCAGTGCCTGCCGGCGCACGTCGCCCTTGAGGGTGTCGATGTAGAGCCGGCCCGACAGGTGGTCGGTCTCGTGCTGCAGCGCCCGGGCCAGGAAGCCGGTGCCCTCGATCACCAGTGGCTCGCCGTGCTGGTCGAAGCCGCGCGCGGTGACCGACTGGGCGCGCCTGGTCTCATAGCCGAGGCCGGGCAGCGACAGGCAGGCCTCCTCGTCGTCCTGCTCGCCGGAGAAGTCCGACAGGACCGGGTTGACCAGGTGCCCGACCTGGCCGGCCACGTTGTAGCTGAAGACCCGCAGGCCGACGCCGATCTGGGGCGCGGCCACGCCGGCGCGGCCGGGGACCCGCACGGTGTCCTGAAGGTCGGCGACGAGCTCGCGCAGCTGCCGGTCGAAGGACGTCACGGGGTCGGCCTCGGTGCGCAGCACGGGGTCGCCGAAGAGCCGGATGGGCCGAACCGTCATGCCCGAGATGCTATCCGGTCGTTACGCGAACAGCGCGAGCTGGTCGGAGCCGAGCATCTCGCGCAGCTTCGCGAGGGAGCGCCGGGTCTGGCTCTTGACCACTCCGGCCGGTACCTCGAGCACCTCGGCGACCTGCTCGACGCTGAGGTCCTCGAAGTAGCGCAGGATCACGATGGCCCGGTCGCGGGCGGGCAGGCGGCCCAGCGCGTCGAGCATGGTCAGGCGCAGGTCGGGGTTCTGCCGGTAGGCCGGCTCGTGCAGCACGCCCGGGACGGCCTCGCTCGAGGAGCGACGCCGGCGGTGGTCGAGGTAGGCGCGCAGCAGGATCTTCTGGGCGTACGCCACCAGGTTGTCGGCCTGCACGGCCCGGCGCCAGTTCAGGAACAGCCGGGTGAGCGCGGTCTGGGTGAGGTCCTGGGCCAGGTGCCAGTCGCGGCACAGCATGTACGCGGTGGTGCGCAGCCGTTCGGCGTGGGCCTGCGCGAACTCGGCGAACTCCTCGTCGTCGGTCATCGCGTGAACACCGGCAGCGCCGTCGGGAACTCGGCCGCCGCCTGGTCGACCAGGCCCGCGTCCATGGTCACGCCCCAGCGGTTGTCGGCGACGATCAGCGCGGCCTCGGCCTCGCTGAGCTGAGCCTTGGCCGGGGGGTCGGTGCGGCCGTCGAACTCGAGGCAGGTCGCGATGTCGAGCTGGACCGTGGTGCCGTCGGGCCAGGTCGCCCGCACGTCGGTGTCCTGCACGCAGTCGTCCGGGACGTGCGTGACGGTCAGCTTCGCCGCGGACCCGCGCGCGACGCCGGTGTCCTTGCGGGCGACCTGGGCCCGGAGCATCGACGGACCGTAACCGGCGTCGTAGTACAACTGCACGTGGAGATCATCGTCGCGGGCCACCGCGTAGTGGCTGGTCCGTCCGGGCGGCAAAAGCGTGGTCAAAAGGTGAAGCATGGCAGTCGGTGTCGCTTTCTTCTGCATTCCCTCGGCACGCTGAGTGCCATTGCGGACCGTCACGCTACGCGGGGGGACGGCCGCCACCGGGGGTGCCGCGATCGATGGCACGGATTCGGGAGGTAGCGCGGAAGGCAGCGGGGGAAGCTGTGGGCCCGGCCCGAAGGCCGCGAACGCGGCGATCGCCAGGACGGCCACGCCGGCCCCCACGGCGGCCAGACGGCGGTTGCGGCGCACGCGCCGACCGCGGCTGATCGCCGTGCCGACGACGTCGCCCAGCGGGGGCGGTCGTTCACCGGCCAGGTCGGCCCGCAGCGCCGCCCGCAGATCGTCCTCCACGGCGTACCTCTCCCCCAGCTCTCACAAGCAAAGACGCGGCCGGGCCCGGGCAAGGTTACCCGGTCGCCCTGCTCGTCCCGCCGAGGCGGCCGAGGCGGGCGGCGCGGTCACCCGGCCAGGGCGGCGCGGATCGGCGCCGCCTTGGCGGCGGCCTCGGCGACCTCCTCGTACGGGTCGCTGTCGATCGTGATGCCGCCGCCCGCCCAGGCGTGGACCCGCTGTCCGTCGACCGCCACCGTGCGGATGGTCAGCGCCAGGTCGAGGTGGTCGTGCCCGAGCCAGCCGACCGCGCCCATGCTCACCCCCCGGCCCACCGGCTCGAGCCGGGCGATCTCGTCGAGGGCGGCGAGCTTCGGCGCCCCGGTCACCGAGCCGCCCGGGCAGAGCGCCCGGAGCAGCGCCGGAAGGGTCAGGTCCCCGGCCACCGGGGCGGCGACGACGGACTCGGCCTGCCACAGGCCGGCCCATTCCCGTACGCCGAAAAGCTCCTCCACCCGCACCGGCCCCGTTCCGTCGAGCCGGGCCAGGTCGTTGCGCTCGAGGTCGACGATCATGATGTGTTCGGCCCGTTCCTTGGCCGAGGCCAGAAGATCCTTGCGCCCGGCCTCGGTGGCCGGCCGCGTCCCCTTGATCGGCCGGGTGACGACCAGGCCGTCGCGCACCTCGACCAGCGTCTCCGGCGTGGCCGTCGCGAGCGCCCAGCCGTCCCCGCTCAGCACCCCGCCGTACCTGGCCCCGGACAGTCCCGCGACCCGGCGCAGCGCCGCCGCCGGATCACCCTGGTAGGTCGCGCTGGCGTGCCCGACCAGGTTGACCACGTAGACGTCGCCGCGGCCGATGGCGTCCCGGACCGCCTCGACGGCCCCCGCGTGCTCGTCCGGGGACCAGCTCGGGGTCCATCTGCCGAGATCGAAGGGGTGGCTGCGGATATCGGACAGATTCCGGTGCGCGGGTGCGTACCGGTGGCCGAAAACCACGGCGTAGATGTCCGGGATCCGGGGCACCGGCGAGGGTGCTCCGGGCGTCCCACCGGCCATTACACATCCGGCGTCGGCCGACACATAGAGTGCCGCGCCGCAGATTCGGCCATCTCCGATCGGGTGAATCTCGCCAACCGAACGGCCAATGTTTCGCACCGGCAGTCCGTTACTTGCCAGGAAGTCAGCGAGACGCTCGGCACCGTCCTCGCCATCGCTTGCATGCCACTGGAACACTGATAACGCAACGTGACGAGCTTGACAGGCCGCCGGAGCCCCCGGCGGGCGGCCGAGAGGAGGTTCCGGAGAGTGGTCGACAGCGTCTGTTTCGTGGACCATCAGAGACGAATGATTGCTTCGGACGCCGTCACCCCGTCAATCCGATCTCGTTCGGATTGAGGTAACGTCCGTCACCGTCGTTGTGAATCCACACACAAGCCCCCCGACCGGAGAAACACGATGTGCCAGCACCAACCCCCCTGTCCCGCCGCTGAAGCCAGCGATCGCGAGGCGGCCCGCAGTCTGGCCGCCTTCCCGGAGCAGGGCTGGACCCTGCTCTGCAACGGAGTCATCGTCTTCGAGGACACCGGTGAGATCCTGCCCGACGGGACGATGATCGAACCGCACCGCGGTCCCGCGGTGCACTGCCTGGCCGCCTGAACCTCGGCGACTACTAGGTGTAACTGTTTGACCCCGTTCGACGCTGAGCGGGCCCACTGGCGTAACGGACATAACCCCCGGCCCGATACGTCAGTCACAGCTCCAAAGACGGTCCGGGCCGCGGCCGCCGATAACGACCGCGACCCCTTCCGCCGACGTCAGTCCTCGAACGCCTCGGGCGGCGGGCACGAGCAGACCAGGTTGCGGTCGCCGTAGGCCCCGTCGATCCGGCGCACCGGCGGCCAGTACTTCGCCGTCCGGTCGACACCTTCCGGGAAGGCCGCCGTCGACCGCGGGTACGCGTGCTCCCACTCGTCGGCCGTGACCGCCGCCGCGGTGTGCGGCGCGTTCGCCAGCGGGTTGTCCCCGCTCGGCCACACCCCTGCCGCCACCTGGTCGATCTCGCCCTTGATGGCGATCATCGCGGCGCAGAACCGGTCGAGCTCGGCCAGGTCCTCGCTCTCGGTCGGCTCGACCATCAGCGTGCCGGCCACCGGGAACGACATCGTCGGCGCGTGGAACCCGTAGTCGATCAGCCGCTTGGCCACGTCGTCGACCGAGACGCCGGTCGCCTTGGTGATCGGCCGCAGGTCGAGGATGCACTCGTGGGCGACCAGGCCGTTGTTGCCCGCGTACAGCACCGGGTAGTGCTCGCGCAGCCGGGCCGCCACGTAGTTGGCCGCCAGCACGGCCGCGCCGGTCGCCGCGGCGAGACCGTCGGGGCCCATCATCCGCAGGTAGGCCCACGAGATCGGCAGTATGCCGTCCGAACCGTGGGCGGCCGCCGAGACCGCGTGGTGGTCGCCCGGCTCGAGCGGGTTGCCGGGCAGGAAGCCGGCCAGGTGCGCCCGGACCGCGACCGGGCCCACGCCGGGACCGCCGCCGCCGTGCGGGATGCAGAACGTCTTGTGCAGGTTGAGGTGCGAGACGTCGGCCCCGAACTTGCCCGGCCGGGCGAAGCCGACGAGCGCGTTGAGGTTGGCGCCGTCGACGTACACCTGGCCGCCCGCCGCGTGGACCTTGGCGCACAGGTCGGCGATCGACTTCTCGTAGACGCCGTGGGTCGACGGGTAGGTCACCATGATCGCGGCGAGTGCGTCCGCGTGCTTCTCGATCTTGGCGTCGAGGTCGGCCAGGTCGACGTTGCCGGCGTCGTCGCAGGCGACCACGACGACCTTCATGCCCGCCATGACCGCCGAGGCGGCGTTCGTGCCGTGGGCACTCGACGGGATCAGGCAGACGTTACGGTGCTCGTCGCCGCGCGAGCGGTGGTAGCCGCGGATCGCCAGCAGCCCGGCCAGCTCACCCTGGGAGCCGGCGTTCGGCTGCACGCTGACCGCGTCGTACCCGGTGATCTCGGCCAGCCAGCCCTCCAGCTGGGCGACCAGGGCCTCGTAGCCGGCAGTGCGGGAGGCCGGGGCGAACGGGTGGATGTCGGCGAACTCGGGCCAGGTCACCGGCTCCATCTCGGTCGTCGCGTTCAGCTTCATCGTGCACGAGCCGAGCGGGATCATGCCGCGGTCGAGCGCGTAGTCGCGGTCGGAGAGCTTGCGCAGGTAGCGCAGCATCGCGGTCTCGGACCGGTGGGTGCGGAAGACCGGATGGGCCAGGTAGCCGCTGATGCGCCCCAGCGGCCGCGCCCCGCACTCGGCCGGCGAAGCCGGCGTCGCGCCGAAGGCGGCCAGCACCGTCGCGACGTGGGCCGAGGTGGTCGTCTCGTCACAGGCGACCGAGATGTGGTCGGCGTCGACCAGGCGCAGGTCGATGCCGTTCTCAGCCGCCGCGGCCACGATCGGGGCCGCGCGGCCGGGCACGACCGCGGTGACGGTGTCGAAGAACGCCCGGTGGGTGATCTCGACGCCGGCCGAGGTCAGGCCACCGGCCAGCGCCAGGGCGTGGTCGTGGACCCGCTCGGCGATCGCGCGCAGCCCGTCCGGCCCGTGGTAGACCGCGTACATGCCGGCCATCACGGCGAGCAGGACCTGGGCCGTACAGATGTTGCTGGTCGCCTTCTCGCGGCGGATGTGCTGCTCGCGGGTCTGCAGGGCCAGCCGGTAGGCGGGGGCGCCGTCGGCGTCCCGGGAGACACCGACCAGGCGGCCGGGCAGCGAGCGCTCGAGACCGGCCCGGACGGCCAGGTAACCCGCGTGCGGCCCGCCGAAGGCGAGCGGCACGCCGAAGCGCTGGGTGGTGCCGGCCGCGATGTCGGCGCCGATCTCGCCCGGCGCGCGGACCAGCGTGAGCGCGAGCAGGTCGGCGGCCACCGTGACCAGGGCGCCCTTGGCGTGGGCGGCCTCGACCAGCGCGGCGTGGTCGCGCAGGGCACCGGACGCGCCCGGGTACTGCAGGTGCAGGCCGAAGAACTCCTCCGGCAACTCGTCGCCGGCGTCCAGGTCGACCAGGACCAGGCGCAGACCGAGAGGTTCGGCCCGGGTCCTCAGCACCGCGAGGGTCTGCGGCAGGGTGTCGGCGTCCACCGCGTACACGTCGCTCTTGACCTTGGAGGCTCGGCGCGCGAGCGTCATCGCCTCCGCGACCGCCGTCCCCTCGTCGAGCATCGACGCGTTGGCCGTGGTCAGACCGGTGAGGTCGGTGACCATGGTCTGGAAGTTGAGCAGCGCCTCCAGCCGGCCCTGGCTGATCTCGGGCTGGTACGGCGTGTACGCCGTGTACCAGGCCGGATTTTCCAGCACGTTGCGCCGGATCACCGCGGGCGTGAACGTGCCGTAGTAGCCCAGGCCGATCATCGAGGTCGTCACCTGGTTGCGCGAGGCGACCTCGCGCAGCTCGGCGATCGTCTCCTCCTCGGAGGCCGCCTCGGGCAGTCCCAGCCGCCCGTGCCAGCGGATCACCTCCGGGATGGCGGCGTCCATCAGCGCCTCGAGCGACGGGTAGCCGACGGACTTGAGCATCTGGGTCTGCTCGTCGGCGTCGGGACCGATATGCCGGGATGCGAACGTCATGGCGGCTCCTGGAGGAAGAGGTCGGCAAGCGGCCTCCCCCTCTGTCATACCCATCTTCTGGGGACTTCAGAGTCGCGTAGCCCACGCGGTCCGGGTGCCTGAGAGGTTCCGGGGAGGATTTGCCCCTTCGGCGCCGTCGCAACCCACAGCTTCATCAGGACAACAGCGTCGTCAGGACAGTCGTCAGGACGACAGCGTTGCCGGAGAAGACAGCGGGCCGGCGGACTCTCCCGCATGGCTGGAAGCCAACCTACCAGCGATCACGTTTCGCGCGCGTGTCCCTAGGGTGTGGTGTGTGACCTACGAACCGGCGGACGACCGCTACGACACGATGACCTACCGCCGCGCCGGGCGCAGCGGCCTGCAACTGCCCGCGATCTCGCTCGGGCTCTGGCACAACTTCGGCGACGGGCGCCCGTGGGACCGCCAGCGCGAGATCGTGCTGCGCGCGTTCGACCTCGGCGTGACCCACTTCGACCTGGCCAACAACTACGGCCCGCCGCCCGGCAGCGCCGAGAGCAACTTCGGCCGGATGCTCGCCGCCGACCTGCGCGCCCACCGCGACGAGCTGGTCATCTCGACCAAGGCCGGCTACCACATGTGGAACGGCCCGTACGGCGAGTGGGGCAGCCGGAAATACCTGGTCAGCTCGCTCGACCAGTCGCTGAGGCGCCTCGGCCTCGACTACGTCGACGTCTTCTACCACCACCGGCCCGATCCGGACACCCCGATGGAAGAGACCATGGGCGCCCTCGACGCCGTGGTCCGGTCGGGCAAGGCGCTCTACGTCGGCATCAGCAACTACAACGCGGCGCAGACGGCCGAGGCGGCGCGGATCCTGCGCGAGCTCGGTACGCCGCTGCTGATCCACCAGCCGTCGTACTCGATCCTCAACCGCTGGATCGAGCGCGACAGCCTGCTCGACACCCTCGAGGTGGCGGGTGCCGGCTGCATCGCCTTCAGCCCGCTCCAGCAGGGTCTGCTGACCGACCGCTACCTCAGCGGCATCCCGGACGACTCGCGGGTGCGCACCAGCGTCTTCCTCAACGAGAGCGACCTCGACAGCAAGACGATGGGCCGCATCCACTCGCTGAACGACATCGCCAAGCGCCGCGGCCAGAGCCTCGCCCAGCTGGCGCTGGTCTGGGCCCTGCGCGACCCGCGGATGACCAGCCTGATCATCGGCGCGAGCAGCGTCGGCCAGCTGGAGAACAACATCGCCGCCCTCGACAACGCCTCGCTGAGCCAGGAAGAGATCGACGAAATCGACGCGACGGTCCTCGACCTCTGATCTATCGTCTCGGCCATGATCGAACTGGTCGAGACGCACACGATCCTCGCGGTCGTGGTCGGCTCCCGCGCCTACGGCTTGTCCGGGCCGGGCTCCGACCACGACCGCCGGGGCGTGTACGCGGCGCCGACCCGCCTCTTCTGGTCGCTCACCAAGCCGCCCACGCACCTCGACGGCCCGCTGCCCGAGCAGTTCTCGTGGGAGGTCGAGCGGTTCTGCGACCTCGCCCGGCAGGGCAACCCGACCGTGCTCGAGGTGCTCTGGTCCCCGCTCGTCGAGAACATCACCGACCTCGGGCAGGCCCTCCGGTCGGCCCGGTCCGCGTTCCTCTCGCGCCGCGTCGAGCAGACCTACGGGGCGTACGCCCGGGAGCAGCTCGCCCGGGTCGCCCATCGCCGCGCGCGCACCGGGGAGACCAACCACAAACAGGCCATGCACATGATCCGGCTGCTGCACGCCGGCATCCACGTCCTGCGCACCGGCGACGTCCTGGTCGAGGTCACCCCGCTGCGCTCCAGCCTCCTGGCCGTCCGGGCCGGCGAGATGCCGTTCGACGATGTCGAGGCGTGGGCGGCCGACCTCCAGGCCGAGCTGGCGGAGGCGGCCGCGGCCACCGCACTGCCGGCCGGTCCGGACCTCGATGCGGTTGATCAACTGCTCCTCCGCGTACGGGAAGAGGGTTTGAAATGACCTTGACCGTCCCGGCATGGGCAGCCGATGAAGCCCGGTCGCTGCCCTACCCGCTGGTCTTCGCCACCGTCTCGGGCGCCCACCTGTACGGCCTCGCCTCGGTCGACTCCGACCTCGACCTGCGCGCCGCCCACGTCCTGCCGGCGGCCGAGATCGTCGGCCTGCGCCTCGGCCCGGAGACCGTCCAGCACACCGGCGACCGCGACGGCATCGAACTCGACGTGGTCAGCCACGACCCTGCGCAAGTTCGCCAAGCTGCTGGCCTCCCCCAACGGCTACGTCCTCGAGCAGCTGCTGTCGCCCCTCGTGGTGGTGACGAGCCCGCTGCACGAGTCGCTCGTCGCCCTGACCCCCGGGCTGATCAGTCGCGGACACGCCCATCACTACCTCGGCTTCGGCGCCGGCCAGTGGCAGCTGTTCGACCGGACCGGTGAGCTCAAGCCCGCCCTCTACACCCTCCGGGTGCTGCTGAGCGGAACCCACCTGATGCGCACCGGCGAGCTGGAGACGGACCTCAATGTGCTCGGTACGCGGCTCCCCTACGTACCGGAACTGATCGCCGCAAAGCGGGAAGCGGAGCACGGACCCCTGCCACCTTGGGCCGGGCCGCCCTAGCCCACGACGTGCCGGCGTTGCGCGCCGGCCTGGAAGCGGCCCGCGACGAG
>DASWRZ010000012.1:0-26394 GCA_036402935.1 Actinoplanes sp.
CACCGTTGTGGTGGTAGAACTCGCGGTCCTCGGCGGCCACGATCGCGCCCTGCATGTACGGCGAGATGTCCTTGAGCGGGACGTCGCTGCGGAACTCGTCGTAGAACTGCGAGATCTGGGTCTTGCCGTCGGACGCGTAGATGCGGGTGATCTGGGGCGAGCTGTACGCCTTCAGCTCGCTGGGCAGCTTTTGGAACGTCGTCCCGCCGGCCTTGGCGGCCAGGCCCGACATCGCGGCAGCCGGGAACACCCCGGCCGCGACGACAATTCCGGTCAACAACCCGCAAATCACCAATGCACTCGCATTGGCGAAGATGTTGTGATCACGTCTGCGCATCCAGGAGCTCACGGCTGCAAAGTACTCATCGAATACAACCCATGGAAGGTCGTCTTCTCCTTGAGACGATTTCGTCATCCGGCGGGCATCGCTCACCCGGGCGGAAAGCCTGCCGGCGCCGCCCCGGCGGCTCCGAACGCGGCCCGCAGCCCGGACACCCCGACACGTACGGCATGCCGGATGGCGGGCAATGCCGTCGTCGTCCGGCGGATGGCGTCAGCATCGACGTCGCTCTCGCGGCGAGGCCCTACGAACAGGTTCTCCATACCGCGGAGTCATCCATGAGTATCGAGTCGCTTCGCTTCCGTCCGGCGGACGAGCAACAGCTCCTTCTGCTGGACGTGGAGTCCGACGCCGGCTCGGGAACCGCGCGAATCCTGATTTCCGGCGACATGGACGGCGTAAGCGCCGGGCAACTGCGAGACGTGTTCACCGACGCCGTTCGCCGGCACCGGCCCGCACACGTCCAGATGGATCTCCGCGGCGTGCCCAAGCGGGCCGGCACGTCACGGCCGGAGGCGATACGTAGACCATCCTGGCCCGCGGCCGCCGGCGCATCAACGAAGGAAGGCCGGACGGATAGTCGCCCGGCATGACGGCGGCGCAGACGACGCTGGGCCCGTACCCGAAGACGATCAGTCTCGACCGGCGCACTCCATGCTCACCGCTTGCCGAAGGCCTCGCTCACGTCGTTGGGCGAGTTGTAGCGGTCGAACGGCAGGCTTTCCAGCGTCTGGATGACGTCGTCGTCGGCGCCCTGATCTTTGGCCGTCTTGACGAGGGTCTGCTTGTCGGTCGGGTAGTCCACACCACCCAGGTACTTCTGCAACTGGATCGGGTTGTTCGTCATGCGGCCCGGTTACCCGTGCCATCCCGGAGTATGCGTCGGAGAACCGTATCCGCGGTGCCGCCCTGCTCCACGAGAGACGGCGGCCCGGCAGCTTTCCGGCCGGCCGCCGGCGGCCTTGGCGTCGGCCGGCCCCTTCTTCATCGCAAGAAGGTCTGCGGATCACTGGGGTACGGTGCAGCCGGTCGAGCGAGGGCCGGACCGGAAAGGCCTGCTCGCCCGTTGGCGCCGCGACGGACGCGTCAGGACCGGTCCAGTGCCTGGAGGATGGCGTACGTGACGGCTCCGTAGAACAGGTGCGGCACCAGGTCGCTGAGCCAGTCCTCCGCCGACCACCCGCGCGGGTCACTCACCCGCAACCGGGCCATGGACACGTCGGTGGACGCCATCGCGCTGAGCGCCACGACAACCGCGCCGATCGGCTTCGGCAGCCGCAGACCGGCATGGTGCAGCACGCCGAACAGCGCGCCCACGCCGACCCCGGTGGCGATGCCCGACAGGCCGGCCAGGCCGCTCACCCGGTTCTCCCGGGTGTCGCCCGCACCGGGTACGGAGACCGGCAGCCGCTGTTCGATCGCCTTGACCGTCTTCTGCGGAGTGCTGCTGCTGGCCCGGCCCCGAACAGTCATGTCCAGATACGTCGCGGCGTCGAGCGCTGCCGTTCCCGCCGCGCCCGCAGCCATTCCCGCCAGGATTCCCGTCGTCATGCCTCCACCTCCGCCGTGGGTCGTGCCCGTCGAGTGGTGGATGAAACGTCAGCGGACGGCCCGGCCGCGGTCAGCGAGCGACGATGGTGCATCAGCGGCCTCCGGACGGCTCGGCGCGGGCGGGATCGTCGGGGTACGCGGGTGTCGGCACCGCATGGGTGGTCGTCGGCGCTCCGCCGGCCGTCGGTGGCCCGGCCGCGGATGCCGACCATGCGGCCGTCCTTCACGGCGATGTCGCAGCCGTCGCGCCGCGGACGACGGCGCGACGGATGGCGTCGTAGCCGGTGCATCGGCACAGGTTGGAGGTCAGCAGCTCGCGCAGGCGCTCCGGGTCCTCGCTCAACGTGGGATCGTCCTTCAGCGCACCGGCCGCGAGCATCAGGAAGCCCGGCGTGCAGAAGCCGCACTGCAGCGCGTGCTCGGCCGAGAAGGCCGCCTGCAACGGATGGTCATCGCCGAGACCTTCGACCGTACGGATCCTGGCTCCGTCGCACTGGACGGCGAACATCAGGCACGAGCGGACCGCGTCGCCGTTCACCAGCACCGTGCACGCACCGCAGACGCCGTGCTCGCAGCCGAGGTGCGTACCGGTGAGGCCACAGTCCTCGCGCAGCGCGTCGGCGAGCGTGCGGCGCGCCTCCACCTGAAGGTCGTACCGTCGCTCGTTCACCGTCAGAGTCGTGTGCATGGCGTCATCCTCCGTCTCGGGCTTGCCGCAGTGCCCGGCGCACGAGCACACCGATGGCGTGCCGCTGATATTCCAGGTCGGCGTAGGGCTGCGGCTGCGGATCGGCGTCCTGCCGGGCGGCCGCCTCGGCAGCCGCCGCGACATGGGCGTCGTCGAGGGGCTGCCCGGCCAACACGGCTTCTGCGGCGTGGGCCCGGGTCGCCCGGTCAGAGGCGTTCACCAGGCCGATGCGAGCCGAAACGACCCGGCCGTCCGTCACGGTCACCGCAGCGATCGCGGCAAGTTGGGCGAAGCTGGCATGGGTACGGCGATGCTCGGCGAAGCCCACCGCGGCGCCGCGAGGCAAGTGGGGCAGGCGGACCTCGGCGAGCAGTTCGTCCGGGCGGCGCGCGGTCGTGAAGGGGCCGGTGAAGAAGTCCTCCGCTGCCACGGTGCGCTCGCCCGCGGCCCCGGTGAGATGCAACTCGCCGCCGAGCGCGGTGACCACCGCCGGCCACTCGGCGGCCGGGTGCGCATACGCCAGGCTTCCGAGCATGGTCCCCCGGGCGCGAATCGGCGGATGGGCGATGTGGTGCACCACCAGACGCAGCAGCTCACCGAGCGGCCCGGGCACGGCGTCGGAGCCGAACGCCCGGTGCCGCACCAACGGGCCCACCCGCAGCGCCGGCCCGGTGGCGTCCAGCCGGTCGAATTCCGGCACCCGGTTGATGTCGACGAGCCGCCGCGGACGGGCGGCGCGGTAGTTCATCTCCAGGACCAGGCTCTGCCCACCGGCGAGCACCTGCGTGTCGCCGTCGGCGAGTGCGGCCAGCACCTCGTCCGTGCTGCGCGCGGCGACATAGTCGAACGGTGCGGGCTTCATCGGGCGGCACTCCAGCAGGTGTACGGCGTGAGCGGCATCTGCAGCGCGTCACGGCGGTCCCGGCTCACCGCGTCGGCGGCGGCGTTGACCAGAGCCGGTGGCGCGCCGATGCAACCGGCCTCCCCCGCCCCCTTCGCCCCCAGCGGCGTATTGGGGTTGGGGGTACAGGTTTCGGCAAAACGCAGCGGCGGCAGTTCGGAGAGAGTGGGAATCAGATAGTCGAGCAGACTTCGGGTGGCGGGACGGCCGTCCGGGTCGTAGCGCAGGTCCTCGTACAGTGCCTGGCCGATGCCCTGCACCGTGGACCCGTAGCTCTGCCCGTCCACGATCAGCGGGTTCACCACGACGCCGTAGTCGTCGACCGCGACGAGTTTCAGCACCGTCAGCTCGCCCAGTTCCGGCTCGATCTCGACCACCGCGGCGTACGCACCGAACGGGAAACTCTCCGGCGGCGCGTACGTCTCGTCCGCCCGCAGCTGTTCCGAGGCGGCCAGTTCGGCCAGGGTCATCGATCGGTCGTCCACGCTGACGGTGCCGCTCTCATAGCGGACCGCGTCGACGGGCGCCGCGCAGATCTCGGCCATCCGCTTGCGGGCGCTCTCGATCAGCTTGCCCGCGGCCCGGTGAAGCGCCGCGCCCCCGGTCTGCATCGACCGGCTCGCGAACGAGCCGATGCCCTGCGGCACGACCGCCGTGTCCCGCTCCACCAGCCGCACCCGATCCGGTTCCACATCCAGCACCGCGGCGACGACCTGAGGAAACGATGTCTCGTGACCCTGGCCGGTCGAACAGCATCCGGAGAGCGCGACGAACGTGCCGTCCGTACACGCTTCGACCGCACCGAATTCCTCGCCCGCGCCGGAGCGTTCCACGTAGGTGCACAGCCCGATGCCGATCGGGGCCTCACCGGCCTCGCGGCGGCGCACCTGCTCGGTCCGCCACCCCTCGTAGTCCAGCTCCCGCAGGGCCACATCCAGCGCTGCGGAGTAGTCACCGCTGTCGTACGTGTAACCGGTTGGTGTGTCGTACGGAAAAGCGTCCGGCCGGATGAAGTTGCGCCGGCGAATCTCCGCCGGGTCGAGGCCCAGCCGGTGCGCCAGCAGGTCAAGAGTCCGCTCGATCGCCGACGCCGCCTCCGGCCGCCCGGCACCACGGTACGGGCACGTGGGCGCGGTGTTGGTGACCACCGCCCGGCTGCGTACGTGCACCTGCGGGATCGCGTACGCGCCGGTCGCCATCATCGAGGTCGCCATCGGCACGAACGAACCGGTGTGCGGGTAGCCGCCCACGTCGGCGTCGACATGCAGTTCGTACGCGAGGATCCGCCCGTCGGCCCCGGCCGCCATCCGGACCCGCTGGTTCTGGCCGCGCCCGTGCGGCGGTCCGGTCAGCGACTCCACCCGGTCCTCCAGCCAGCGCACCGGGCGGTTCAGCCGGCGGGCCGCGGCGGTCACGGCCAGGTACTCCGGCCACGTCTCACTCTTGCCGCCGAACGCGCCGCCCACATCCGGTACGACCACCCGGATCTGCTCCGGCCGCAGCCCGAACGCCCCGGCCAGGTCCCGGCGCAGCCGGTGCGGAGCCTGGTGCGAGACCCACACCGTGAGGCCTCCACCGGGTTCCGGCCGGACAAGAACGGCCCTGGTCTCCATATACGTATGGGCCAGCAACTGCTGCCGGTAGGCGCCCTCCACGACCACGGCAGCGTGTTCCCAGATGTCAGGGTCGATCGGCTCGCCGAACTCCTTCTCCTGAGCCACGTTGCTCATGCCGGGAAACAGCTGCACGTCGCTACCGGCCGCCTCGGTGGGGTCGAGCAGCACGGGCAGCGCCTCGATGTCCACCTGGGCGGCGTCGCGGCCGTCCTCGGCGGCGTACCGGTCACGGGCGAGAACGATCGCCACCGATTCCCCGGTGTAGCGGACCCGGTCCGTGGCGAGCGCGGGCCACGGCCGGCCGCGTACGGACTCGGGATCCATCATGGGCGGCGCCTCGGGAAGAAACGGCAGATCGGCGTGGGACCAGGCCGCCACCACACCGGGCACGGCCCGCGCGGGGCCGAGTTCCACCTGGCGCAGAGCGCCATGGGCCACGTCGCTTCGGACGAACACTGCTTCCACACAGTCCCGGATCCTGAGGTCGCCCACGTAGCAGCCCGCCCCACGAACCAGGCGGCCATCTTCACGCCGCGGCAGCCTCGCACCGATCATGTGCGGGGGCTACCCGCACCGGCCGGGCACAAACTTCGTGGGTGGCGGCGAAAGCGGCATTTTCTCGCCGAGGCCGGGTATCCAGCGGCGCCCAGGTCGCCGCCGAGACGGCGCTGCTCAGACCGCCGACTAATGGAGAGACACGTCCGGCCAGGGCACTCGGGTGGTGTGGCGTCGCAGGATCAGTCGCGCCAGGCGTTCCAACAGCCACGGCCCGGTGTGTTCGTCGCTTTCGTAACCGAGCAGCCGGCCCCATCGTCCGGCGGTGACGATCACCGCGGTGACGCGTTCACGGCCGTCCGGGCCGGCGATGGTCTCGACGTCGGCGATGCGGCCGAGGACCTCGCCGGTGCGATCGCGTACCTGCCGGCGCATGACGGCGCTGACGCGTAGCGGAAAATCGAGCCGGTCAGGAGGCATCGGAAGCTCCGGGGATGCGGTCGATGATGTGGTCGCGGAGCCAGGTCTCCAGGGCAGGGTCCGGTAGCACCTCACGGTGGACCGACAGGTTGACCGCGCTGTCGACCTCGGCGACCAGGTCGTACGGAATGCGGATCGGGCCGCGGTCGTAGTCCGGCGACAGTCGCCGGGCGGTGCCGGCGATCCAGGCGCCCAGCCGGCCGCCGATGCGTTCTCCCAAAGCTTGCTGGCCGACCAGCAGGGCCGCCACGTACGGGGTGCCGTCGTCGTCGACGTCGAGTTCGACGTCGTCGACTTTGCCGACCGGTTCGCCGTCGCGGTCGAGGATCTGCCGGTCCAGCAGATGGAGTCCGATGAGCATGTCAGCCTCCTCCCATCCGGGTTACGAGCATCAGGGGAATCGCGGCGATCGCAGCCGCGAGCACGATGATCAGATACAGGGTGCCGAGAGTGTTGGCGAGCCGGCCGTTGACGCGGTTGCCGAGGTACCCGCGGTCGTTGGCGACGACCAGGATCGGCAGGTAGGTCAGCGGCAGTGCCACCGCACTGAACACCAGGGTGTATTCGGTCAGCTGGATCGGGTCGATGGTGGTCATCAATACCGCGACGCCGACCAGGATGCTGACGAGCAGCACGATGTGGAAACGGGCCGCCTCACGGGGGCGGCGTAGCTTGCCCCAGGCCCAGCCGAAGTATTGCGCGACCGTGTAGGCGCTGGACAGGCCGGTTTCCATCGCCGCGCCGAAGGTGGCGGCGAAGAATCCCAGAATGGCGGCGGCCAGGCCCAGCTTGCCCATGGCCAGGGCGACCGGCATGGCGACCTGCGACAGCGCGTCGACGGAGATGTCGAGGGGGTGGAATACCGTGGCCGAGGTCAGCATGATCGCGAAGGCGAGCAGCCCGCCCAGGGGGAATCCGACGAACACGTTGACCCGGGAGGTGAGCAGGTCCTTGCGGGTCCAGCGTTCCTCGACGCCGCCGGAGGAGAAGAAGAACACTTCGTACGGTGTCAGGGCGGAGGCGAACAGCGCCACGGCCATGAACCAGTAGGTGCCCCAGTCCTCGCCGGACGGCGGGCCGGGGTGGCTGGCCTGGTGCCACAGTTCGCCGGTGTCCGGGCCGAGCCGGAAGAACGCGATGATGAACACGATCAGCGCGAGCCCGGTCAGCCCGAACACGTTCTCCAGGGTGCTGAACTTGGCCCGCCACAGCGCCACCCACAGCACGAAGGCGACCACCGGCACCCAGAGCAGATAGTCGACGCTGGTGGCCAGCTGCAACGCCAGCCCGACACCGCCGATCTCCGCGCCGAGCGTGAGCACGGTGACCAGCAGCGAGCCGGTCAGGTTCGCCAGCGCGACCCGCGGCCCGAGGCGTTCCCGGACCAGGTCGAACACCGGCCGGCCGGAGACCGCGGTGACCCGGCCGCTCATCTCCGCGTAGACGCAGATACCCACCACGCCGAGCAGCAGCACCCATGCGTGGGCGATGCCGAACCGGGCCCCGGCCTCGCCGTTGGCGACGATGTCGCCGATGTCGACGAACCCGCCGATCGCGGTCAGGATCCCGAGGGCGATCGAGAGAATACGTCTCACGCCGCCGCCCTTCACTGGTGCTGCTCGATGAGAGCACCGAGCTGATCGGCGTCACGCTGCAGTGCACCGACCGCCGCGCGCAGTGTCGCGTCGCCGTCGGCCGTGGCCGCCTCGCCGAGGTCGTGGACCGCGGCCTGCACCAACGGAGCGAGCCGATCACGCAACCCCGCGGACGCCGGGTCCGGCGGCGGCGTGCCGGCCAGCTTTTTCTGTGCCCCGGCCAGCGCCTTCCCCGCGTCTTCGTACGCGCTGACCGCGAACGTCGTGAACACCTGCTGATCAAGCTGCTGATGACCGATCAACGCACCGGTGGCCGCGCCGTCGTGCGCGGACTCGGCTGCCTGCAAAGCGGTCCGCAGATAACCCGCTGCGTCGGTCGGCTTCGACAGGTTGAAGGCCAGCCCGGCCCACAGCAGCCCCAGGGCGAGCAGTGCGATCGCCAGACGCCAGGACGACTTCATCACCGCATCGTTCCCCGTCGGGCAGACGATCAATCCTTCTCGATCGCGACGTCCCGCAGGCCCAGCCGCTGGTCGAGCCCGCGGGATCGCCGGTGATCAGCCGTTCTGCGGGCTGGTGTTGTCAGTTCCGCCCAACCGGGTCAAGAAGTCGTGGCACTTGTGGGCTCGTTGCGAGTCCTCGGCCATGACCTGCTCGAAGAAGGAGGCGATTTCGTCTTGGCCGGCGTTCTTGGCGTCCCGGACGTACTGTCCGTAGTCGTGCCCGGCTTTGAGTGAGTGGTACTGCACCGAGATGAGGTCGAACGTCACGTCGTCGAACCCGGTCTCTCCGGTTGCCATGGGACTCTCCTTCCGCTCACGGCGACGCAATCATGCGTGGTCCCTGTAGTCCTACCCCCGTTGTCGGCTCGCAGTCCTCGGGTCGCCATCGACAGCGATCTGCTTGGACGCGGCAAACCCGGCGGTACCGTCCTCTCCCGTAGTCGCGGTGGTGAGAACGGTTATCCCTGCCGCCATTCGTCCGACTTCAGGTGTGAGCCGGCCTGCGGGCCCATGAGCAGCATTCCGCCGTCGACGACATACGACGTGCCGGTCACATAGGCGGCGGCCGGACCGGCGAGCATGGCCACCACGGCCGCCACCTCGTTCGCGTCGCCAGGGCGCCCAACCGGGATGCCGGGCCGACGGACGGTCGCGGGATCGACGTCCTCGTTGCCGGTCATCGCCGTGGCAATCTCCCCCGGCGCCACCGCGTTGACGGTCACACCGTCCGCGGCGAGTTCCTGGGCCAAGACCTTGGTGAGCAGTCCGAGGCCACCCTTGGCCGCGCAGTACGCGCCGGATCCGACCCGCGGCGCATGCTCGTGCACGCTCGTGATGTTGATGATCCGTCCCCCACGCCCGGCGGCGAGCATGCGACGCGCCGCCCGCTGCGCGCACAGGAAAGGTCCGTCGAGGTCGACCGCCAGCACCTCCCGCCACTGGTCGTACCCGGTTTCCACCACCGGTGTCGAGGTGCCGGTGCCGGCACAGTTGACCAGCACACCAATCCCGCCCAGCGCGTCAGCCAGCTCGTCCACCACGCCGGCCGCGCCGGGCAGCGCGGTCAGGTCGAGACGCCGGATTTCACAGCGGCGTCCCTCGGCCCGCACCTTCTCGGCCGTCGTCTTGGCCCCGGCATCGTCGGACCGCCAGGTCACACCGACGTCGAACCCGGCCCGGGCCAGCGCCACCGCGATTGCCTCGCCGATGCCCGAATCCGAACCGGTCACCACCGCGATCCGGTCGTAGTCCCCATACCTGCCGGGCATCCGCCGCCTCCTACCTCGTCGGGCGTTCGTATCGCGTCGGCGGGCGGGTACCCCGGCCACGAGCGCCGTAACGCCATCCGGACCGCGCGGCGCCGCACCGCGCCGACGTTTCGGGATCGGTCAGGCCGGGAATGCGACCGCCATGACAGCGGCGTCGACTGGCTGCACGTGTGTTCAGACCGCGCGACGGACTTGACCGGCGTCGGCCTGCGGAACGGCTGATGAACCGCACTGAGAAAGACCTTCGCGCGGCGATCGAGCGGGAGATGCCCGGGGTCCGCGCCGACCTCGAACGACTGATCCGCATCCCGGGGATCGCGTTCGATGGATTCGACCACTCGCACGTCGAGCGGTCGGCCGCGGCCGTCGCCGAGCTGTCGCGCGGCTGCGAACTGCACACCCGCGTGGTCCGCGCGGGCGGCCGACCCGCAGTACTCGGGCGTCGGCCGGCACCACCCGGCGCGCCCACCGTTCTGCTGTACGCGCATCACGACATTCAGCCGGCCGGCGACATCACGCTGTGGACCAGTGACCCGTTCGAGCCCGTCGAACGCGACGGAAGGCTCTACGGGCGAGGCGCCGCGGACGACAAAGCCGGCGTGATGACCCACGTCGCGGCACTGAGAGCCCTGGGCGACGATGTCCCCGTCGGCGTCGTCCTCTTTATCGAAGGCGAAGAAGAGTACGGGTCGGAGTCCCTGGACCGGCTCATCACCGACCACGCCGATTGGCTGCACCCGGATGTGATCGTCATCGCCGACTCCGACAACTGGGACATCGGCCGCCCCGCACTGACCACGTCACTGCGCGGCATGGTCAGCTGCTTCGTCGAAGTCCGCACGTTGGGCAGCGCCGTACACAGCGGCATGTTCGGCGGCCCGGTGCCCGACGCCCTCACCGTGCTGGCCCGCCTGCTGAGCACCTTGCACCACGACGACGGCGAGGTCGCCGTCAAAGGGCTGGTCGGCAGCGAGGACACCACTGTCGACTATCCAGAGGACCGCCTCCGCCGCGAGGCCGGAATCCTCGACGGGATCCGGCTGATCGGTAACGGCCGAATCACCGACCGGCTCTGGACCAAACCAGCGATCGCGATTCTCGGCATCGATGCGCCGCCCACCAGCGAGGCACCCGACGCCCTGGCGCCGAAGGCAACAGCCAAGATCAGCGTACGGTTGGCGCCCGGCGACAACCCATCCTCGGCGTACGCGGCCATCCGCTCTCACCTCGAGAGGCACGTGCCGTGGGGAGCACGCCTTCGGGTGACCCTGGAAAGCAGCGGCGCACCGTGCGTCATCGACACGACCGGTCCCGCGTACGACGCGGCGCGCGACGCCTGCACCGAAGCCTGGGACGGAACCACCCCGCTCGAGGTGGGCATCGGCGGCTCGATTCCGTGCGTCGCCACTTTCCGGCAGCGGTTCCCCGAGGCGGCGATCCTGGTCACCGGTATCGAGGATCCGTACTGCGCCGCGCACGGACCGAACGAGAGCCTGCATCTCGCCGAATTCACCCGGACCTGTCTCGCCGAGGCCCTCCTCCTGGCCCAGCTGTGACGGGAGCCGATAGTGCGGGGGCGCGGGCGGTGAGCCTCCCGCAGGGCGCCTGATTGACGTCCGCGGAGGCCTTCGCATATTGCGCGGGGTTCATCGACCCGATCCATGACACGGTCGCGCCCGTGCCGGACTTGGCGGGCCGTATCGGGCACGACCGCGACATGGTGCCGGCCAATCGGCGTACGGTCCGGCGGTGCGCCGGCACGTACGCCTGTCCGTTGTCGTCTGTGGAGTCAGCGGGCGAGCGAGCTCGACGCGTCGGCATGGGCGTCGTCGTCGACGCCGATGCCGAGCCGGTCGACCAGCTCGCCGCCCAACCAGGCCGCGACGCCGCCGATCAGGACGGCCAGCACCTGGAGGATCACCGCGCCGGCGCTCGCCTGATGGGCTGTGTTGTCGACGCGCGTCAGCCAGCTGATCACGAACAGAACCAGCACGACGCTGTTCGCCCCGCCGTGCAGCAGACCGATCCGCTTCGCCCGGGTGCCGGCCGGGATGCCGGTCCAGTCGAGCAGGCCGGTCAGCGCGGCCACGACCGCGCCGATGATCCCGGCCGCGATGTTCCAGTACCCGACCTCGTCGAAGGCCGCGTTGTCGCTGCCGAGGGCGATCAGATCGAAGACGGTAGCGGTCACGAACAGGGCCAGCGGAAAGACGATGAGCATGGGGTGTACGGGGTGTCCCAGTGCACGCACTCGACTTTTCATCGCGGAGACTTACCCCCATCGATGTCTTTTGAACGCCAGACCCGAAGGTTTTCGGCCGCGAAGCTGGATGGCCACACGGGCAATCTTCAGTCGGCATCGCTCTTCGCGTGCTCGCCCTCAGTGGAGTTCTCGAGGTTCTCGCGGTCGCCGCGGCGTCCGACATCGCCGCTTTCTGAGGGCCACCACACGGTCTGCCCGGTGGCGTTCGCGCCAGAGGATCAGACGGTTTCAGTCCCGGTGAGGGGTTCTCCCACGGTCTGACGGCTCCAGCGCCCTTAAGGCGTCAGGTCGACACCCAGGCGGTCCCGGACGTCGATGAGGTTTCGGTAGATGCCGACGGGCAGTGCCGTGATCAACGCGAGGGTGCCGTCGTCGGCCGGCTTCTGCCGGGCATGGTTGACGAGGTCCTGCCGATTTGCGGGGAACCAGGCGGAGCGCAGCACGGCGGCCACCGCGGTCCATTGGTTGCTGTCCATGCCGATGTCTACCCTCGGCTCACCCCGTCTAACAAGCCACTTCTCGGCGAATACAGCGCCGGGTAGGGAATAACCCGCTCCGCTATGACGGCGAACGGAGGAGCCGTGTTCAAATCCTTTCAAGGTCCCGCGGCCGGAATATGGAGCCCGAACGCGAATCCGTCAAGCAGCGGGCTGTCCATAGCGGGAACGCTGGTGTCCGGCCTTGCAAAGCCGTGAGCTGAGGGCTCTGCCTATTTTCAGCCGAACGTGCAGTCGACGATGACCTTTCTCAGAGCGGCCTCGAGGACGGCAAGTTCCTGATCGTCGAGGCGGTCGACGAACAGTTTCGATACACCGCGAAGATGGACCGGCGCGGTCTCGGTCACCCGTGCGACTCCAACATCGGTCAAGGCGACCACCACTCCGCGCCCGTCCCCGGTGGCGTGGGCTCGCCGTAGCAGACCCTCGTCGACCAACCTCGCCACGCGGCGGGTCAACCCCGATCGCGACACGAGCGTGCGGGCGGCGAGTTCGGTCATCCGTAGTTCGCCACCGGCCTCGGCCAGCTGGGCCAACACATCGAAGTCGGCAAGGCGCAGGCCGGTGTCCTGGGTGAGATCGATATCGAGCTGGCGCATGAGCGTGGCCTGCGCCTGCAGCAACGCCCGCCACGCCCGTTCTCCGCGCCGGACCGGCAGCGACTGCTCGGTAAGGCGGCCGAAGAGAGCAGCTACATCACCCGACGAGGAATCTATTTGCATACGCAACCAGTCCTAAGTTAAGGTCCTTGCAGTTGCAAGTATACCGAACGGGATCACCGTCCCGCGCGCCGCGACCAGAAGAAAGGCAGGGCTCTAGCCATGCCCGGACCGACGCTGGGTGTCGGGATCATCGGGGTCAGCCCTGCCCGGGGCTGGGCCGCCACCGCCCACATCCCGGCATTGCGCGCACTGCCGAACTACGAGATCCGGGCAATCAGCGCCAGCAGCACCGAATCCGCGCGCGCCGCAGGCGACGTGTTCGGGATCAGCGCGGTGTTCTCCGACCACGAGCAGATGGTCACCCAACCCGACATCGACGTGGTCGCCGTTACCGTCAAGGTCCCGCACCATCGACGGCTCGTCGCCGCCGCACTCGCCGCCGGCAAGGCCGTCTACTGCGAGTGGCCCCTGGGCCGCGACGTCGACGACGCACGAGCGATGGCAACGCTCGCCGCCGAACAGGCGGTGCGCACGATCGTCGGGATACAGGCCCGCCAGGCTCCGGCGATCGAGTTCGTCCGACAGTTGCTCGCCGACGGATACATCGGCGAGGTGCTGTCCACGACCATGGTGGGCCTGTCGACCCCGGGCGACGTTGTGGGCCGGGCCAATGCCTACATGCTCGACAAGACAAACGGCGCCAACCTACTCACCATCGCCGTCGGTCACAGCCTGGACACCCTCAACCACGTACTGGGCGAGTTCGCCGAGCTGTCGGCCGTGTCGGATCTTCGCCGGCCACGCATCACCGTCGAGGAGTCCGGGGAGCAGATCCTGAAGACGGCGGCGGACCAGATCGCAGTGATCGGCACGCTCACCTCCGGGGCGACCGCCAGCATCCACGTCCGTGAGGCCGTGGCGGGTGGTACCAGGTTCCTGTGGGAAATCAACGGAACCGACGGAACACTGCGGGTTACCGCTGACGCCGCACATCCCCAGATCTTTCCCTTGACCGTCGCCGGAGCACTCGGATACCGCGAGCCCGCCGCCCTTGCCGTCCCGCCGGCATTGACCCAGAAATGGCCCGCACTCACCGGCCTGGAAGGGACGCCCGCCTACAACGTCGGGCGTGCCTACGCCGCGTTCGCGGCAGACATCGACAAAGGGACCCACACCGTGCCGGACTTCGCCGACGCCGTCCGCCGCCACGAGGTCATCGCCGCCATCGAACGGTCCGCGGCATCAGGGGAACGCGTGAAGGCGTAGCCCGCTGCACCTGTCCAATGCAGGGATCGTCCTGCGATGTCGGCCGTCCGGTCGCTCGTCGGCCGGCGGCTCGGTCCGTCAGCCGATGGGCCAAGCGCCGGAACCGTCGGCGAGCGTTGTCACACTAGTACTTTCGGCTAGTCATTGATGGGCTATTCGGCTACGTTGAACGCACTCGGTCAAGAAATGTGCCGAACCCCGACGCGCGGAGACGCCGTTGCGGTCGATGCCTCTGGCCGGGTCGCCCCTACGCCATGATCGTTGCCGCTCGGCTGTCCCGCGAAGTCTTCCGACGTTTCGCATCCGAGAGGGACACCATGCGCACACCGACGGCGATGTCCGACCCCGCGACGGCCCAGCCACGGCCGCAGGCCACGGCCGAACGCCGTACGACCTTCCGCCCGACCGAGGCCGACGACCACGCCACGGACCTGATCCTGGCCCTGGCCGAGCTGGGCGCGGACCATCCCGACCGGCCCGCGCTCCGCGCCCGGGCGATCGAGGCCTGGCTGCCGATGGCGCGGCGGCTCACCCGGCGGTATGCGGGCCACGGAGAGCCGTTCGACGACCTCCTTCAGACCGCGGCGGTCGGACTCATCAAGGCGATCGACGGATTCGACCGCAGCCGCGGCAACGACTTCGTCAGCTACGCGATCCCGACCGTCCTCGGCGAGATCAAGCGGTACTTCCGTGATCGCACGTGGTCGATGCGCATGCCGCGCCGGCTCCAGGAAATGCGATTGGAGATCAACCATGCCCAGGCCGAGTTGAACCAGACCCTCAACCGGTCGCCGACCGTCGCCGATATCGCCGTCCACCTCGGCGTCGGCGAGGAGGCGGTCCTCGAAGGACTGGAAGGCGGACGCGCCTATCGGGCCGTCTCGTTGTCCACGCCGGTCGGCGAGACCGCGCACTTCGAGTTGTCGGACACGCTCGGCTGCGAGGACCACGGCTACGAGCTGACCGAACTGCGCGTCGCGATGCCGGCCGCGATGGCCTGCCTCACCGAACGCGAACAACGGGTCATCGCTCTGCGTTTTCACGGCAACCAGACCCAGGATCGCATCGCCGCTCAGATCGGCGTCTCGCAGATGCAGGTCTCCCGGCTCCTGACGGGCGCGTTGCGCAAGCTACGCGAGCATCTGGACCCGGCTTCGCGCCGACCTACCGGGCAGAGGCGGACGGCTGATGGGCGCTGAACAGGTACCTCGCACCGCCGGATGCTCGGCCGGCCACAGCTGCCGTTTCAAGGACCTTGTCAGGGGTAGCCCTGCGCCCGCTGACGGGGGGTCAAGGGAGGCACCCGAGGCGTAGCACCTTTTGTCCCCCACCAGGTTCGGAGGCCCAGTGCATCGGATCATTCTGGATACGGATGTCGCTATGGGGGCGCCGGGCTCGGACATCGACGACGGCTTCGCCATGGCGCTGGCGGTGGACCTGGCCGATCAATCGCTGGAACTGGTCACCACGGTCAACGGCAACACCGATGTGGAGACCTCGACGCTGCTCGCCCTGGATCTGCTCGAGCGCCTGGGGCGGCCCGACATCCCGGTGGTGAAGGGTGCTCGGACGCCGTTGCTCCGTCCCCTACACGATCATCCGGCCCGGGACCGGGTGATCGGAGTCCGGGAACGTCTCGCCGGGCACAAGCCCGCGCCCGGCCGGGCGGCCACCGCCATCATCGACTGCATCCTCGCCAATCCGGGCGAGATCACCCTTGTGGCGATCGGCCCATTGACCAATGTGGCCGTCGCTCTGGCCCTGGAGCCCGAGATCACCTCCGCGGTCAAGGAGATCATCGTCATGGGCGGGGCGTTCATGAGGACCACCAGGGCCCTCGCCATGCCCGGCGAGTTCAACGTCTGGGTCGATCCGGAGGCCGCGGCGATCGTCCTGAACAGCGGCGCGCCGATGCGGTTCATCGGACTCGACGTCACCCTGCAGGTTCGCCTCAACCGCGCCGATGCCGACCGGCTGAAGGCGACCGGCCGGCCGTTCGCCGGGTACGCCGGTGAGTGCGCCCACGCGTGGATCGACTACCTCGCCGAGACCTATCCCGGCCAGGACTTCCACAGTGCTCCGATGCACGACGCGCTCGCGGTGGCCGTGGTCAGCAGGCCGAACCTCGTGACGTGGCGGCCGGCTCGGGTGGAGGTGGAGGTCACCAGCCCGATCACCCGGGGCGTCACCGTGGCGGACCTGCTCGCGTCCCGTGATCCGCCCAAGCCCAACTGCCTGGTCGCCACCGAGGTGGACGCCATGGCCTTCATCGAGTTCTTCCTCAACCACGTCTACTCGCTGTGACAGCCACCCGAGGGTGTGCCCAGTGCCCGGCGAGAAGGGGATCCCCCATGCGAAATCATCGATTGCTCGCCGTCCTGACCGTCGCGGTGACCGCCCTGGTGACGACCGGCTGCGGCGGCGGCGACTCGGGCGGCGGCTCCGGCGGCACGACGACGCTGACCTTCGTCAACGCCCAGGACCCCGGAACGTTCGACAAGGTGATCGCCGCGTTCCAGGCCGCGAATCCCACCATCAGGATCAAGCAGCAGGTCGTGCCGTTCGACGACCTCAACTCGACGGTGCAATCCCGGCTGGGCGCCAAGGACACCGGCATCGACCTGTACGACGTGGACGAGCCGCGGCTCGCGGCGTTCGCCTCGCGCGGCTTCCTGGAACCGCTGGACGACCTGAGCGCGCAGGCCCAGGGCAAGATCGACGCGAGCGCGCTGAAGATCACTTCGTTCGGCGGCAAGCAGTACGCCATCCCGCGGTGGACCTCCGCGCAGCTGCTGTACTACAACAAGGATCTCCTGGCCAAGGCGAAGATCGCGGCCCCGAGCAGCGACCCGAAGGCGCCCATCACCTGGGAGCAGGTGGCTGCGGACGGTAAGAAGGCACAGGCCGCCGGTGCCCGGTACGGCCTGATCTTCGACCAGGTCGATCGCTATTACCAACTTCAGCCGCTGCCCGAGTCGCTCGGCGGCGGACCCGGCCTTACCGGCGCCGACCTTCTGCAGCCGGACGTCACCGATCCGCAATGGATCCAGGCTTTCACCTGGTACCACGACATCTTCGCCACCGGCGTAGCGCCGCGGGGCATCAACCCGGAGCAGACGCCGGGTCTGTTCGCGACCGGCAACACCGCGTTCTTCGCCGGCGGACCGTGGAACGCCGCCGCCTTCGACAAGGACAAGGGAGTCGACTACGGCGTCGCGCCGTTCCCCCGGTTCGCCCAGGGCAAGCCGGCCACCTCGACCGGCTCGTGGTCGACCGGGATCAGCCCCTTCTCCAAGCACAAGGACGCGGCCAAGAAGTTCCTCAGCTACATGACCGTCGATCCGGCCGGCGCCACCGCCACGATCAGCAACAACATCCCGGTCCAGAAGCAGGCGTTCCAGCGCTACCTGAGCGACCTCGGCACCAAGGGCGAGCGGTACAAGCAGATCGGCGACATCGTGGAGTACGCGATCGCCAACACCTCGGTGTCGCGGCCGGTCACCACCGGGTACGTCGACTTCGAGTCGGTCATGAACAAGGCCTTCGCCGACATCCGCAACGGCAGCGACGCCTCTACGCGCCTCACCCAGGCCGGTCAGGAACTGGACCGGACCCTGGCCAAGTACCGGAAGTAGAGGCCGACGATGACCACGACAAGAACGGGCCGCGCGCGGGGGGCCGGCAGGCGGCGACTCGGCGATCTGCCGATCGCCGCGACCTTCCTGCTGCCCGCGGTGCTCGCGGCCGTGCTGCTCCGGCTCTGGCCGACGGTACGCGCGCTGTGGGACAGCATGCACAGCACCGCGCTCGGCGTGGAAGCGACCCATTGGGCGGGCCTGGCGCAGTATCACACGATCTTCGGCGATCCGGCGTTCCGTAACGCGCTGAAGATCACCGTCCTGTTCGGGATCATCGTCAACCCGGTGCAGATCGTCGTGGCGCTGGCGCTCGCGGTCGTCTTCAACGAGCGGATCCGCGGTGCCGGCCTGATGCGGACCCTGGTGTTCCTGCCGGTGGCGATCCCGCAGAGCGTCTCCGCGGTCATCTGGGCCGTCGCCTTCCGCCCGGACGGACCGCTCAACGGCGTCCTCGCCCGGCTGGGCATCCCCAGCCAAGGATTTCTGACCTCGCGCGACCAGGCCTTGGCATCGATCATCGTGGTGGTGTCCTGGATCGGCGTCGGCTATTGGATGATGTTCCTGGTCGCCGGCCTCAAGGAGATCGACCCGACGCTGTACGAGGCGGCGGCCCTGGACGGTGCGGGCCGCTGGGCGCGCTTCCGGCACGTGACCGTGCCGCAGCTCCAGCACCAGATCGCCTTCGTCCTGGTCGCCGACACCGTCTCCAACCTCCTGGTGTTCGCTCCGGTGCACATCCTCACCGGCGGCGGGCCCAACGGCCGTACCGATCTGATCATGAACAACGTCTTCGAACGTGCCTATACGCAGGGCGACCTGGGAGCCGCCGCCGCGGCCACCGTGGTCGTCGTGGTCGTCGCTCTGGTCATCGTCATGATCCAGTTCCGGCTACTGTCCCGAGGGAGTGACTGAGTGACCACCCAGACACAGCGTCGGCCCGGTGCCGGCCGATCCCGGACGAGGCCCGGACCACCGGCCGGACACGCCTCGCGAGGAAGCCGTCGCCGGCTCGGAATGATTCTGCTCGGCTCCCTCATCGCGGTGTTGTTCGTGCTGCCGTTGTGGTGGGCGGCGGTCAGCGCGCTGCGACCGCAGCGGGAGACGTTCGCGACCATCTCCCCGGTGTCCTTCTGGACCCTGTGGCCGCGCGATCTCACCTTCGGCAACTTCGCGCGGCTGTTCGACACCGGCTTCGGGCGCGCGATGCTCAACTCGTCGATCGTCACCGCCGGCACCCTGGTCGCCGGCCTCGCGATCTGCGCGACGGCCGCGTTCGCTCTGGCCGTCCTGCATTTCCCTGGCCGCGGCGTGATCTTCGCCGTCATGGTCGTCTCGTTCCTGATCCCCTTCGACGCCATCGCGATTCCGCTGATGTCGGTCTTCCGGGGGGCCGGGCTGGGGAACACGTACGCGGCGCTGATCCTGCCGGGCATCGGCAACGGCTTCGCGGTGTTCCTGCTCCGCGGGTTCTTTCTCGGCATACCCACCGACCTCGCCGAGGCCGCTCGGATCGACGGCCTCGGCTGGTGGGGCGTCTTCTGGCGGATATACCTGCCGTTGTCCCGGCCCGCGCTGATCGGCGCCGGCCTGATCCTGTTCGTCTTCCAGTGGCAGGCCTACCTGTGGCCGCTGCTGATCGCGCCCGACCCGCAGATGAAGGTCGCTCCGGTGGCGATCGCGCAGTTCGCCGGACAACAGGGCGTGGACTTCGGGGCCATCTTCGCCGGCGCCGTGATGACCGCGCTCGTGCCCCTGCTCGTGCTGCTGTTCTTCCAGCGCTACTTCACCCAGTCGGTGTCGTTCTCAGGAGTCAAGGGCTGACTCCGGCCGATCACCTCGGATAGACGGCGGACAGCAACGCCCGCAGGGGCTGCCAGAGGCCGGGTGCGGCGGCGAGGACGTCGCCGCTGCCCGGCCACGTTCCGGGGACCGGTCCGGCCAGATCACCGACGACGCCGCCGGCCTCCCGCACCAGCAGGATGCCCGCGGCGCAGTCCCACGGCTGAAGGCCTGGAAGCCACGCGGCGTCCGCACGCCCGCTCGCGACGGCGGCGAGAGCGGCGGCAGCGCTTCCTCCCCGGCGCAGGTCCCGCACATGCGGCGTCAGGGCCGCCACCATCGCCCCGGCGCGGGAACGCTGGTCCGGCCGGCCCAGGTTCACCTCGATCAGGGCGCGCTCGAGATCGTCCTGCCGCAGGGCGGCCACCCGCTCGCCCTGGCTCCACGTGCCGCCTCCGGAACGGGCCTCCGTCGTCCGGCCCGCCGCCGGTTCGGCGACCACGCCGGCGAGCAGCCGGCCGTCCCGGTGAGCGGCGGCCACGCTGACCGCCCAGTCGCACCGGCCGTACAGATAGCTCGTCGTCCCGTCGATCGGATCGACCAACCAGCGGATGTCCGACCGCCCAGCCACCGCGCCCTGCTCCTCGCCCAGGACACCGTCGCCCGGACGCCGCTCGGCCAGCACCGCCCGGATGGCGCGTTCGGCGTCGCGGTCGGCCTGGCTGACCAGATCGGCCGGCCCCGCCTTCTCCTCGATGCGCAGCTGCCCCGCGCGCCGGCGCCACTGCTGGGTCACCTGGGCGCCGGCCTGCGCGGCGAGCCGCGCGACGGAGAGGACCTCGTCGAGGAGGAACGGCCGCGACTCGTCCACTTCAGCCACGGGCCGGTCCGTCCTCGAGCAGGTTCCACGTGTCGCGGCCGACCAGCACCCGCACCGTCGGCGCGAGCACGGCGCGGAGCCGGTCTCGGATCCGTGCACCCGTCTCGCCCAGCGTGCTGAGGCACTGCCGGCTGGATCTGGTGTACGCGGTCATCACGACGGCCCACGGCAGAACCGCGACCACCGGTGCGGGGGCGTCCCGCAGCGCCAGGACGGCGGCCAGCGCAACGGCACCGACGGCCACCGCGACGACCCGCCCGCGTGACGCGAGCACCACGCCGAGCCCCGTCAGTGCACCGGCGACGGCCATGACCACGGTCTCCGGGGTCGTGGTGGGACCGGTGAGCATCCGGCCGGTGACCGCGGCGGCGGTGCCGGCAATCACCATGGCCACATTCCACGGGGCGAGCACCGGTGTACGGCCCCGAAGCGCCGTCCAGCGGTCGGCGGACGTCTGCCCCGGGTCGGTTCGCGGCGGCACCCACCGCACCAGGGCCAGCAGGTGCTCCCTGGCCTGTGCGGCCTCGGCGATCCACTCCACCCGGCCCGAGCGCAGGCGGGCGAACGCCGTCGACTCGATCGCCCATCGGCTGGTCACGAAGGCGATCCCGTACGCCCACAGCGTCACCGTGGCCGCCACCGCGAGGCCGCGGTCGCGCGGCAGGTCCACCACCAGGGCCAGTCCGGTGAGGCCGCGCACCACGTAACCCGCCCCGACGGTGATCCACAGTAGAACGATGGCCGGTCGCACCGGCGGCGGAACCGTGCCACTGCGACCGGTGCCGAGGGTGCGTAGCGCCTCGTACGCGGCGGCGACCCCGAAGACGCCCAGGACCACCCACAGCAGGATTCCGCCGAGGTGCAGGCCCGGCAGCAGAAACGGCAGGGCCAGCGTCACGGCGACACGGCCGATCGCGACGGCGCAACTGGCCGTCACGTGCTGCCGGGCTCGCTCGGCCGGCCCGGGCAGTCGTCCCCGGTCGGCCTCGTCCGGGTGCCGCTGATCGGCCGCGAAGCCACGCACGTCGTTCCACTGGTAGCGGGCGGGGTAGACCAGGAGCTCCAACGCCACGAGAACGACTGCTGCCCGCAGAACCGTGCCGCCGCTCGCCCCGCCGGCGGACAGCACGGCCAACCCGAAGGCCAGTGGCATAAGCAATGCCTTGAAGAGGTCCTTGGGACGCGGCATCACCAGATAGCCCAGCAGCGACCGGCGGCGTCCGGACGCTGCCGGCTCCGCCCGCGGACGCGCCGCGGCGGCGGTGACATGCGGTGTGCGCCAGGTTCGCCCGTTGGATCCGGAGATTACCGCGCTCGCCACGGCGCCCCGCTCGCGGATCTCGGCGAAGGCCGCATTGCTTCGGAAGATTGCGTCTTGCTCTGACATGGCGGCTCGCCTACCCGGCGGTCGGGCCACCAAACTGCCGAGATTCGACCCGGCGACCCGGGACACCGGCCCGCTGATCCACGGGCTCGCAACCGGAACGGGAGCACCCGCGGGTCGCCGCGGTCACCTGTGCAATGCCGTCCTCGCGAGCTCGCGCAGCCGGGTGGCCAGCGAATCGCGTAGGTCGGTGACGCCCTCGCCGGTCAGCGCCGACACGGGCAACGCATCCGGATACGCCCGCCGCAGAGCGGCGACCCACTCCGGCGGCGCCACGTCGATCTTGTTGAGCACCAGTACCTCCGGCACCTCGCCGGCGCCGATCTCGTGCAGCACGCCCTGCACGGTGGTGATCTGGCTCAACGCGTCCGGCGCAGAAGCGTCGACGACGTGCAGAGCCAGGTCCGCACGCGTGACCTCCTCCAGTGTGGACCGGAACGCGTCGACCAGTTGGTGCGGCAGATTGCGGACGAATCCCACCGTGTCGGAGACCGTGAACGTCAGATTCCCGGCCTTGACCCGCCGCACCAGTGGGTCCAGGGTGGCGAACAGGACGTCGGCGGTGACCGCGTTCGCCCCGGCCAGCCGGTTCAGCAGCGCCGACTTGCCGGCATTGGTGTAGCCGGTGATCGCTACGGAAGGGACCTGATTGCGCGTACGGCGTCGTTGGGTGCGCTCCCGGCGCCGGCCCAGCTCGACCGCGCGCTCCCGCAGGCCGGCCGCCCGCCGGCGCAGGCGGCGCCGCTGCAGTTCGAGGCGCATCTCGCCGGGCCCGCGCACACCCATGCCGGCGCCGCCGATCATCCGGCCGCCACCGACGCGCGACATCGACCGGCCGGCGCCGCGCAGCCGGGGCAACTGGTACGCGATCTGGGCCAGCTCCACCTGCAACCGCCCCTCGCTGGTGCGGGCATGCTGGGCGAAGACGTCCAGGATCAGCGCCGTGCGGTCGACCACCGGCACACCGACCTCGTCCCGCAGATTGCGGGCCTGGGCGGGGCTCAGCTCGCCGTCGGCGATCACCACGTCGGCGGCGCAACGCTCGACCACCGCCGCCAGTTCCCCGGCCTTACCGGAGCCGATATAGGTCGCCGGGTCGGGCCGGCCGCGGCTCTGCACCAGGACGTCGACCACAGCGAGCCCGTCGGTGTCGGCCAGACGCTGCAACTCCCGCAGCGACGTTTCCGAACCAGGGTCGGTGTCGCTCGTCTCGTTCTCCGGAGCCACCGCGACCAGCACCGCTTTCGGCGGCCCCTCCCCGGTGTCACGACGTTCGGCTCCGAGCAACCACGCGCCAGCCATGAAGTCCTCCGTTCACTGTCGGTGTCGGCACCGGCTACCCGTGAACGGCCGGATCATGCCCGCTGCTCGCGGCAGTGCTACTGCGCCGTCGCCGCCACGCCGGCCGGTGAAACCCGCGTTCGGTGTGCCGGCGGACGCTACCTGCCGGGCCGGGTCAGGACGCGCCGAGAGCCGGGAGCACGAGCTCGGCCAGTTCCTGCCAGTTCGCCACGACAGCCGCCACGCCGGCCTCGCGTAGCAGGCGGACCCGCTCGGGCCGTTCCGCTTCCGGCACGAACATCAGGTTGCCGACCGTGGGAAAGCCGGCCGCCAGCGCGGACTGCGCACCGGGCACCGAGTCCTCGACCGCGAGTCCCTGGCGGCCGGTGCAGCCGAGGGCGCGCCCGGCGAACAGATACACCGCCGGGTCCGGCTTGCTGATGGGCGCGGGCAGCGAGTCCTCCGCGCTGTACCGGCGTTCGGCCGGGATGCGCGGCGCCAAGCCGGTCGCGTCGAAACAGGCGGCGAGTCGGCCGAGGGCGCTGCTGCTGACTACCGCGAGGGTGAGGTGCGGGGCCATCTTGTCGAGCGGGTCCAGCACCTCGGCATCGGGCTGCAGGACGTCGCCCAGGTAGGCGCTGACCTGCCGCTTCTCCTCCGCCACCCAGTACTCCAGGATCTCCGGGGTCAGCACGGGCGTGCCCGGCGCGGCCTCGGTGCGCGCGCCGGGATGCCGGCCGGCGAGGGACGGGTGGATCGGCGCACCGCCGTCGACGCACAGGTCGACGGCGGTGGTGCGGAAGTTCTTGCCGGTGGTGCCGAGCCGAAGTTGCTCCGGGGTCCACCGGGCCGGCAGGCCGAGTGCGGCGAGGAACTTGTTGGTCACCCCCGCGGAGGCCACGAAGGCGGGCTCCTCGGAAGGAAACAGGTTGCCGTCCGCGTCGCAGAGCAGGAACCGCAGGTCGGTCAGGTCGAGGTCGTGGTACTGCCGCATCGGGTCGGGAACCTCCGGGAGAAGGGGAACGGTCACGGCTTGTCGAGCAGGTGCGTGGCGAGGTAGTCGGCGATGGTCGCCGCCGGGCCGTACTCCTCGATGTCACGGATTGCCCACTGGAGCGCCTGGACGAACTCCGCGTCGTCGCCGAGACGCCCGAAGATCGCCCGGTCCCGCAACAGCGGCCGCGGGTCGTGGCCCGGCTGCGCGGCCAGCGGCTGCAGTTCGTCCCGCCGCGCGTCCTCGATGTCGATCGGGTTGCCCTTGAGGTCGTACCCGCGCAGGTAGCGGCACCATCCGGCGACGGCGAGGGTCAGCAACGCGGCGGGGCGCCCCTCGGCCCGCGCGGCCATCAACGACGGCAACAGGTAGGCCGGCATCTTCGTGGATCCGCGGCCGCACAACCGGGAGAGCTGGTCGCTGATCCGCGGGTTGGCGAACCGTTGCAGCAGGGTGTCCACGTACTGGTCGAGGTCGGTGCCGGGGACCGCGGGCAGCAGGCGGGTGATCTCCTCGCCCATCAGCGCGCGGAGGTAGTCAGCGATGATCGGATTCGTCATGGCCTCGCTGGTGGTCCGGTACTGGCCGGCAAGATAGGCGAGGTATCCCAGGGCGCTGTGGCCGGCGTTGAGCAGCCGCGTCTTCATCAGCTGGTACGGCGTGACGTCGGCGACGAACTGTACGCCGGCCAGCTCCAGCGGCGGCCGTCCGTTGCAGAACCGGTCCTCCACGACCCACTGGGTGAAAGGCTCCGTGACCACCGGCGATCGGTCGCGTACGCCGAACTGCTCGGCCATCAGCGCACGCACCCGGTCATCGGTCCGGGGCGTGATGCGGTCGACCATGCTGGCGGGGAACGAGGCGTGGGCGTCGATCCACGCGGCGAGGCCCGCGTCCCGGGCACCGGCGAACCCGAGCACCGCTGTCCGCGTCGCCGCGCCGTTGCCCGGCATGTTGTCGCAGGACAGGACCGTGAAGGCGGGCAGCCCGGCCCGGCGCCGCCGGTCGAGAGCCGCCACCAGATAGCCGAAGACCGAGCTTGGGCATCCGGGATCGTGCAGATCGCCTTGCACCTCGGGGTGGTCGAGGTCGAAGGCACCGTTCTCGTCGAGGTGGTAACCAGCGCCGGTGACGGTGAGCGTCACCAGGCGGGTACGCGCGTCGGCCAGCGCCGCGAGCACGGCTTCCGGGGAGTCGGGGGCGTACAGGTACCGCGTCATCGCCCCGACGATCCGGGCGGTGTCGCCGTGCCCGCTGCGTTCTACCACGGTGAAGAGCGAGTCCTGCGGGCACAGCGCGTCACGCATGGCGGGCGAGCGCAACCCGACCCCGATCTCACCCCACCCGGTCTCGCCCATCCGGGCCAGGTCGTCGAGGTAGACCGCCTGATGGGCGCGGTGGAAACCGCCGACTCCGAGATGAACCACCGCCGGCGTCAGCGCCTCGCGGTCGTATTCCGGGACGCGGATCCGGTCGTCGAGCTGGTGCAGCGTCGCGTTGCTGAGGTCGGCGACGCTCGCGGTGCGCGCCGGTAGAACACTGGTCATTGTCGTCCTCCCCCGGCACGGGCTCGCGCGACAGCTCATGGCTTTATCGCGCGAAGCACCGCAAGCGGGTCAAGTCAGTCGCGGGTCCGCCGCGTCGGTGCGTGTACGCCGACTTCTTGACGACCGCTCTTGGGGCGAAGTACGAGTCCCCGTCCCGGCGAGAGTGAAACCGCCGGCACAGAGGCGTACGTCACCTCCACTCTGCTGGTGATCACGTCCCGGTCCCACGGCTACCCGCTCGACATTCCGCTCATGTTCCGGTAGGTCCGGACGATGGGCGCGGGCATGTCACCGGAACTTCCCGGCGTGCATCGCAGTGTTCGATAGGGAGTGCATGGTGGATAGCAGAACTCGGGGAAGATTCAGGCGCTCGGCCGGGGGATTGAGCGTCCTCGCGCTGGTCTCGGCGCTGGTAGGAACTGGGGTGCCGGCGGCTGCGAGCCCGCGCACCGGACCCATGGTCGGCGTCATCGTGCGTACCGCCTCCGCCGCGGATGTGACGCGGGTGCAAGCGGTTGTTCGGGAGACGGGTGGCACGGTTGGCCGTCCGCTGGCGTTGATCACCGGGTTCGCGGCGCGGGTGCCGTCCGGCGCGCTGCCGGTGCTGCGGGCGGCGGGTGGGGTCGCCGAGGTGACCGCCGATGGAGCGGTACGCATGAAAGCGGACAAGTGGCTCGATGACGGTGGAACGAACACCACCGTCGACACCGTCAAGAAGGCGGCCGGCGGTAAGAAGAAGGACACCACGGTCGATACGGCCGCGCTT
>DASWRZ010000013.1:0-13728 GCA_036402935.1 Actinoplanes sp.
GGCGGTGGAGTCGGCCGTGGTCGGCTTCCACGAGTCGGTCTGGGTCAGGTTCTCCATCGCCAGGCACTGCCCGTGGAACAGGTAGTGGGTCGAGGCGGTGGTGGGTGCGCTGCCGTCGGTGGTGCACAGGCGTACGGCGTAGGTGTCGGTGATGTCCTGGGTCGCCGAGGTGGCGCTCCAGGCGTAGTCGGGGCCGCGCCCGATCAGCGTGTAGAGGTTGAGGCCGCTGAACGCGATGCCGCGGCTGCTGATGCCGGGGCCCTGCAGCTCCTGGATCATCAGCAGTTGCGGGGCGAAGTAGCCGGTCTGCGGGCCGAAGACGGCAACCGGGTGCCCGGTGGCCGAGTTGGCGGCCGAGACCACGGCGGCGTTGGACATGCCCCGGTGGGCGCTGTCGATGGTGAGACTGCTCAGCGAGTCCGCGATCCTGCTGTCACCCGAGGCCTTCAGGGACGTAGCCGAACCGGTCTGGTCGAACACGATCGGCTGCGGCGAGGCGGAACCGGCGTCGGGCATGGCCACGCCGGACGCCGACGGGTTGGACGCCGCGTACGGGAAGGTCTGGCCGTTATGAAGGGTCGTGGTGGCCGAGGGGTCGTTCTGCTCGCGGAACTGCTGCCAGACCTGGTCGCCGATGGTGGCGCCGTATTTGGCGCGCGCCGCGATGCGGACCAGCGCCGACTGCATCTCGGTGCCGCCGCCCCCGCCGAACAGGCCACCGATCACGCCGGCCACGGCGATCAGGTCGGTCAGGGTGAAGTTCTGCGGGCCGCCGGCGTTGGTGATCGCGTCGAGGTGGCCGGTCAGCACGTACTCGCCCGGGCAGTTGCGCCCGGCCATGCAGTCGGCGATGTACTTGTTGATGCCGGCGATGTAGCTCTGCACGTCGTCGTACAGCTGGGCGCCGCGCGGGCCGTCGGCCCGCAGCCCGTCGATCTGCGCCTGGAGGTCGGCCTCGGTGTAGGGCGAGTTGCGCCAGACGCTCTGCTCGAGCTCGCGGTTGCCGGCCGCCCCGCCGGCGAACGAGGTCAGCTGGCCGCGCGCGACGTGGCGCATGAGGTCCATGAGGAAGAGCCGGTCCTGGGCTCCCGCGTACCCGGCGCCGAACATCGTGCCGGCCCGGGTGGTGCCGGTGATGTGCGGGATGCCGAGTTTCTTGTCCCGCACGATCGTGACGTCCGAGCGCGGGGAGACCGTGCTGGCCACGTCGGCGGCGGGCACCCCGTACGAGCTGTCGTTGAAGAACGAGTTGATCTGCTGCGAGGTCAGGCCGGTGTAGTTGTAGGCCAGGTTCGCGTACGGGGCGAGCTGGTCGTCGGAGTGCGCGGGCTTCGTGCCGAAGGCCTGCGAGGCGAGGATGTCGACGAGCGTGGCGTTGCCGTTCTGGCCGGGGGGCAGGATGTCGGAGCACTCGCCCAGGCAGTAGTCGTTGCCCGCGAAGGCGGCCTGGGCGGGGGCCGCCTGGAGCGGTACGGACACGAACGATGTCACCACGATGGCGGTCACGAGGATGCCGAGGCGTCGGCGCATGGGGATCCCTCCAGGGAACGCTCGAACGCGAAAAGAATTCATAGATGTTAAGACGTCGATGTCTGTGAACGCCAGATGTCCGTCCGATCCTCACCTCGGTCGTCTCCGGCTACCGCAAGAATTAGGCCGCTCGGCGCGATCACCGGCGGATGTGGCGGGTGGCGACGGTCACGAAAGCCCGCGGCGCGAAACATCGGGGCCGGCCGTGGGGTTCGCACGGGCATGACGACAGTGGGATTCATCGGAAGCGGCAACATCGGCGGCAGCGTGGCGAAGCTGGCGGTCGCTGCCGGCTATGACGTCGTGCTGAGCAACTCGCGAGGCCCGCAGACCCTGGCCGGCCTGGTGGCCTCGCTGGGCCCGAAGGCCCGGGCGGCAACGGCCGCCGAGGCGGCCGCGGCCGGTGACATCGTGGTGGTGAGTGTGCCGTTCAAGGCGTTCCGCGACCTGCCGGTCGCCGAGCTGACCGGCAAGGTCGTGCTCGACACGAACAACTACTACCCGCCGCGCGACGGGCAGTTCGCCGAGATCGACGAGGGCAAGCAGACCAGCGCGTCGCTGGAGCAGGAGCACTTGAGCGGCGCCCACGTCGTGAAGGTCTTCAACAACATCTTCTTCAAGCACCTGACCTCGCTGGCCCGCCCGGCCGGCAGCGCCGACCGGACCGCCCTGCCGATCGCCGGCGACGACCCGGCGTCCAACCTGGCCGCGACCGAGTTCCTCGACCGGATCGGCTACGACGCGGTCGAGGTCGGCACGCTCGCCGACAGCTGGCGGTTCGAGCCCGACAGCCCGGCCTACGGCGCGCCCTACGGCACGTACCAGGACCCGGCCGGCCGCCCGGCGAGCGTCGCCGTGGTGCGGGCCGCGGTCGAGGCCGCGACGCGCTAGCGGTTACCCGGGCGTACGGCCTGCCGTCGAGCAGCGCCTCGCCGGAGGTCGGCCGGGTCAGGCCGAGCAGCATCCGCAGCGTCTCTAGTAGGGTCGGCGCGTGCTTCTGGGCCGCCGCCGCGAGTGTGACCAGCTGGAACAGCTCCTCGACGACGTCCGGGGCGGCACCAGCCGGGTGCTGGTGCTCCGCGGCGAGCCCGGGGTGGGCAAGACCGCGCTGCTCGACCACGCCTCGTCGGCCGCGACCGGCTTCCGCGTGCTGCGGGCGGCCGGAGTGGAGCCCGAGTGCGACCTCGCCTACGCCGGCCTGCAACAGCTGTGCGCCCCGCTGCTGGAGCACGCCGGCCGTCTGCCGGCGCCGCAGCGGACGGCCGTCGAGGTGGCGTTCGGGCTCGCCGCGGGCGACCCGCCGGACGCCTTCCTGATCGGGCTCGGCCTGCTCGGGCTGCTCGGCGAGGCGGCCCGCGAGCGCCCGCTCCTGGTGCTGGCCGACGACCTGCAGTGGTTCGACCTGATGTCGCAGGTCATCCTGCTCTTCGCGGCCCGCCGCCTGGGAGCCGAGTCGGTGGCGCTGATCCTGGCCGCCCGCCCCGGCGACGAACTGCCCGGCCTGTCCGAGCTGGCGGTCGAGGGCCTGGCCGACGCCGACGCCCGCGAGCTCCTGGCCACCGTGCTCACCGGCCCGGTCGACGACCGCGTCCGCGACCGCATCCTGGCCGAGACCCGCGGCAACCCGCTCGCCCTGCTCGAACTCCACCGCGGCCTGGACGCGGCCGAGCTCTCGTTCGGCCTGGGCGTGCCGCCGGCCGACACCCCGGTCGGCAACCGCGTCGCCGCCGCCTTCCGGCGCCGCATCGACGAGCTCCCGCCGGACGCCCGCACGTTCCTGGCGGCGGCCGCGGTGGAACCGACCGGCGATCCCACGTTGCTCTGGCAGGCCCTCGCCCGCCTGTCGGTCGCCGGCTCGGCGGCTGCGCCGGCCGAGGCGGCGGGCCTGCTGGACATCGGCTCCCGGGTCCGGTTCCGGCATCCTCTCGTACGGTCGGAGGCGTGGCGCGCCGTCCCGCTCCCCCGGCTCCGCGCGATTCACCAGGCCCTGGCCGAGGTCACCGACCCGTCCCGGTCGGCCGACCGCCGAGCCTGGCACCGCGCCCACGCCGCCTCGGGCCCGGACGAGGAGGTCGCGGCCGAGCTGGAACAGGCCGCGTCGGCCGCCCTGGCCCGGGGCGGCCGGGCCGCGGCCGCCGTGTTCCTGGAGCGGGCGATGGAGTTGAGCCCCGACCCGGCCCGGCACGCGGCTCGCGCGTTGGCCGCCGCCCAGGCCCGCGCGGCGGCCGGCCAGCTCGTCCAGGTTCCCGAACTGCTCGACGCCGCCGAACTAGGGCCCCTCGACGCCCTCGCCCGCGCCTCGGTGGCCCGCCTCCGGGCCCGGTTGGCCCCCACCGCCGCCGCCTCGGTCCCGCAGTTGGTCGAGGCAGCTCGGCGGCTGGGACCGCTCGACCCGGCGGCGGCACGCGAGGCCGCCCTGGACGCCATCGCCGCCGGCCTCGAGGCCGGCCGCCGCGGCGGCGACGAACTCCGCGCCGCCGCCGAAGCGGCCCGCGAGCTCGCAACACTCGACCCGGCCACCGAAGCAACCCACGAGCCCACATCACCCGACCCGGCCACCGAAGAGGCCCGCGAGCCCGCGCTGCCCGATCCGCTGCCCGATCCGCTGGCCGATCCGCTGGCCGATCCGCTGCTCGATGCGCTCGTGGCGCGGGTGCTCGACGGGCCGACCTCGTTCGGTGACGCGCTGGCCGGGCTGACGCCGGGGCGGGCCTTGCAGCGGCTGCCGCTCGCGGTGGCGGCCGCGCTCGACGCGGGCGACGACGAGGCGTGGCACCGCATCACCGCCACGGCGCTCGCGCACGCCCGGGAGACCGGGGCGGTCGGCCTGCTGCCGGCGGCGCTGGCCCACCGGGCGGTCGCGCTGGTCGTGGCCGGTGAGACCGCTGAGGCGCAAGCGCTGGCCGGAGCCGCCGCAGCGGCAGGCGGCTCACCCGCCGCCGCGATGCTGCTCGCCGCCGCCCAGGGCCGGGAGACCGACGCGATGGCGATGCTCGACACGGCGGTCAAGGAGGGAGACGCGACGGGGGGAGGGCGGTTGCTGGGGCTTGCCGCGTACGCGAAAGCGCTCCTCGACAACGGCCTGGGCCGATATCCCTCGGCCGCCGACGCGGCCAGAATGGCCGCGGCGCACGACGACCTGGGTCTGTTGCCGGCGGCGCTGAGCGAGCTGATCGAGGCCAGCGCGCGCGGTGGCCTGCGGTGCGAGTCCGACGTGGCACGGCTGACCGCCTGGGCCCGGGCCGCCGGCACGTCGTGGGCCCTCGGGCGGGCCGCGCTGGCCGCCGCCGTGACCGGCAGCGGAAAATCGGCCGAGGACGGCTATCAGGAGGCGGTGGACCGGCTCGGGACCGGACGGCTCGGCCTCCCGTTGGCGCGGGCGAAACTTCTGTACGGCGAATGGCTGCGCCGCGAAAATCGGCGCGCCGAGGCCCGTACGCTGCTGCGCGACGCCCACGAGTCGCTGGACGCGATGGGCGCCGGTGGTTTCGCGCAGCGCGCCCGGCGCGAGCTGGCGGCGACCGGCGAGACCGTACGCCGGCGCACCGACCCTGCCCGCTGGGATCTGACCGCCCAGGAGGAGCAGATCGCCCGCCTGGCCGCCGCCGGCCACACCAACCCGGAGATCGGCGCCGAACTCTTCCTCAGCCCCCGGACCGTCGAATGGCACCTGCGCAAGGTCTTCGGCAAGCTGGGCGTCACCAACCGCCGCGAACTGCGAGCGAGCGTCCGCGGCAGCTGACCCTCTGTCCTGGTCAACCGGGATGCAACCGTGCGGCCCTCAACCCGGGTGGTCGCGGTGCCGACTCGGTAGGAGCATCTCCGCTTCCAGCCCAGAGGGACTTGATGACCACCGACACCGCACCACCGCCGCTCGCGGCGGCGACCCAGGACCGGACCGACCCGCCCGCGCCGCCGTCCGGTGACTCCGGGAAGTGGCTGTCGCTGGTCGTCCTGGCGATGGCCCAGCTGATGGTCGTGCTCGACGCCACGATCGTGAACATCGCGCTGCCCACCGCCCAGCGCGACCTCGGCTTCTCCGACTCCGGCCGGCAGTGGGTGGTCACCGGCTACGCGCTGGCGTTCGGCTCGCTGCTGCTGCTCGGTGGCCGGCTGTCCGACTTCGTCGGCCGCCGGCGGATGTTCCTGATCGGCCTCATCGGCTTCGCGGTGGCGTCGGCCCTCGGCGGCTTCGCGCCCAACCTCGAGATGCTGATCGTCGCCCGCGCCCTGCAGGGTGCCTTCGGTGCGGCGCTGGCCCCGGCCGCGCTGTCGCTGCTGTCGACCACCTTCACCACCCCGCGCGACCGGGCCAAGGCGTTCGGCGTCTTCGGCGCCATCTCGGGCGCCGGGGGCGCGGTCGGCCTGCTGCTCGGCGGCGTGCTGACCGAGTACGCCTCGTGGCGCTGGTGCCTCTACGTCAACCTGATCATCGCCGCGATCGCCGTGGCCGGTGCGCTCACCCGCCTCAAGGACGACCCGATCACCTCGCGCGCCAAGATCGACGTGCCCGGCGTCATCACCGCGGTCGCCGGCCTGGTCGGCCTGGTCTACGGGCTCGGCAAGGTCGAGACCGACGGCTGGCACTCGGCCGCGGCGCTGACCCCGATGATCCTGGGCGCCGTCGTGCTGGTCGCGTTCGTGCTGATCGAGATGCGCGTCGCCAACCCGCTGCTGCCGATGCGCGTCGTGCTCGACCGCAACCGCGGTGGCGCCTACGCCGCGATCGGCATCGCCGGCGCGGGCATGTTCGGCATCTTCCTGTTCCTGACCTACTACCTGGTCAACGTCCTGCACTTCACCCCGATCCGGACCGGCGTCGGCTTCCTGCCGCTGCTCGCCGGAATCATGCTGTCGGCCACCACGGCCGGCTCGATCCTGGTGCCGCGGGTCGGCCCGCGCCCGCTGGTCCCCCTCGGCGCGCTGGTCGCGGCCGGCGGCATGGCCTACCTGACCCGGCTCGACCTGCACTCGACGTACGCCGGCGGCGTCCTCCCCGGCCTGATCATCATCGGCCTGGGCCTAGGCCTGGTCTTCGCTCCGGTGCAGAACGCCGCCACCAGCGGCGTCGAACACCGCGACGCGGGCGTCGCCTCGGCAATGATCAACACGGTCCAGCAGATCGGTGGGTCGATCGGTACGGCCCTGCTCAGCTCCTTCGCCGCGTCGGCCGGGGAGCACTATGCCAAGAACCACGCTCCGACGGCTTCGCTGGCCGCCGAGGCGGCGCTGCACAGTTACCACACCGTGTTCTGGTGGTCGGTCGGGTTCTTCCTGCTGGCCGCGGCCATTGGTGCTTTCGTGTTCCGCAGTGGGCCGCTTGCGGTCGACCCGGATGCTCCTGAAGCGATGGCGCACTGACGTCTCTGATCCCGGCTGCCCTTGGTGGGTGGCCGGGATCGTTGCTTTCCCGCGCCAGGGCCGATGTACCGGGGAGAAGCGATTCCTTTCGCGTCCGTCAGTGGTCTGCACTACCGAGACCTGCGGGCACGGGAGACTTGGCTTCTCCCCAGCGGCGGGGATCCGGCCATCTGAATCCCGTCCGAACCAAGGAGAGTGCCATGTCCGCCGTGCCGTCCGACGAGGAGTTCCGGGCCTATAACCAGGGCGTCATCCGGGAGTTCCGGGCCAACCACGGCACGGTCAGCCGGCCGCCGTTCCCGATCCTGCTGCTGACCACCATCGGCGCGCGGACAGGACGGCCGACGACCGTGCCACTCGGTTTCGGAATCGACGACAAGGGACGCGTGTTCGTGGTCGGCTCCAAGGCGGGCGCCCCCGAGCATCCGTCCTGGTTCCACAACCTGCGAGCCAACCCGGCCGTGACGGTCGAGCTCGGCGACCGCTCGTATCCGGCCCGGGCCGTCGTCACAGCGGGCGAGGAACGGGAACGGCTCTACCGCAGGGTAGCCGACGGCACCTCCGCCTACGAGCAGAACACCGACCGGGTGTTCCCGGTCATCCTCCTCGAGGGCGTTCCTTCCCCCGCCTGACCGTGCGGAGTTCTATTCGGCCAGGGTGAAGATGAAACACGTCCAGATCGCTGTCTTCGACGGCTCTGAGTTTCACCTCGTCATCTTCCACGACGCCACCGGGGCCGGTCAGCAGTGGTGCAGCGCCTGGTGGATCCGATCGCGGAGGTCGTTGGCGACATGGCCGGGGATCGAGGCGTCGAGGTCTCGCAGCACGACCCGCAGCAAGACGTTCACCTCGCCCGGCCGGATGGCCAGGCGGTCGCGGGCGGTGCGCGGCAGGTCGGCGGCCTCGGTCGTCGACCGGACCGACACCTCCTCCACCAGGTGGGCGTCCGGGCCCAGGCCGGAGCGGACCAGGTCGCCGATCTCCTCCGGGGTCACGCCGGCGTGGACGGCGACCGAGACGTCGCGGCGGGCCGGTGGGTGGGAGGAGACCGGGCGATAGGGCGCCAGGTCGAGCATCTGGGTGGCTACGCGCGGCTCGGATGAGCGGAGCAGGCGGATGTCGGGGATGCCTTTCCGGAGCATGACGAGACGGTCCAGGCCCAGGCCCATGGCCAGGCCGCAGACGTACGGGGGAAGGCCGGCGCCGGACAGTACGCGACCGGCCGCGCGGCCGCACTCGCCGATCTCGACCCAGCGGCGGTCGACGTACGCCTCGATCTCCAGGCCGTCGGACGTGTAGGGATGGGACGCCGGGTTCGCGCGCCACTCGACACCCGGGAGTGCCGCCTCGACGACCGTCTCGACCAGACCGGGCAGGTCCGGGGCAACGGTCGAGAGCAGCCAGAGGTCCAGCTGGTGGGGGGTGCCGGTGTGGAGGCGGTCGATGACGTCGCGCCGGTAGACCAGCCCGGGGCAGGCGATCAGGGCCTCGTGCTGGTGGGCGGCGGCCAGGCGGCGCAGGACCGGCGGGATCAGGGCCGAGGTCTGTGACCTGAGCATCCGGGTGCCGGAGACGTAGCGGGTGTAGCGGGCGTCGCGGGTGCGGGCGCCGGCGGTGTAGCCCAGGTGGTCGTAGTTGTCGGCCACGTCGACGATCCGGTCGCCGCGCTCGAGGACCAGGTCGACCGGGTGGCGGGCACGGACCGCGGCGAGGATCTCGGCGGTCATCCGCTGGAGGGCGTGCGGGCCCGCGTACGGGTCGGTCAGGTCGCGAAGCGCGAGGTCCTCGGTGAGGGTGGGCGTAGACATGGTTTTGCTCCTGTCCGGACGGATGTGAAGCCGGCTCCGGACGGGAACCAAAAACGGCCGCCCGAAGGCGGCCGTGGGCAGCTGCCTCCTACGAGAGGCCGGTAAAGGTGGCAGCGAGGCACGTCATGGATCCAGCTTGCCATACCGGGGGGTGAGCGAGCATCCCGGTTAGCGTGCGCGTCACGTCGCCGACGCCGGTGCTGCCCCGGATCGAGAACAAGTAGCCTTTCGCCCGTGCCCCCGAAGACCCGCATGGCCTGGCTCGACGCTCTGCGGGCGATCGCGGCTCTGCTGGTGGTCTATGCCCATCTGAGCCACTATCTGCTGCGGTCGGTGCGCGGGTTCTCGGCCGAGTGGCTGAACGCCGGGCCGGCCGGGGTCATGCTGTTCTTCCTGGTCAGCGGCTACATCATTCCGGCGTCGCTGGAGCGGCACGGCGATCTGCGGCGGTTCTGGGCCGGGCGGTTCCGGCGGTTGTTCCCGCTCTACACGGTGGTCGCGCTGCTGGTGGTGGCGCTCGGCGTCACCGGGGTGGTGCCCCTCGACCCGGCCATCGCCGCGCATCCGGGCACGACGGCGGTCGCGCACGCCACGATGCTGCCGTTCCTGCTCGGCGGGCCGCTGGTCACGCCGGTGTTCTGGACGCTGACCTTCGAGATGGTGTTCTACCTGCTGGTGTCGGGGCTTTTCGCCGTACGGTGGCATCGCGGAAGCGGCATCGCCGCGATCTGCCTCGCCGTGGTGGCCGTGGTGACCGCTCCCCTCACGCCGCACCTGCTGCCCCTCGGCCCGTGGGCGGTGGCGCCGCTGCTGATCGCCGGACTGGCCGCCGTGGTCTCCGGCCGGCGCTGGGCCGTCGTGCCGGGAGCGGTCGGGCTCGGCGTGCTGGCGGTCCTGTTGGTGATCGCGAATCAGGACCCGGCCCACGTCTGGGACGGCATCCTGATACTGGCCGTCATGTTCACCGGCACGACGCTCTACCGGGCCGACCACGGACAGGTCGGTTGGTGGCAGCCGCTCGCCGCCGGATTCGTCGTCTCCGTCGCCCTCTTGATCAACTGGTTCGCGGAGCTTTCCTCGCTGCACGCGCTCACCCCGCGTTACTGCACCCGATCGGTGCTCACCCTGTCCGCCTTCGGGGGCGCGTTTGCCTTGGCCATGGCGTTGCGGCAGCGGAAGATCCCGGGCTGGCTGGCCTGGCTCGGGATGATCAGCTACTCGCTCTATCTGGTGCACTACACGCTCATCCTGGTGCTCGCGCCGGTGCTGACCTGGCTGGGCGTGCACCTGCACGGCGTGGCCGAACTGCCCGCGGTCGCCGGCTACCTCGCGCTGCTGGTCGGGCTGTCGTGGCTGACCTACCGATACATCGAGCTTCCGTTCTCCACCCGATTTACCACCCGTGGTTGGTACCGGGGAAGGGCCGTCGAGCCGACTCTCGAAGCATGACCTCGAGCACCCTGACCGACCTCGTCCTCGGCCTAGTCCTGATCGTCTATTTCAGCTCCCGGCAGCTCCGCTGGCGCCCGGTCGACCCGGGCCGGATGCTCAAGCTGCCGCTCGTCCTCGGCGTCGTCGGCATCATCTCGATGGCCAGGCAGACCACCACGGTCCACCCGGTCGACGTGGCCATCCTCGGCATCTCGGCCCTGCTCGCGGTGGTGTCCGGCGCGATGATGGGGCGGATCGCCCGCTTCCGTCCGTCGCCGACCGACCCGCGCATGGTCGAGAGCCGCACCGGCCGGCTCGGCGTGGCGATCTGGTTCGGCCTCATCGTCATCCGGGTCGGGCTCGACGTGGCCGGACACCGGATGGGTTCCGACCTCGCCGTCTCGACCGGCACGATCCTGGTCATCCTCGCCGTCAACCGGCTCACGGCCGCTCTGGTCGTCTCGGCGCGCCAGCACCGGCGCCCGCTCGCGATGGCCGGAAAATAGGTTCGTGTTCCTCTTCCCGGCGCGCCGCCTCTGGGCGATCCCGCTCAACCTGGTCGGGGTCGTCCTGGTGGGGCTGGACCTCGCCCACCGGTCCCGGCACGACGCGCCGGCGCTGATCGCGGTCGCGGCCTGGGCCGGCTGGGCCCTCTGGCTGGTCACGGTCGCCCTTCCGGAGCCGTGGCTGCGCATCCGCATCGTGACCTACCTCGGCATGATCGTGGGCGGCTCGCTGGCCGGGGCCTACACGAGCGTCGTCGGCTACGTGCCCAGCGTCTCCGGCCTGTTGCTCCTGTTCGGCACGCCGGCCGTACCGGTCGCCCTGGCCGTCGGGGCCGGGTTCCTCTCGACCGTCGCGATCTGGATCTCCGCGGTGCTCTACCCGGTGCCGTCGGGCTCCCTCACCGGCACCGCGGCGCTGCTGGTCATCTCCGCGCTGGCCGGGGTGAGCCGCCGCTCCTACCGGATGTCCGAGGCGCAGGCGCGGGCCCTGCTCGAGGAGCGGATCGCCGTCGAGCAGGAGCGGGCCCAGGTCGCCGGGCTCACCGAGCGGTCCCGGATCGCCCGAGATCTGCACGACGTGCTGGCGCATTCGCTGGGTGGGCTGGTCATCCAGTTGGAGGCGGTCGACGCGTTGCTCGAGTCGGGGCGGTCCGGTGAGGCGCGGTCACGGGTTCAGGCGGCTCGCAAGTTGGCTGTCTCCGGGTTGGACGAGGCGAAACGTGCGGTCTCCGCGCTGCGCGAACCCGGTCGGCCGCTGTCGGCGATCGTGGCCGGGCTGGCCGACGCGCATCGCGCTCTCAACGGACACATCGCCGTGCGAGGAGACGCCGATCGCGGTGCTCTGGACGTCGCTCGGCAAATCGCCGTGCGCCGGGCCGTACAAGAGCTGCTCACCAACGCCCGCCGGCACGCGCCGGGTGCATCGACGACCCTCGACCTGGACTGGGACGACGACATGCTGACGATCACGGCTTCGACGCCGCCGGGCCGTCCTTCGGACGGCATGCCGCCGGGCGGCGGCCACGGTCTGTCGGGCATGCGGGAACGGGTCACGGAGGCGGGCGGCACGATGACCGTACGGCCGGGGCCGCCCTTCGAGGTCGTCCTTCAGGTGCCCGGGGAGCCCGCCGCATGATCCGGGTGCTGGTGGCCGACGACCAGGCGACCGTACGCGACGGCCTGGTCACCCTGCTCGACCTGACCGACGGCATGACGGTCGTCGGCGCGGCGGCCGACGGGGTCGAGGCGGTCGACCTGGCCCTTTCCCTCCGGCCCGACGTCGTGCTGATGGACCTGCGGATGCCCAGTCTGGACGGGACCGGCGCCACCGCGCAGATCATGGCGGCTGCGCCGACGATCGCCGTGCTGGTGCTGACGACCTACGCCGACGACGAGTCGCTGGCCGGGGCGTTGCGGGCCGGCGCCCGGGGCTACCTGACCAAGGACGCCGGCCGCGCCGAGCTGGCGGCGGCCGTGCGGTCGGTGGCGTCCGGGCAGGCGACCTTCGCGGCGGAGGTCGCGGAGCGGCTCGTGCGGGGCTTCACCGGCGCCGCGCCGAGGCGCGGGATGCGGGAACGCTTCCCGGCCCTGACGGCACGCGAGGCCGACGTCCTGGAGGCGATCACACTCGGACACAACAACGCCCAGATCGCGGCCGACCTGTTCCTGAGCGTCGCCACCGTGAAGAGCTACGTCAACTCCATCTTCGCCAAGCTGGGCGCCCGCGACCGGGCCCATGCGGCGGCGATCGCGATGGGCCGTTCCTAGGCGGTGTGGACGACCTTAGGCGGTGTGGACGACGCCGCCGGACTGCCAGGTCGTCCAGGACAGGTTCCAGTCGCCGTAGCCGTCCCAGCTCGGCATCGTCGGGCCGCCGGTGTTGGTGTAGACGGCCACGTCGCCGATGTGGGCGAAGCCGAAGTACTGCTGTGCGTCCTTCACCGTCAGGTTGGTGCAGCCGTGTGAGGTGCTGCGCTGGCCGATGTTGCCGCCGTTCCAGCTCGCCGAGTGGATGAACTCGCCCGAGTTGGTGACCCGCACCGACCAGGGCACCTTCTCGTCGTAGCCGGGGCCGGTCATCCGCTGGACCCGGTCCTTCTCCATGACGACCTTGGTGCCGCTGAACGTCGGCGTGCTGGCCTTGCCGAGCGAGACCGGATAGCTGAACACCTGCTTGCCGTCCGACGTGACGGTCATCTTCTCTTTCCTGCCGTCGATCCGGCTGATGTTGGCGGCGCCGGTCGACATGTCGAGCGTCAGGCTGTTGTCGAACACCAGGCCCTTGCCGGCGGGCTGGCCCTTTACGGCCAGGTCCATGTGGATCTTGGCGTGAGCCGGCCAGTAGCCCTGGGTGCGGTAGTGGGCCTCCAGCGGGTACCCGGAGTAGATCGCCGACCGCTGGAAATACCAGGCGCCCTGCGCCGGTGTCCCGTTGACCGTGACGGTCGTCGCCGCCGCGAAGGCCTTCCCGTCAGTGATCTTGCCACCGACGTAGGCGATGATCGGCATGCCCACGCCCCAGGTCGACCCGTCGCCCTCGAGGAGCCGCACGTGCACGGGCTTGCCGGCCGGCGCCGACGGCGACGCGGACGCGCTGATCGAAGGGGCGGCCGCGGCCCCCGAGGCGCCCGAGGTCGCCGGCCCGGCGTGCCAGGCCGGGTTGTTCGAGGAATGGCTGCAGGCCGCCGCGAGAACGAGCGTCAGCCCGAGCACCGCGGCGATCCGCCGGGAATGAGAACTCCTCATGATCCGACCATGCTACGTCCGCGACGCAACCGCCAGGCGGGCGAGGAACTGACGGCTGTGATTCCCCACCCCGAATTCCACCCGGGCGGAGCCGGATTCGGACCGTCGGGCCGAACATCTACGTCGGCGTCCCGGACAGCTCCATCAGGCAGATGCATGGGGAGAACGGCCGACAGTGGCGTCGCAGCGCTCCCGCTGAGCGGCGGCGCGACGGCCGCCGCCGGGAGCGCACGCGTGGCCGCTCATCCGCTGTCCCGGATCATCAGGGCTTGCCGGTCGTAGGCCGCCCGCTCCGAGGGCGACATCCGCTCACGCTCGCGCAGGGCGGCCGCATACGCCGACATCAG
>DASWRZ010000014.1:0-1794 GCA_036402935.1 Actinoplanes sp.
AGGCGGCTCAGGGCGGTTGGGCGGGGAACCCGTACGGTGAGCAGGCCCAGCCCGAGTCCGGCGGTACACCGCAGTACTCCGAGCCGTCCTACCACGCGGTGACCGGGGCCGATCCGGCGTACGGCGGGCAGGCCTCGAACCCGTGGTCCGCCCAGGGTGCGCAGATGCCGTCCGGCCCGACCCAGCAGAGCGTCTACCCGCCGCCGAACCCGTACGGGCAGCCCGGCACGTCCGGCTACCCCGTGGCCGCGCCGGAGCCCAAGCGGTCCGGCGGGAAGCTGCTCGCCGGCGTCGCGCTGGTCGCGCTGCTGGTCGGCGGCATCGCGGGCGGGACGGTCGGGTACTTCACCGCCGGGTCGTCCGGCCCGTCCGGCAACGCGCTCAACGCGCCGAAGCCGGCCCAGCAGACGGGCAACGCGCCCGCCGGCTCGGTCGAGGCCGTCGCGCAGAAGCTGTCGCCGAGCGTCGTCGAGCTGCAGGTCAGCGGGCAGCAGGGAGCCGGCGAAGGCTCCGGGTTCGTCATCAGCACCGACGGCTACATCCTGACCAACAACCACGTCGTCGAGGTCGCCGCGAACGGCGGGCAGATCCAGGCGGTGTTCCAGGACGGCAAGAAGGCCGCCGCCAAGGTCGTCGGCCGCGACCCGACGACCGACATCGCGGTCGTCAAGGTCACCGGTGTCGGCAACCTGACCCCGGTCGAGCTCGGCCGCTCCGACGACCTGCGGGTCGGCCAGTCGGTGGTGGCCATCGGTTCGCCGTTCGAGCTGGCCGGCACGGTCACCTCGGGCATCGTCAGCTCGCTGCACCGGCCGGTGCGCGCGGGCGGCAGCAGCGGCGACCAGACCACGGTGATGGACGCGGTCCAGACCGACGCGGCGATCAACCCGGGCAACTCGGGTGGCCCGCTGGCGAACATGTCCGGCCAGGTCATCGGCATCAACTCCGCGATCTACAGCCCGCAGTCGGCGTCCGGTGGCCAGGGCCAGGGCGCGTCCGAAGGCGGCAACGTCGGCATCGGCTTCGCCATCCCGATCGACCAGGCCCGCCGCACGGCGGACACGATCATCAAGACCGGCCAGGCGGTGCAGACCTACATCGGCGCCCAGGTGAAGGACGCCCCGCAGGGCGGCGCCGAGCTCGGCGCGATCACCGCGGGCAGCCCGGCGGAGAAGGCCGGCCTGAAGGCGGGCGACATCGTCACCAAGATCGACGACCGCCCGATCGACTCGGCCGACACACTGGTCGCGGCGGTCCGCACCCGGGCCCCGGACGAGAAGGCGACGTTCACGCTCGCCGACGGCCGCACGGTCGAGCTGACGTTCGGCGGCCAGCCCGTCCTGCCCAACTGACCCGGTCCAGACGCTCGGCCGCCCTGGCGCGGCCGAGACCAGCTTCGGCTCGACCCCCGTCTTCGGGGCCGGACCCACAAGGCCACGCGCGACCAGGCACTCGATGCCGGTCGCGCGTGGCCGCATTTGTGCCAGGTCAGGTGCGAGGGCGGTCGGCAGGCGTGCCTGGAGGCTCGGTTCGCCTGCCTGGAGCGCCGGTTGGCGTGTCGGGAGGGGCATCACTCGTGACTGGAGGGGCATCACTCGTGCTTCGGGGGGTGACCCGGTGGCGGAGGGACGTCAGGGCTACGGCCAGCCAGACCGTCGCTACCGTGAGGGCCAGGCCGAGGGCCGGGTTGCCGTCGTGGAGGCCCGGCATCGGCTGGGTGCCGTACGGGCGCCAGAGCAGCGGGAACGCCAGGATCGCCAGAACCCCGGTGATGACCGTCCCGGCCACGACGGG
>DASWRZ010000015.1:0-10491 GCA_036402935.1 Actinoplanes sp.
CCGGCGGCCTGCTGCTGGCCGCGGTGGGCATGGTGATGCTCACCCGGATCGGCGTGGACACCGGCTTCTGGAGCCACGTCTTCCCGGCCGAGCTCGTGATCAGCTTCGGCATCGGCGTCACCTTCGGCCCGATGTCGAACACGGCCCTGGTCGGGGTGGCCGACCACGACGCCGGCGTGGCCAGCGCGCTGATCAACACCAGCCAGCAGATCGGCGGCTCGCTCGGCACGGCCCTGCTGAACACCATCTTCACCTCGGCGGTCGCCGGCTACCTGACCGCGCACCAGCACGACATCACCAGCCCGGCCCAGCTGCCCGGCCTCCAGGCGGTGGCGACCGTCCACAGTTACACGGTCGCCTTCTGGGTCAGCGCGGCCCTGATCGGCATGGCGTCCCTGATCGCGGTCCTCCTGATCCGCGCCAGCCGCTCCGAGGTGGCGGCCTCGACAAGCGCGTCCCCTGCCGCCGTTTAAACCGACCCTGCCGCTCACCGGCGGCGCCCTCGCTCCCCCGAGGGCGCCGCCGCGCTTTCCGCATGGCCCTCGCTCTCCTGAGGGCGCCGCCCGCGCCGCAACGACCACGTCCCGCGGAGGCCGGTGACCGGGTAGCCGCCAGGTCGGGTCGGAGTCGAGATCTCCCGCGTTCGGCTTCCCATGGCCGCGCCCGGGCGAACGTCACGCTGACCTGCGCCCGGCGCGGTTCGGCGGGAGGGAAAGCCGCGGGTTTGCGCCCGCGAGTCGTCCATGAACGGCACGGTGAACCACGCCAGGAACCCGGTGTCGTAGAACGGATCGCCCGGTTCGGCCGGGTCCCAGTCGATGACACCGGCGACGGCGGCCGCGGCGCCGGCGGCTGTCCGCACCGGAGTCGCCCTGCGGGAGGGCCGGAGTGGCCCTGCGGGAGGGCCGGAGTGGCCCTGCGGGAGGGTCAGTAGCGGTCGTCGGTGATGGTGGGTTCGCCCCAGCGGGAGTCGAGCAGGGCCTGGTTGGAGGAGCCCGAGAAGAGCACGGTGTGGCGGAGCGCCGGCCGCCGGGTGCCGGGGGCCTCGTCGGGTGGCGGCTCGGTGGTGGCGGCTCGCTTTGCGAAGGTGCGCTCCAGGGCCGCGCCGAGGGCCTGGGGCAGGCGCTTGCTGAGTGCGCCGGTCAGGCCGCCGAACCGGTCTAGCGCCCAAGGTGATGCCATGGTGTCACCCCCTCGTCACTGCTACGTAAAGTATCTGGATGACTTCACGCCGTAATCACAACTGTCGCACACGTTGTGCGATGCGGCAAAGGCGTTAATCGGGGGCGGGCCCCCGGTAGGTCCGATACGTTGCGGGGGTTCAGGTGTTCGTCGAAGGAGGAGAGATGCGCGCAGGTTTCGTGTTCCCGGTGTTCCTGACCACCTCTTTCGCGAAGGACCTGCGTGACCGTTCTCAACCTCGGCATCGTGGCGCACGTCGATGCCGGTAAGACCAGCCTGACCGAGCGCCTCCTCTACGCGGGCGGCGTCATCGACGCCGTCGGCAGCGTGGACGCCGGCAGCACCCAGACCGACTCGCTCGCCCTCGAACGGCGCCGGGGCATCACCATCAAGACGGCCGTGGCCTCGTTCCCGGTCGGCGGCACCACGGTCAACTTGATCGACACGCCGGGGCACCCCGACTTCATCGCCGAGGTCGAGCGGGCGCTGCGGGTCCTCGACGGGGCCGTGCTGGTGGTCTCGGCCGTCGAGGGCGTGCAGGCGCAGACCCGTGTGCTCATGCGGACGCTGCGCCGGCTCGGCGTGCCCACGCTGATCTTCGTCAACAAGATCGACCGTCGCGGCGCCCGCGAGGCGAGCCTGCTCCGCGACATCACCCGGCGGCTCACCGACCGGGCCGTCGCGATCAGCACGGTCCGCGACCTCGGCACCCGCGACGCCAGTGCACACCCGCGAACCGACGACGAGTTCGTCGCACGGCTGGTCGAGCTCGACGGCGGCGACGAGCTGCTGGCTGCCTACGTGCGCGGGCAGATCCCGTACGGGAAAGGGCGTGACCTTCTCGCCCGGCTTGCCCGGAGCGGGCGGGTCAATCCGGTGCTCTTCGGCTCGGCGGTCACCGGCGCGGGGGTGGACGCTCTCCTGGAAGGCCTGGCCGAGCTGCTGCCGAGCGCCACCGGCGACCCCGACGGACCGCTCAGCGGGACGGTGTTCAAAGTGGAGCGGGACCGGGCCGGGGCGAAGGTCGCCTATGTGCGGCTGTTCGACGGCACGCTGCGGGTGCGTGACCACCTCACCAAGGACACCGTCGTGACGGGGCTGGAGACGGCGACGGGGCGCTGCCATGAGATCACGGCCGGGGAGATCGGCAAGGTGCACGGGTTGAAGGACGTCCGGATTGGTGACGCGGTCGGGCGCGCCCATGAACGCGGCAGCATGCAGGTCTTCGCGCCGCCGACCCTGGAGACGGCGATCGTGCCCGAGCAGGAGAAGGACCGCCCGGCTCTGTACGACGCGCTGACCCAGCTGGCCGAGCAGGATCCGCTGATCGATCTGCGGCCCGATCTGACCGTGTCGCTCTACGGCGAGGTACAGAAAGAGGTCATCGAGACGACGCTCGCGGAGGACTACCACCTGAAGGTCGGCTTCAAGGAGACGACCACGATCCACGTCGAGCGGCCGATAAAGACCGGCACGGCGGGGGAGACGCTGAAGAAGGACGGCAACCCCTGGTTCGCGACGCTCGATCTGCGGGTCGAGCCGGCCGGGGAGGGTACGGGGCTCGTCTTCGGGCTGGACGTGCCGGTCGAGCAGGTGCCGATCTATCTGTTCCGGACGGCCGAGCTCTTCCAGGCGGCGCTCGAGGAAACCGCCCGGCGCACACTCGAGCAGGGGTTGAAGGGCTGGCAGGTGATCGACGTCAAGGTGACCGTGACCCGCTGCGGGTTCGCGGCGCCGCTGACCACGCCGGCTGACTACCGCAAGCTGCTGCCGCTGGTGCTGATGGATGCGCTCCGGCGAGCGGAAACCGAGGTCTGCGAGCCGATCCAGCGGTTCCAACTGGACGGGCCGGCCGACACGCTCGGGCCGGTGCTCGGGGCGCTCGGGCGGTTCGGTGCGACGCCGGAGAAGCAGGAGAGCGGTCCCGACGCGTACGTCATCAGCGGCCTGATCCCGGCCGCCCGCCTGAAAGATCTGGAACCCGCGCTGCCCGGCCTGACCCGCGGCGAGGGCGTGGTGGAGACCGCCTTCGCCGGTTATCGCCGGGTCGCCGGGTCACCGCCGACCCGCGCACGCTGGGACAACAACCCGCTGGATCGTGCGGAGTATCTGCTTCGGGTCGAGCGGCGGGTGCCCGGTCCGCCGAGGCGGTCTGACCAGGCGTGATCACATCCGCGCCAGGTCAATACGCTGCCGGCTTAACCGCGCGGGGGTGCGGATTCGGTACGGTGAGCCCATGGCGAAGCGGCCCTTGTTGCGGACGGTGGTCGGCGAGGTGCTGCGCCGCCGCCGGCTCGAGCAGAAGCGCACGCTGGCCGAGGTGGCCCGCGAGGCCTGCGTCTCCGTGCAATATCTTTCCGAGGTCGAGCGGGGACGCAAGGAGCCCAGCTCGGAGGTGCTCGCCGCGGTCTGCGACTCCCTCCGCGTCGACCTGTCCGACCTGCTGGGCGAGGTGCGGCTGTCGTTCGTCACCGAGCGTGCCCCGGCCCGGGTCTTCCGGCTCGACGCCGCCCGGCGCAGCGGCCCGCAGGCCTCCAGCTCGGGCGACGTCATGCTGCTCGCCGCCTAGGCCGCGTTCAACCGGTAGCCGGTGGCCGGCCGGCTGGTGATCACCTGGTCGGCCAGGCCGTAGGCGACCGCGTCGGCCGCCGAGAGGGCCATGCTGCGGTCGGTGTCCTCCCGGATCTTGGCCGTCGAGTGGCCGGTGTGCCGGGCCAGGATCTGGTCCATCTCGGCCCGCACCTTCGCGACCTCCTTGGCCTCGACCGCCAGGTCGGGCAGCGTGCCCCGGGCCTGGCTCGACGGCTGGTGCAGGGTCACCTTGGCGTGCGGCAGGACCGAGCGTTTGCCCGGGGTGCCCGCCGCGAGCAGGGCCGCCGCCGCGGACGACGCCTGGCCTACACAGAACGTCGCGATGCCGCAGCGGATGAAGTTCATGGTGTCGTAGATGGCGGTCAGCGCGCTGAAACCGCCGCCGGGCGAGTTGATGTACAGAGCGATGTCCTGCTCGCCGGCCGACTCGAGGTGGATCAGCTGGGCGATCACGACGTTGGCCACGCCGTCGTCGATCTCGGTGCCGAGGAAGATGATCCGGTCGGACAGCAGGCGGGAGTAGACGTCGAAGGCGCGCTCGCCGTTCGGGGTCTTCTCGACCACGGTGGGGATCGTGTACTGGCTCATGCGCTCAGTCCCATCGGCTGGCGGGCCAGCGCCGGACGTACGTCATCGACGCTGTCCAGGATGTGGTCGATGAGCCCGTAGCCGAGGGCCTCGTCAGCGGTGAACCAGCGGTCGCGCCGGCTGTCCAGCTCCACCGTCTCGACCGTCTGGCCGGTGTGCTCGGCGGTCAGGCGCAGAAGCAGGGCGCCCAGCCGTTCCGGCTGCTGGGCGTAGATCTCGACGTCGGCCGCGGTGCCGCCGAAGCCGGCCGAGCCCTGATGCATGAGGATCTGGGCGTTCGGCAGGCTGAACCGTTTGCCGGGGGCGCCCGCGGTGAGCAGGAACTGGCCCATGCTGCCGGCCAGTCCGAGGGCGAGCGTGCTCACCTCGTTGGGGATCAGCCGCATCGTGTCGTAGATGGCCAGGCCGGCGCTGACCGAGCCGCCGGGGGAGTTGATGTAGAGGCTGATCGTGCCCCGCGGGTCTTCGGCCGACAGCAGGAGCAGCTGGCCGCAGAGCCGGTTGGCGATCTCGTCGTCGACCTCCTTCCCGAGCACGATGATGCGCTGATGGAGTAGCCGGGCGGCTACCTGGTCGTCGATGGATCCCGCGGTCCACGGGCTGGCCCCATTCGTGAGCTGCATGGGACCACCATGGGGTCGACCCGGCGGGGCCGGCCAGGCCCGTCTGCTGTCAGCAGACGGGCTCAGCCGAGAGAGAAAATCAGCAGGTCAGATTGCTGCCCGCGGAGACGCCGAGGATGCCGACGAAGCGGTTGTAGAGGTTCACCCGGTCCTGCATCTCGGCGGTGTTGCCGCCGTTGCACTCGATACTGTTGATCGCTCGGATCGTGGTGCCGAAGCCCTGGCCGTTGACCATGGCGTTGTGCGAGGTGGTGCCCGCGTTGCCGGTGCCGGTCATCCAGTACCAGAGGCCGGTCTCCCACGAGATGGCCGAGTCGGTCGAGACCAGGTTCGGGTTGTCGAGCAGGTCGACGCCGAGCGCGTTGCCGGCCGCGTAGTAGTTGAAGTTCCAGCTCAGCTGGATCGGGCCGCGGCCGTGGTAGGCCGACTGACCGGCCGGGCACCCGTACGGCTGGGACCGGTCGCAGTAGGTCGGCCAGTTCGCCTGGTTGATCTCGTCGATGTAGACCAGGCCGCCGGTCTCGTGACCGACGTTGGCCAGGAACGCCGCCGCTTCCTGCCTCTTCACCGTGTCGGAGCCGGTGGTGGCGAAGGCCGGGTACTTGGACATGGCGGTGACCAGGCCCTGGTAGGTGTAGAAGCCGTTCCGGCTCGGGAACATCGAGTTGAACTGGGCTTCACTGACGACAAAGCCGCCGCTGGGGGGAGTGGTGGTGCCACCCCCGCCGCCGGAGCAGGAGAAGGGCGACCAGTACCAGGTGGAGATGGTCGGGTCGTAGCCCGGGTTGTCGTGCGTGGCCTGGTAGTACTGGCCGTTGCTGGGGTAGCGGACGATCGCGCCGGTGGCGTAGTTCTGGCCGGCCGCCCAGTCCGGATAGTTGCAGCTGCCGGTGCCGCCTCCTCCTCCGGAGGAGCCGCTGCACGTGCCGCCGTCACTCCAGACGCCGGAGCCGCCGGTCGAGGGCGCCTCGTACTGCGTCCACCACTTGGCGGTCCAGTTGTGGCCGTTGTACGAGACGACGGCCCCTCCGGTGTAGACGGAGCTGTTGTTGTAGGCCGCGGCGCAGGCCGTGGCGGCCTCGGACGCGGTGATGGGGACGATGGCGGCGACGGCCGCGGCCATCGTGACACCGATGGCGACGACGATCGCCAGGAGCCTTTTTCTCGGCATAGAAGCACCTCTGACCAGCGGGGGAATCTGGGATGGTATCGACTGAACCAGATGTATTCGTATTTGTAAACAAACTTCAGCGATTCGAGGAAAGAGGGGCACGGGCCGACCCGGCCCGTGCCCCTGCGCCCCAAGAAGAACTCAGCCGCGTACGTCCATCTCGTAGATCCGGGCGGCCGCGTTGCCGTCCTGGGCCGGCGTGATGACGTTCAGCCGTACGTAGCGAGCGTCGGCGTTGACGGTCGTCGTCGTGCTGTCGGCGGTGTTGCCGCGCACCGAGGCGCGGACTGTCCAGTTAGAACCGTCGGTCGACGTCAGGATGTCGAAGTCGCGGGTGTCCCAGGACGGGTACTCGCCGCCCGCTCCAGCGTGCCGCAGCACGACCGAGCCGACGTGCTTGGTCGAGCCCAGGTCGGACTGCAACCACTTGGACGAGCCCGTCGAGCACCACTTGTCCGACCAGCCGGCGAGCCAGCTGCCGTTGAACGCCCGGTCCGGCGACTCGGTGGTGCCGCAGGACGAGTCGGCGGTGGCGGTCGTGCGGAGTGCCAGGTCGGCCGGGGCGCTCGACGACCCGTACGCCTCGAGCTCGTAGATGCGCGCGGCGGTGTCGCCGCCGTTGTTGGTCGGGGCGGTGATGTTGAGGCGGACGTAACGTGCGGAGCGCGCCGGGAACGGAAGGTAACTGCGGCTGTTGCGGGCCCCGGCGACGGTTACCGCGGTGGAGAACGAGGTTCCGTCGGTCGAAGTCTGGATCGTGTAGTCGGCGGTGTTCCAGGCGGTGTTCTCGCCGCCCAGGCCGGCGTGCTTGACCACGACCGACGACACGGTCTGGGCCGAGCCCAGGTCGACGGTCAGGGTGTGCGGCGTGCCGCCGGTGCACCACTTGCTGTTGCCCTTGAGCTGCCCGTCGACCGCCTTGGCCGCGGTCTCGGAACTGCCGCACTCGGCCGAGCCGGTCGTCGCCGTCTTGCCGAGGGCCAGGTTGGTGCCGAGATCGGGTTCGGCCGCCGGCTGGGTCGCGCCGTCGCCGAAGCTCGGCGGCACGTCACCGCTGCCGGTGCCCCAGGTCGCCGAGGGCGACGATCCCATTCCGTACGCCACGGTCCCGCCGGAAGCGATGTCGCTGTACCGAAGGTAGTTGTGCGTGGTCGACGAGCCGTTCACGGTCAGCGACTGCACGTACGGGCTCGAAGCGCTGCCGCCCGAGATGGTGAGGTTCCCGGTCGGGCGCTGGATGAGCACGCTCGGAAAAAGTCCACCGTGGACGGCCAGCGTGTCCGCGCCCGGCGTGACCGGATAGAGGCCCAGCGCCGCCCAGACATACCAGGCCGAGGTGGCGCCCAGGTCGTCGTTGCCGGGCAGGCCGCCCGCCCCGGTGGTGAACGACTCGTTCATCACCCGGCGCACCGCGTCGCTGGTGCCCGAGGGCTTGCCGGCGAAGTTGTATGCCCACGGCACCCCGTGCTCGGGCTCGTTGCCGACATAGAAGTAGGGCGCCGACAGGCCGCCGTTGAGCTGGGTGAAGTGGTGGTCGAGCCGCTGCACCGCCGTGGTCTTGCCGCCCATCAGGGTGATCAGGCCGCCCAGGTTGTGCGGGACCATCCAGGTGTACTGGGCCGCGTTGCCCTCGGTGTACGGCGACTCGGTGGCCGGGTTGAGCGGCCACGGGAAGCTGCCGTCGCCGTTGCGGCTGTGGATGTACGACGACTCGCCGTTGAACAGCGACCGCCAGTACTGCGAGTGCGTCGCGTACGTGTTGTAGGCCGTCGTGTCGCCCAGCGCGAGCGCGAACCGGCTGATCGCGAAGTCGCTCGACGCGTACTCGAGGGTCTCCGACGGGTTGCCGGCGATGTAGTGCTGGCTCTCGTAGCCGGACTCGTTGCCCCGCAGCACGAAGCCCTGCGTCGCGCCGCCGGTGGCGCTCTTCTTCATCAGCGCCAGCGCGGACGCGGTGTCGAAGCCGCGGATGCCGAACTGGTACGCCTCGTCCACGATGATCGGCCCGGGGTCGCCCGGCATCACGAAGTCCTCGGTGTTCTGCTGCGACCACTTGGGCAGCAGGCCGCCCTGCTGGCCGTCGAGCACCATCGACTTGACGATGTCGGTCATCACGTCGGGGGCGACCAGCGAGACCAGCGGGCTCCACGAGCGGTAGATGTCCCAGCCCGAGTAGTTCTGGTAGACCGGCGAGGCCGAGGAGTGCACCGCGTTGTCGAAGCCCATGTACTGCCCGTTGGTGTCGCTGGCCACGTTGGGGTTGCTGAACACGTGGTAGAGGGCGGTGTAGAACTTCTGCAGGTCGGTGGCGCCGCCGCCGGAGACCTGCACCCGGTTGAGCATGGTGTTCCAGGCCGTGTTGGCGTTGGCTCGCACGGTGTCGAAGGCGCCCGTCTCGGCGGTCGCGTTGGCCTGCGCGTTGGCGACGCTGACGAACGAGATGCCGATGGTCGCGTTGACCACCGCGGCGGACGAGGTGTCGAACGTGACGTAGGCGCCGGTCTGGTTGCCGCTCGCACTCGCCGACCCGTTACTGATGGCACCGCCGCTGAACGTGCCGAAGCCGGTCGGCGTCCGGTCGAACTGGATCGAGTAGTACATGGTGTACGTGCGGCCGCCGCAGAATCCGCCCGCGGTGTGGGAGCCGGAGACCCGGTTGCCACTGATCGACACCGTGCCGGCCCGGTCGCCGGTGGCCGAGCGGCTGTCGTTGATCAGCAGCCGGGCGGTCGTGGTCGCCGGGTAGGTCAGCCGCAACGCCCCGGTGCGGGTGGTCGCGCTGAGTTCGGCGGTCACCCCGTACTTGTCCAGCTTGTTCTTGTAGTAGCCGGGGGCGGCACTCTCGTTGCTCTTGGTGTAGGCGCTGGCGTACGAGGTCCAGGCGGAACCCGGCGACGAGCCGAGGTTTCCGGTCACCGGGAGGATCGGGATGTCCTCGTTGTTGGGGCAGCCGGCGCCGTTGAAGTGGGTCAGGCTGAACGACTCGATCGTGCGGTCGGAGTCGCGGTAGCCGGACGGCGAACCGGTCGGGGTGTCCGGGCTGAACTGCGTCATGCCGAACGGCACGGTCGCACCCGGGAAGGTGCTTCCGCCGGCGCCGCCGCCGACCGGGTTGGGGGAGTTGCTGTCGTCGGTACCGACGAACGGGTTGACGTACTGCGTCAGGTTGGCGTCAGCGGCCAGCGCTGCCTGCGGTACGGCCAAATCCGGTATGGCTAGTGCCGCGGCGGCGAGGAGGACCACCGCGGCGAGGGCGCGGATCATCTGGTTGCCGTCCCTTCTCCAGGACATGGGGATGACAACGTTGTCGGTTGTCATCAACCCCTGTCAATATCCCGGAGTTGCGGAACTGTGAACCGAGTTAATTGGCCACGCTTTCCTGCGCCTTCGTACCCTCCGCGGCCGGCTCCTCGACGGGCTTCGGCATCAACGACGCCAGCACCACCATCAGCACGGCGACGACGACGATGCCGATGAAGATGCGGTGCACCGCGGTGGTCAGATGCGCGGCGGTGACCTGGCCGTGCCCGATCGCCGCGTTGGCGAGGGCGCCGAACACCGCCACCCCGAGCGAGCTGCCCAGCGAGCGCAGGAAGATGTTGTTGGCGGTGACCACGCCCCGTTCCGACCAGCCCACGCTCGACTGGGCGGCGATCAGCGTCGGCGCCGCGGTCAGGCCCATGCCGAGGCCGATGACCAGGCAGAACAGGCCCACGGCGAAGACGCTCGAGTGGGCGCCGAGGGTCAGCATCAGGGCCGAGCCGATCAGCACCAGCGAGGTGCCGAGCAGCGCGCAGGTGCGGAAACCGAAGCGCAGATAGAGCTTGCCGGCCTGGCTGGCCGAGATCGGCCAGCCGAGGGTCAGTGCGGCCAGGGCGAAGCCGGCGACCAGCGGCCCGGTGCCGAGCACATCCTGGGCGTACGTGGGCACGTACGAGCTGAGGCCGAGCAGGATCGCGCCGACCCCGATCGCCAGCTGGCCGCTGACCACGAGCAGCCGCCGGCGGAACACCCAGAGCGGGAGCACCGGCTGGGCCGCGCGGCGCTCGGCAAACCAGAAGACGACCAGCATCGCCACGCCGATCACCAGGATCGCGATGCTCGCCGGCGAGTCCCAGGCCCAGGCCTGGCCGCCCTCCAGCACGCCCAGGATGACGAGGGTCAGGCCGCCGGTGAGCAGGGCCGCCCCGCGGTAGTCGATCACCGGGTGGTCGCGTTCGAACTTCTCGTGGAAGCGGCGCCCGATCATGAAGGCGGCGAGCAGGCAGAGCGGGATGTTGACGAAGAAGATCCAGCGCCAGTTGACGTACTCGCTGAACACGCCGCCGAGCGTCG
>DASWRZ010000016.1:0-5464 GCA_036402935.1 Actinoplanes sp.
AAGATCCCGCGGTTCGCGTTCGAGAAGTTCCCGGGCGCCGACCCCGAGCTGACCACCACGATGAAGTCGGTCGGCGAGGCGATGAGCCTGGGCCGCAACTTCGCCGAGGCGCTCAACAAGGCGATGCGCTCGATGGAAACGTCGGCGGCGGGATTCTGGACCCTTCCCGACTCTTCTTCGCTAGAAGAAACGTTGGCCGCGCTCAAGATCCCGCACGACGGGCGGCTGTACACAGTGGAACGGGCACTCCGGCTGGGCGCCAGCGTCGAGCAGGTGCACGAGGCGAGCGGCGGCATCGACCCCTGGTTCCTCGACGAGATCAAGGCGCTGGTCGACCTGCGGTCCGAGATCACCGACGCCGCGGTGCTCGACGAGGAGCTGCTGCGCCGGGCCAAACGGTCCGGTCTCTCCGACCGGCAACTCGCGGCCTTGCGGCCGGAGCTGGCCGGGGAGGACGGCGTGCGCATTCTGCGCCACCGCCTGGGCGTACGCCCGGTGTACAAGACGGTCGACACCTGTGCGGCCGAGTTCGAGGCGAAGACGCCGTACCACTATTCGACGTACGACGAAGAGACCGAGGTCGCGCCGAGCGACCGGCCGAAGGTCCTGATCCTCGGCTCGGGTCCGAACCGCATCGGCCAGGGCATCGAGTTCGACTACTCGTGCGTGCACGCCGTCATGGCGCTTCGCGCCGTCGACTACGAGACCGTGATGGTCAACTGCAACCCGGAGACGGTCTCCACCGACTACGACACCGCCGACCGGCTCTACTTCGAACCGCTGACCTTCGAGGACGTCCTCGAGGTCTTCCACTCCGAGGACGCGAGCGGCAAGGCGGCCGGCGGGCCGGGCGTGGTCGGCGTGATCGTCCAGCTGGGCGGCCAGACCCCGCTCGGCCTGGCCCAGCGGCTCAAGAAGGCCGGCGTCCCGATCGTCGGCACCTCGCCCGAGTCGATCGACCTGGCCGAGGACCGCGGCCAGTTCGGCGCGGTGCTGGCCAAGGCCGGACTGCGCTCGCCCGACAACGGCACGGCGACCAGCTTCGACGATGCCCGGGCGATCGCCGATGAGATCGGCTACCCGGTGCTGGTCCGGCCGTCCTACGTGCTCGGCGGCCGCGGCATGGAGATCGTCTACGACGAGGAGACCCTGCGCGGCTACATCCAGCGGGCCACCGAGATCTCGCCCGACCACCCGGTGCTGGTCGACCGGTTCCTCGACGACGCGATCGAGATCGACGTCGACGCGCTCTGCGACGCCACCGGCGAGGTCTACCTGGGCGGCGTGATGGAGCACATCGAGGAGGCCGGCATCCACTCCGGCGACTCGTCCTGCTCGCTGCCGCCGATCACGCTGGCCGGCTCACACCTGGCCGAGGTCCGCCGCTACACCGAGGCGATCGCCCGCGGGGTCGGCGTGCGCGGCCTGCTCAACGTGCAGTACGCGCTCAAGGACGACGCGCTCTACGTGCTCGAGGCCAACCCGCGCGCGTCCCGTACGGTGCCGTTCGTCTCCAAGGCGACCGCGGTACCGCTGGCCAAGGCGGCCGCCCGGATCATGCTCGGCGCCACGATCGCTTCGTTGCGGGAGGAAGGCATCCTGCTGCCGTCGGGCGACGGCGGTACGACGCCCGAGAACGCGCCGATCGCGATCAAGGAGGCGGTACTGCCGTTCAAGCGGTTCCGCACCCCAGCCGGCCAGGGCGTCGACAGCCTGCTCGGGCCGGAGATGAAGTCGACCGGCGAGGTGATGGGCATCGACGCCGGTTTCGGCCAGGCGTTCGCCAAGTCGCAGGCCGCGGCGTACGGGTCGCTGCCGACCGGCGGCAAGATCTTCGTCTCGGTGGCCAACCGGGACAAGCGGTCGATGATCTTCCCGATCAAGCGGCTGGCCGACCTCGGCTTCACGATCGTCACCACCGCCGGCACCGGCGAGGTGCTGCGCCGGCACGGCATCGCGTGCGAGATCGTCCCGAAGCACTTCGAGAGCCCGGGCCGGAACGCGGTCTCGTTGATCGAGGCGGGCGAGATCGCGATGATCATCAACACCCCGCAGGGCTCGGGCGCCAGCGCCCGGTCCGACGGGTACGAGATCCGCAGCGCCGCGGTCACCGCCGACATCCCGAGCATCACGACCGTTCCGGGTGCCGCCGCCGCGGTCATGGGCATCGAGGCGCTGATGCGCGGCGACATGACCGTTCGGCCGCTGCAGGAGCTGCACGCGGCACTGCGGGGCAAAGAGTGACCCTGTTCGAGTCCACCGTCCGGCCGGTCCTGTTCCGGCTGGGCGGTGGCGACGCGGAGTCCGCCCACGAGGCCACGCTGCACCGGCTGGCCGGCCTCAGTGGGCCTTTGAAAAGCCTGCTGCGCGCCCGCTACGCGACCAAGGCCCCGGTCGAGCTGTTCGGCGTGAAGTTCCCCAACCCGATCGGCCTGGCCGCCGGGATGGACAAGAACGGCGTGGCGCTGCCCGCGTGGCCGTCGCTCGGGTTCGGCTTCGTCGAGGTCGGCACGGTCACCGCGCATGCGCAGCCGGGCAACGACAAGCCGCGCCTGTTCCGTCTCCGCGCCAGCGAGGCGATCATCAACCGGATGGGCTTCAACAATCTCGGCGCGGCCGCGCTGGCGTCGCGCCTGTCGTCGTTGGGGCCACTGGACGTGCCGCTGGGCATCTCGCTCGGCAAGTCCAAGATCACGCCGCTCGAGGACGCGGTCCAGGACTATCTGACCTCCTACGAGCTGCTGCACCCCCACGCCGACTACATCGCGGTCAACGTCTCGTCGCCCAACACGCCCGGGCTGCGCACGCTGCAGGATCGCGACGCGATCGCGGGACTGCTCGGCGCGCTGGTCGGCAAGACCCCGGTGCTGGTCAAGATCGCTCCGGACCTGGCCGAGACGGCCATCGCCGAGGTGCTCGAGGTCTGCCTGCACTACGGCGCGGCCGGTGTGATCGCGACCAACACCACGCTGGCCCGCGACGGGCTGGCCGGCGCCGACCAGGGCCGGGCCGCCGAGGCGGGTGGGCTCTCCGGGCGCCCGCTGACCGAGAGATCCCGCAAGATCGTCCACTTCGTCCACACCGAGACCGGCGGCCGGCTTCCGATCATCGGCGTCGGTGGCGTGATGTCGGCCGACGACGCGGCGCGACTCTTCGACGCGGGGGCCTCGCTGGTGCAGCTCTACAGCGGCTTCATCTACAAGGGGCCGGCCCTCGTCCGGGCGGCCGCCCGCGCGAGCCGATGAGCGAGCTGCTGGATCTCGACCGCGCCCACGTCTGGCACCCCTACGGCCCCATGCCCGGCCGCTCCGACCCCTATCTGGTCGAGAGCGCTTCCGGCGTGCGCCTGAGGCTCGCCGACGGGCGTGAGCTCGTCGACGGCATGTCCTCGTGGTGGGCCGCGATCCACGGCTACCGTCACCCGGTCCTCGACGCCGCGCTGGCCGATCAGGCGGCCCGGATGAGCCACGTGATGTTCGGCGGCCTCACCCATGAGCCCGCGATCGAACTCGCCACCACGCTGGTCGAGCTGACCCCGCCCGGCCTCGAGCATGTCTTCCTGGCCGACTCGGGCTCGGTCGGCGTCGAGGTGGCGATCAAGATGGCGCTGCAGGCCCAGCTCGCGCTCGGGCGTCCGGGCCGGCGCCGGCTGGCGACCTGGCGCGGCGGCTACCACGGCGACACGTTCCACCCGATGAGCGTCTGCGACCCGGTCGGTGGCATGCACTCGCTCTGGACCGGCGTGCTGCCGACGCAGATCTTCGCCGGCCTGCCTCCGCGGGACTACGACGAGACCTACGCCGCCTCGCTGGTCGACATGATCGACCAGCACGCCCACGAGGTCGCCGCGGTGATCGTCGAGCCGATCGTCCAGGGCGCCGGGGGCATGCGTTTCCACCACCCCGGCTACCTGCGGGTGCTGCGCGAGGCGACGGCGGCCCGCGGCATATTTCTGATATTTGATGAAATAGCAACCGGTTTCGGGCGCACCGGGCAGTTCTTCGCGGCCGGGCACGCCGGGGTCGCCCCGGACATCATGACCGTCGGCAAGGCGCTGACCGGCGGATATCTGACTCTCGCGGCCACGCTCTGCACCCCGGAGATCGCTTCGGCGATCTCTTCCGGCCACGGCGGCGGCCTCGCTCACGGCCCGACGTTCATGGGCAACCCGCTGGCCTGCGCGGTGGCCAACGCTTCGCTGGGCCTCTTGCGGTCGGGGGACTGGGCTTTACGCGTACGCGTAATCGAGCGTGAGTTGCACGCCGGGCTGGACCCACTGCGGGGTGCCCCTGGCGTCGCCGACGTACGCGTGCTCGGCGCGATCGGCGTGGTCCAGCTCGACCACGACGTCGACATGGCCCGGGCGACCGCCGCCGCGGTGGCCGCCGGGGTCTGGCTGCGCCCGTTCCGCGACCTGATCTACACGATGCCGCCGTTCGTCACGGACGCGGCCGACGTGGCCCGCATTACCGCGGGAATCGCCGCCGCGGTGGCGGCTAGCCGACAGTAAGGAGACACCGCGATGGAGACCTTCGGCCGACGGCTCTACGACGCGATCGAGAAGCGGGGCCCGCTCTGCGTCGGCATCGATCCGCACCCCGGACTGCTGAGCCGCTGGGGCCTCTCGGACGATGTCGCCGGCCTGGAACGCTTCGCCCGTACGGTCGTCGACGCCCTGGCCGATCGGGTGGCCGTGTTGAAGCCGCAGTCGGCTTTTTTTGAGAGATTCGGGTCACAAGGCATCGGAATTCTTGAGTCAACTATCCGACAGTCTCGGGAGGCCGGTGCGCTCGTACTTCTCGACGTGAAACGCGGCGACATCGGTTCGACCATGGCCGCTTATGCAAGCGCATACCTCGACCCTGCGAGTTCGCTGAGTGCCGATGCGATTACTGTCAGTCCCTATCTCGGAGTCGGTTCGTTGCAGCCGGCATTCGACCTCGCGGCCGCGAACGGCGCCGGAGTCTTCGTCCTGGCGCTGACGTCGAACCCGGAGGGACCGGCCGTCCAACATGCCGTCTCGGCGTCCGGCAAGACCGTCGCGCAAACCGTGATCGATGAGATTTCCCAGCTCAACAAGGGTGCGGAGCCACTCGGGAGCTTCGGGCTGGTGGTCGGAGCAACCATTGGGGACACCGGTCATGATCTGTCCGATGTGAACGGTCCACTACTCTCGCCGGGCCTCGGAGCGCAGGGTGCGACCCCTGCGGACCTGCGTACGGTCTTCGGAAAAAGCATGCGCAACGTGCTGCCGTCGTACTCACGGGAAGTTCTCGCGGCGGGACCATCAGTGGCCGGGCTGCGCGCCGCGGCGGCCGTCCTGCGTCGCACGCTCCGCCTCGCGCCCGAGTGAAAGGGCCTGCTTATCAGGCCCCTGAAGAACCGGTACGGGGGTACCCCCACGTTGCCGAATCCCTCGTTGACCGCTAGTTTTCCCGGCGCCAGGAACCACATGCCCCTTTGG
>DASWRZ010000017.1:0-19261 GCA_036402935.1 Actinoplanes sp.
GCGGCGCGGGCCGACCGGCTGGCCGAGGCGTACGGCGCGACCGCCGTCTCGTTCGAAGACCTCGACGCCGCCCTGCACGAGGTCGACCTGGTCGTCTCGGCCACCGCGGCCACCGAGCCGGTGCTCACGCGGGCCCGCCTCGAGGCGGCCGCCCCGCTGGTCGTGCTCGACCTGGCGGTGCCCCGCGACGTGGCGCCCGACGCGACCGGCGTCGAGGGCGTCACCGTGATCGACATCGACAGCCTGGCCGCGCACCGCCGCGCGATGCCGGCCGCGGCCGAGACCGCGGCCGTCGAGCAGATCGTGGCCGGCGAGGTCGACCACTTCCTGGCCTGGCTGCGCGGCGCCGACATCGCTCCGACCGTCGCCGCGCTCCGCACCCGGGCCGACGACGTCGTGGCGGCTGAGCTGCGCAAGCTGTGGTCGCGCCGCCCCGATTTCACGGACGAGCAGCGCGGCGATGTTTCCCGTACTCTGCACCGGGTCGTCCAGCAGCTGCTGCACTCGCCGACCGTGCGGGTGCGCCAGCTCGCCGCCGAGCCGGGTGGTGATCAGTACGCGGCCCTGCTGCAAGAGCTGTTCGACCTCGACGTTCCCCACGCCACACAGGCAGACGCCGTACCCGAGATCGGAGGAAAAGCGTGAATGGCCCGCTCCGCCTCGGCACTCGGGGCAGCGCCCTGGCGCTGGCCCAGTCCCAGCAGACCGCGGACGCCCTGACCGCGGCCACCGGCCGTCCGGTCGAACTGGTCCGCATCGTCACCTCGGGTGACCGCTCCTCGGCGCCGGTCGCCCAGCTCGGCGTGGGTGTCTTCGTCTCGGCGCTGCGCGACGCGCTGCTCGCCGGCGAGATCGACTTCGCCGTGCACTCCTACAAGGACCTGCCCACCGCCGAGCACCCGCAGCTGCACATCGCGGCCGTGCCGCCGCGCCAGGACCCCCGTGACGCCCTGATCACCAAGGACGGCCTCGGGCTGGCCGAGCTCCCGCCCGGCACCATGGTCGGCACGGGCGCGGTGCGCCGAATCGCGCAACTGCGTGCTTTGGGCCTAGAGTTGCAGGTCACGCCGATCCGCGGGAACATTGACAGCCGCATCGCCCGGGTGCACGGCCCGCAGGCCGACCTCGACGCCGTCGTTCTCGCGCGGGCCGGTGTGGCACGTCTCGGCCGCGAGGCCGAGATCACCGAAACGCTGGATCCGATGCTCATGCTGCCCGCCCCGGCCCAGGGTGCGCTGGCGGTCGAGTGCCGTTCCAGTGCCTCAGACCTGGTCAGGCTGCTTGCCACGCTCGACCATGCAGCGTCCCGGGCCGCCGTCGTGGCGGAACGGGCGATGCTCGCCACGCTCGAGGCCGGGTGCTCCGCCCCGGTCGCAGCACACGCCGAGCTCGCCGAAGGCGAGCAAGGTGACGAGATCTACCTGCGCGGTGCGGTGATCAGCCCCGATGGGGCCCGAGCCATCCGGCTCTCGCGCACCGGAACGCCCGCCGACGCGGCGGAGATCGGCAAGGCACTCGCCGCCGACCTCCTCGACGCCGGCGCCGATACCCTGATGGGGAGCACATCATGACCACCCGCACTACTCGCAAGCCGGCCGGACGCATCGCGTTCGTCGGCGCCGGACCGGGCGACCCCGAGCTGCTGACCCGCCGCGCGCACGCCGCGCTCGCCGACGCCGACCAGGTGGTCTACGACCGCAGCGTGCCCGAGTCCCTGCTGGCCGCGATCCGGGCCGAGGCCAAGAACGACGCGCAGTTCAGCCCGGCCGAGGGCGCGCCCGGCGACGTCGCCAACGTGCTGCTGTCCGCCGCCAAGAGCGGCCTGTCCGCCGTGCACCTCGTGGCCGGCGACCCGTTCGGCCACGAGTCGGTGGTCAAGGAGGTGCAGGCGATCGCCCGCACCGCGGTCCACTTCGAGGTCGTGCCCGGCCTCGGCCAGGCCGAGGGTGTCGCCACCTACGCCGGCGTCCCGCTGCCCGGCGTGCGGATCACCGCCGACGTCGACGACGTGGCCGCCCTTGACTTCGACGCGCTCGCCGCGGCCGCCCTCAAGGGCAGCTTCGCGGTCGCGGTCGACGCGGGTGACCTGGCCGCGGTCCGTGACGGCCTGCTGGCCTCCGGGGTCGAGCCCGGCACCGCGGTCGGCGTGACCGGCGACGGCACCGGCGAGACCCAATACACGACCACCTCGACCGTCGACAGTTTCGTCGCGGCCGCGCTCGGCTTCACCGGCCGGGTCGTGCTGACGGTCGGCTCCGACGTCGCCTCCCGCGACAGCATGAGCTGGTGGGAAAACCGGCCGCTCTACGGCTGGAAGGTCCTCGTTCCGAGGACCAAGGAGCAGGCCGGCGCGATGAGCGCGCGCCTGCGGGCGTACGGGGCGATCCCGTGCGAGGTCCCGACCATCGCCGTCGAGCCGCCCCGCACCCCGGCCCAGATGGAGCGCGCGGTCAAGGGTCTCGTCGACGGCCGTTACGCCTGGGTCGTCTTCACCTCGGTCAACGCGGTCCGCGCGGTCTGGGAGAAGTTCGACGAGCACGGCCTCGACGCCCGGCACTTCGGCGGCGTCAAGATCGCGTGCATCGGCGAGGCGACGGCCAACGCGGTCCGCTCCTTCGGCATCCAGCCCGAGCTCGTCCCGGCCGGCGACCAGTCCAGCGAGGGTCTGCTGGCCGAGTTCTCGCCCCACGACGAGATCCTCGACCCGGTCGGCCGGGTGCTGCTGCCGCGGGCCGACATCGCGACCGAGACGCTGGCGGCCGGCCTCATCGAGCGTGGCTGGGAGGTCGACGACGTGACCGCGTACCGGACGGTGCGGGCGGCGCCGCCGCCGGCCGAGATCCGCGACGCCATCAAGTCGGGCGGTTTCGACGCGGTGCTCTTCACCTCGTCCTCGACCGTACGCAACCTGGTCGGCATCGCCGGCAAACCGCACGCCCGCACGGTCGTCGCGGTGATCGGGCCGAAGACCGCCGAGACCGCCACCGAGTTCGGTCTCCGGGTCGACGTACAGCCCCAGCAGTCCTCGGTGCCCGACCTGGTCGAGGCGCTCGCGTCGTACGCGATCGAGCTGCGCGAGAAGCTGGCCGCCATGCCGGCCAAGCAGCGTCGCGGCTCCAAAGTTCAAGGACCGACTGCCCTTCGTTTTCGATAGGTTGTGAGATGCCCTTCCCGGATGTCCGCCCCCGTCGTCTGCGCCGCACCCCGGCCATGCGGCGACTCGTCGAAGAGACTCGCGTCTCGCCGGCCGAGCTCGTGCTGCCCCTCTTTCTCAAGGAAGGGCTGACCGAGCCCCGGCCGATCAGCTCATTGCCCGGCGTCGTGCAGCACTCGCGAGAGTCGCTGCGCAAGGCCGCGCACGAGGCGGTCGAGGCCGGCGTCGGCGGGCTGATGCTCTTCGGCGTGCCGACCAACGAGAACAAGGACGAGACCGGGTCGGCCGGGCTCGACCCGGACGGCATCCTCAACGTCGGCATCCGGGACCTGATCGCCGAGGTGGGCGACTCGACGGTCGTCATGAGCGACCTCTGCCTGGACGAGTTCACCTCCCATGGCCACTGTGGTGTGCTGGCCGCGGATGGCTCGGTCGACAACGACGCGACATTGCGTATTTATGCCGAAATGGCGGTCGCGCAGGCGTCGGCGGGCGCGCACATGGTGGGGCCGTCCGGGATGATGGACGGGCAGATCGGTGTGATTCGGCCTGCTTTGGATAAAGCGGGCTTCCAGGATGTTTCCGTGCTCGCCTACGCGGCGAAGTTCGCCGGAGCGTTCTACGGCCCGTTCCGCGAGGCCGTCGAGTCGACCCTGCAGGGCGACCGCCGGCAATACCAGCAGGACCCGCCGAACATCCGCGAGGCGCTGCGCGAGGTCGACCTCGACGTGGCCGAGGGCGCCGACATCGTGATGGTCAAGCCCGCCCTGCCCTACCTCGACGTGATCGCCGCGGTGCGGGACCGGGTCACCATTCCGGTCGCCGCCTACCAGGTGTCCGGGGAGTACGCGATGGTCGAGGCGGCCGCGGCCAACGGCTGGATCGACCGGGAGCGGATCATGCTCGAGACGCTCACCTCGATCAAGCGGGCGGGCGCGCAGATCACTCTGACCTATTGGGCGACCGAGGCCGCCCGCATGCTGCGCTTCAGGTGATCGGGCTTCAGGCTTAGGTGCCCGCGCTTTAGGCTTTAGGTGATCGTTTCCAGACTCTGCACCAGCTGGGCCACGTCCGCGCCGTACTCGAACCAGTCGCGATCGGGCAGATAGCCCAGCTCGGCGTTGACCTTGAGCATCGACTCGTTGTTGTGCGCGTTCCAGGTCTGCACCTCGCGCAGGTCCGGCTCGGCCTTCTTGAGCTCGAAAAGCATGCGCGCCTTGAGCGCCCGGTCGATGCCGTACCCCCGGTGGTCACGCACCACGATCGTGTCGTATTGATCGGCGCGCTCGGGATGCTGCGCCGGCACGACCACCTCGGTCAGCCCGGCGACCACGCCGGTCGACTCGTGCGTGGCCAGCACGATGTACGGCTTGAGGCCGCGCTTGTGCAGGGTGTCGAGCGAGTCGCGGAGCCGCTGCGGATCGGACGAACGCGGGGCCAGATCGAGGTCCTCGTCCTCCGCCTCGAGCTTGGCCTGGGCGTAGGCCTCGAGCATCTCGTCGGGCGGGCCACCCGGAAGATATTCGATCCGGTAGCCGGGGGCGATGCCGTCGGCCATCTCGTGCAGCGCACTCCAGTCCACCCCGGACAGGGTGAGCACGCTGCGGGTCTCGACGTACTCCCGCTCGAAGCCGAGCGCCTCGTAGAAGCCGATCGCGGGGGTGCCGCCGATCGCCTCCACGCCGATGGTCGAGAAACCCTCCAGATAGGCCCGGCGGGCCGCGACCGCGACCAGCTGCCGGCCCAGCCCGCGGCGGCGCAGATCGGGGCGCACGAGCACCTCGAGCACCCCGATGTCGCCGAGCAGCAGGATGCTGACGTGGGCGAAGATCTCGCTCTCCCCCTCGGGGAGGCGGTCGTCCTCGGCCACCCAGCAAATGCGGCGTTCACCAGGGACGGTCTCGGCCAGGTATTCCCGGACCTGCACGTCCTGCCACGGTGGATCGTCGGGGAGATCGTCGGCCAGGACCGTGTTGATGGTCTCCACGAGCGATCGGATCTCCCCCGCCGACGCTGCCCGGGGATCCCATTCACGCACCCTCACCCGTACAGCTTGCCGGTAGAACCACTTTCAGGGAAGTGGTCCGCACGTAAATGTGCGGGGGCCGTCACGGTCAGTGGTGGGTTCGATCCTAGGCCCGACTCCTCTGACCGTATTCATTAGCGGTCTGGAAGACCTTCGCGGCGTACGGCTGGACCGCGTTGTAGGAGAAGATCGCGGCGTACCAGGCGTCCGGCTTGGACAGGTCTCGCCCACCTTGGCACAGATAGATCCCGGCCGTCAGTGACGCATCGTTGATGTTCTGCGGGTCGGCGACGCCGTTGTTGTCGGCGTCCACCTTGTATTTCTCCCACGTCGACGGGATGAACTGCAGCGGGCCGACCGCCCGGTCAAAGGCCGGGTCGCCGTCGATCGCGCCGTGATCGGTATCCGCGATCATCTGCCGCCCGCCCTGCCCGTTGAGCGGCAGGCCGTAGATCGGCGGCGCGACGGTGCCGTCAGCGCCGAGCACCGAGTTCTGGAAGTGACCGTGGTTGGACTCGACCTCGGCGATCGCGGCCAGGGTGGTCCAGCTCAGGTGACAGTTGGGCATGGTGCGGCCGAGAACCAGCTCGGCATAGCCGTACGCCTGGGTCGCCACCACCGGGATGCCGGCCCGGGTGCCGGTGGTCTGCGCCCAGCCGGCCAGCACGTCGGCCGGATGCCCGGTGCCCGCACCGACGGGCGGCTGGGTCGTGCTGAGGCCGCCGGCCGCCGGCTGGGTCGGCAGGCCCCCACCGGTCGTGAGCGGGCCGGTCGTGAGCGGGCCGGTCGGGAAAGTGCCGGGCTGGCTCACGGACGGCACCGGCGCCGCGGCCCCGGCCCCGAAGGTCGGCGTGGCACTCGCGGCGGGCGACGCCTTCAGCTTCTGAGGTACGTAGTAGGCCCCGGCGGCGATCGCCCCACCGACCAGCACGAGCACCACGACGGCCGGGATGATGAGCCGCCCCGAGGGCCGCCTGGTCCAGGCCGCGGTCGCCCGCGCCCCGCGCGCAACGCCCCGCCCGGTAGCCATGACCGGGTTTCGCCGACGCTTCTTCGGCCCAGCCGGCGCCGCGGCCCCAGCAGCACCGACGGCCGTCGCCTCGGGCTTGCCGGTCGCCCCGGGCTTGCCGGTCGCCTCGGGCTTGCCGGTCGCTGTCGCGTCGACCGGGACAACAGACGTCGCACCCAGAGCCGCCGGGTTGTCACCGGTCTTGGTGGCGCTCGCACCGTCCGGGGTCGGCTCGGCCGGTGCTCCGCTGGGCGTTCCAGCTGCGCTCGATGCCGCCGTCGCAGCGCTCGCCGTGTCGGTCGCACTGACCGTGCTGGCTGTGCTGGCCGCGCCGGCCCTGCTCGCTGTGCCGGTCGCGCCCTCCGCGCTGGCTGCGTTGGTCGGCGTGCCCGCCGTGCCTGCTCGGTCCGCCGCGCCGGCCGTGCCCTCTGTGCTTGCTGTGTCTGTCGCACCGGCCGTGCTGGCAGTGCTTGCTCTGTCTGCCACACCGGCCGTGCTCGCAGCGCTTGCGCTGTCCGCCGCGCCGGCCGCGCTGGCTGTGTCCGCCCCGCCCGCCGCGCCGGCTGTGCTCGCTGTGTCTGCCAGGCTCGGCTTTCCGGCCCTGCTCGTGGAGGCCGCCTCTGGGGGAGCCGCATCGGCGGTCGCGGTAGCCGTGGCGTCGTTCGCGGCCTTGGTGCCGCGGTCCGGCGCCGCCGGATCGCTCGGAGGCGCACTGGCCGCGGGATCGTTGGTCGTGGCCCTCGCTCCGGTGCCGACCCCGCTGGCGGCTGCGGCGGAGTCGCTCGCCGGAGCGGTCGTGGATCGGCCGCTCGGATGCGCCGGCGCGTTGTCTGCTGGGAGGACGCCGCCCGCTTTGCCGGATGATTCGCGTTGAGGCGGGATCTGCTCGGACTCGCGGGAGGCGCCGGCTGACTGCCCAGGGGCGGCCGCCGCACGCGGGTCGGGCCGGTGGGTGTCGGGCGCCGCGCCCGAGCTGCCGAGCGGCCCGGCCTGGTGCGGCACCGCCGCACGCAGCTCGAAGCCTTCAGCCGGTGTCGATTGCCGCTCTGCCACGCGGTTGACATTACCCAACCGCGGCACGTCCGGTGCCGCCCGTTCGAAGCCTGTGGATAACCTGCGAGTGACCTCGAAGCACCGGGCTCCCGTCCCCGGCCTGGATGGGCTTACGCTGTGGCAATGCCGCGTTACGAGTTCCGCTGCCGCGCCTGCGGCGACACCTTCGAGGTCAACCGCCCGATGCGCGAGGCATCCGCGCCGGCGGCCTGTCCGGCGGGTCACGACGACACGGTGAAGCTGCTGTCCACTGTCTCGGTGGGCGGCGGCCACGGCGAGACCCGGCCCCAAGGCCGCGGCGAGGCCCGGCCCCCAAGTGGCGGTGGCTGTTGCGGCGGCGCCTGCGGTTGCAGCTGAAAGCTGAGATCTGCGTTACAGCGGACAGCAGCGCTCGGTCGCCGCGCCACTACTGAGCCGTGATCGCAAATCCCTCGGACGATCACACCCGGTCCCACATCGGACGTCGCCGCGCCGCGACCTCTTGCGGGTACGCCCGAACGGGCGACCGGATTTGACCAACTGCAGCGCAACTGCGCTTCATCCTTTTCGTTACGTCACGCGTAGTGCCGTACGAGAACGTCGATGACTTCTACGGAGTGTCCTTCGTCAGGGGTCGGCCGTGGCGTGTGGATGGTTACCGTCCGTTTCTACGATGTGCGGTACAACTGCTGTACGGCAGCATGAGACGCGACTTCCCAAAGGGGGCGGAGGTTCACCGTGTCGGGACGGACCGAGCTGCCGAGTGGGCTGGTGACCTTTATGTTCACCGACATCGAGGGCTCGACTCGTCTGGCCCGGATGCTCGGCGACTCCTACGGGCCGGTCCTCGGCGCCCATCGCACTGCCGTGCGCGCTGCGCTGAGTGACTTCGGCGGTGTCGAATTGTTCACTGAGGGTGACAGTTTCTTCGTTGCTTTCAGCAACGCTGAGTCAGCACTCGCGGCCGGTGTGGCGGCACAACATCGACTCTCCGCACATGACTGGCCGGGCCCGGACTGCCGCCCCAAGGTGCGGATGGGTCTGCACACCGGCTGGGCCCAGCCGAACAACGACGAATACACCAGCACCGAGGTGCACCGCGCGGCCCGGGTCGCGGCGGCCGCCCACGGCGGGCAGATCCTCTGCTCGGAAGCTACGGCCCGGGCCACGCACGAGACCGATGAGCTGGACTTTCTCGATCTCGGCCCGCATCGCCTGCGCGGCTTCGACGACGACGAACGCCTCTTCCAGGTGCTCGCCCCCGGACTCGACCGCGAGTTCCCGCGGCCGCGCACGCCGGGCGCGCCGATCCACAACCTTCCCGCCCCGCTCACCCCGCTGGTCGGCCGCCGGGCCGAGATCGCCGAGCTGTCGGGCCTGCTCGGGCGGCACCGGCTGGTCACGGTGGCCGGTCCGGGCGGCGCCGGCAAGTCGAGGCTCGGGCTGGCGGTGGCCGAGAGCATGCTCACCGCGTACCCGGAAGGCGTGTGGACGATCGATGCGGCAGGCGCCTCGACCGGCCTGGCCCCCGCGATGGCCGCGGTGCTCGGTCTTCGGACCGAGCCCGGTCGTCCGGTGCTCGACACGCTGCTCGAACAGTGCGCGACCCGCCGGATGCTGCTGGTGCTGGAGACCTGCGAGGTCGTGCCGGGGGCCTGCGCGGCGCTGGTGCGCCGCCTGCTGGCGGTCTGCCCCGGAGTCGATGTGCTGGTCACCGGGAGGATGCCGCTCGGTGTGCCGGGGGAGGTGGTGTGGCGGATCCCGCCGCTTCAACCGGCCGACGCGTTCGAGTTGCTCGATGCGCGCGTCTCGGCGGCGCGGGGCGAGCAGTCCGGTCCGGCCGACGATCGGGCCGAGCTGTCCCGGGTCGCGGCGCGTCTGGAGGGATCGCCTCTGGCGATCGAGCTCGCCGCGGCTCGCCTGCGGCTGCTTTCCGCGGGCCAGCTGGTGGTCCGGCTGGGCGACCCGCTGACGGCTCTCGACCCTCCCGCGCTTGACGAGTACGCCGAGTCCGACCGTCATTCGGGTCTCGCGGCCAACCTGGACTGGTCCCACCGGACGCTCAGCGGATCGGCGGCCGGACTGTTGCGCCGCCTGGCCGTCTTCGCCGGTCCGCTGGAGCTCGCCACCGTCGAGTGGTGCGGCCCGGACGCGCTGGCCGCACTCTCCGAACTGGTCGACAAGTCGATGGTCGAGGTCGCGCCGGGCCCGCGCTACCGGATCTCCGAGCAGGTCCGGGCGTACGCGAACCGGCACCTCGCGACCGCCGGCGACGAGCGTGAGGTCCGCGACCGGCACGTGGACTGGTCGCTGCACACCCTGGACGGCGTCGCGGTGGACACCGACGGGCAGCCGCGCACGGTGTCCCTGACCGATCTGGCGCCGTTTGTGGGGGAGTGGCAGGAGGCGCTGCGCTGGGCGGCGACCGACGGCAGCGTGCGGGCCGGCCTGCGGCTGGCCGACGCGCTGGCTCCCTGGTGGCGCGAGCACGGCGGGGTGCGCGAGGGTCGTGACCTGCTGTCCCGGCTCTACCGGCGCCTCCAGCAAGACGCGGTGGGCGGCGCCGACGCGGCCCGGGCCTACCTCGCGCACGCCGAGCTGGCCGCCGATCAGGACGAGCGGGAGGAGTACGTCGAGCGGGCCGAGCAGGCGACCGACGATCCGGCGCTGCTCGTACGGGCTCTGGCCGCGCGCCGGCTCAACCTGCTCGAGTCGCGCCGGCACGAGGAGGCCGAGCGGCTCTGCCGGGACGTGATCGCGCGGGCCGAGCGGAACGGCGTACCGGAGGCGGCGCTCCCGGCGGTGATCGCGCTGGCCGAGCTGCTCTGGCGGCGGGACGCGCTGGACGAGGCGGCCGAGCTGTTGGGTGCGGCCCGCCAGATGGAGGCGAGCCGGCCCGAGGAGCGTGGCCGGCGGACCGTCGACTGGCTGCTCGGGATGGTCGCGCTGCGCCGGGGCGACCTGGTCGCCGCCCACGATCACCTGGTGGTGGCGCTGCGGTCGCGGCTGCGGCACGGGTTCCGGGGCGCGGCGGCCGACGCGGTCGCCGCGATCGCGGTGCGGTGCACGATCGGCGGCGATCCGGCGACGGCCGCCGTGCTGTTCGGCGGGGCCGAGGCGGCCCGGGGTGCTCGGCGTACGGAGATGTTCGGCAAGTTCTGGTCGGCTCAGCAGTCGGTGCTGCGGGGCACCCTCGGCGACGCGACGTTCGACGCCGCGTACGCCGACGGGGTTGACCTGGGTTTTGATCGGATCGTTGCGATGGCCCTGGCCGTCGAGCACCCGGACCTGGAGGACGGCGCTCTCAGCGGGCGGCTTGCAGGGACTGCGACCTGATACGGGCCGCCGCGGCGATGTCGGCCGGGTTGACCGCGGAGACCGAACCGAACACGTGAACGGCCTCGTAGTAGGTCCAGGCCAGGCTGTAGCAGGCCGGCTGGACGACGCTGCTGTAGGTCGCGCAGACCCGCTTCAGGTCGGCGTAGAACATGTTGTCGATCCGGTCCTTGTTGGCCGGGAACTGGCCGACCGCCTTGTAGTTGCGGTAGCCGAAGTCGTGGTGCCAGCAGGACGTGCTGAACGCGAACCCGAGCGGGTTGTCCGGGCTGTCCGAGCAGTAGTCGGTCGACCAGTCGAAGTTGTATGCCGACCAGCTGCCCTGGTTGGTGCGGGCGGCGTTCCAGGCGGCGGTGCTGGCCGCGGTCGGCTGGGTCCATTTCGACAAGACGGTGAGCTTGTCGGTGGGGGTGGCCGCCGAGGCGGCGCCGGCGGGAATGAGCGCCGCGAACACGAGGGCGAGGATGAGCAGAATGCGTCGCGTCATACGGAGAGTGTTGGATCAAGTACCTAACGCATACAAGGAGGTCGATGAACTATCGATCTATCGCGCGCGAAGCTACTGGTGGGTATTCCTTAACGAGCGTTCGTGTGATGTCCTGAGTGGTCCGGCTGGCAGCGGCCGCTGTGCCGTCGATGGATAGGGTGTGGGCGTGCAGGGCGCCCCATGATCCGTTTACCGCTGGTCCGCCGCGGACCCCTTCGGGCGCTCAGCGTCCGGGTGGCGCTCGCCGTCCTCCTGGTGCTGGTCACGGTCGTGATCATCTACTCCGACCGAAACGGCTACCGGGACGTCGACAATGACGGCCTCACCCTCCTCGACTGCTTCTACTACGTGGTCGTCTCGCTCTCGACGACCGGCTACGGCGACATCACCCCGGTCACCCCGGACGCTCGGCTGGTCAACGTCCTGCTGGTCACCCCGGCCCGCATCCTCTTCCTGATCATCCTGGTCGGCACCACCCTAGAGGTGCTGACCGACCAATACCGCAACACGCTGCGGGTCAGCCGGTGGAGGCGAAAGTTGAAGGACCACGTGATCGTCTGCGGCTACGGCACCAAGGGCCGCGCCGCGGTCGGCGCCCTGCTCGAGAACGGCTACGACAAGTCGAAGATCGTGGTCGTGGAGAGCCGGGAGGAGGCGCTGCGTCAGGCCACGGCCAACGGGCTAGCCGCGATCAACGGCAACGCCACCCGCTCCTCGGTGCTCAACGAGGCCGACGTCAAGAACTGCAAGTCGGTCATCATCGCCACCGACAGCGACGAGGCCTCAGTGCTGATCACGCTGACCGTCCGCCAGCTCACCGCCGGCCAGGTGCGCATCATCGCGGCGGTCCGCGAGCAGGAGAACGCGGCGTTGCTCAAGCAGAGCGGCGCCCACCACGTGATCGTCTCGTCGGCGACCGCCGGCCGCCTGCTCGGCCTGACCACCACCGCGCCGCCACTCATCGACGTGGTGGAAGACCTGCTCACCCCGGGTCAGGGCATGGCGCTGGCGATGCGCAGCGCCGAGCGGGCCGAGGTCGGTCAAAACCCGCGCCAGCTGCACACGCTGGTCGTCGCCCTGATCCGGCGAGGCAAGGTCCTGCCGCTCGGCGGCGAGCAGCCGCTCACCATCGAGACCGGCGACCTGCTGGTCTACATCCGCAATGAGGAGAACCCGGCCGAGGTCGGGGTCTAGCCTGCAGATCGGACTCGCCGCGCTTGACGCCGGCTGCCGCGGGGCCGGCGGGCGACGGTGTCTAGAGGATCGTCCAGGTGTCGGCGGCGGTGAGCAGCTCACCGAGCATCTCGTCGGGGCTGCCGGTGGCCTCGGCCTTCGCGTCGACCAGCTGCTTCTGCAGGATCTCGTCGTAGGTCGGCCGGGTCACGTCGCGGAAGACGCCGATCGGGGTGGTGGTCAGGTCGGAGCCGGAGAGGCGGGACAGGGCGAACGCGTACGCCGGGTCCTCGACCTTGGCGTCGTGGACGATCGCGGTGCCGCCCTCCTGCACCTTGAGGCCGAAGCTGCCCTCCGGGTGCACGACCGAGAACCTGCCCTCCGGCCCGAACGTGATCGGCCGGCCCTGCTCGAGGCGGATCAGGTGGTCGTCGCGGGTGCTCGAGTCCTTGATCAGCTCGAACGCGCCGTCGTTGAAGATGTTGCAGTTCTGGTAGATCTCGACGAACGCCGAGCCCTGGTGCTCGGCCGCCTGGCGCAGCACCGACTGCAGGTGCTTGGCGTCCGAGTCGATCGTGCGGGCCACGAAGGTCGCCTCGGCGCCGAGGGCCAGCGAGAGCGGGTTGAACGGCGAGTCGGCCGAGCCGGCCGGCGTCGACTTCGTGATCTTGCCCAGCTCCGAGGTCGGCGAGTACTGGCCCTTGGTCAGGCCGTAGATCCGGTTGTTGAACAGCAGGATCTTCAGATTGACGTTGCGCCGCAGGGCGTGGATCAGGTGGTTGCCGCCGATCGACAGCGCGTCGCCGTCGCCGGTGACGACCCAGACGGTGAGGTCCGGGCGTGAGGAGGAGAGACCGGTCGCGATCGCCGGCGCGCGGCCGTGGATCGAGTGCATCCCGTACGTGTTCATGTAGTAGGGGAAGCGCGACGAGCAGCCGATGCCCGAGATGAAGACGATCTTTTCGCGCGGGATCCCGAGTTCGGGCATGAACCGCTGCATGGCCGCGAGGATCGAGTAGTCACCGCAGCCCGGGCACCAGCGAACTTCCTGGTCGGACTTGAAGTCCTTGGCGGTGAGATTGACGGGCGTCAACGGGATGGAGGTGCTAACCATTCTTGACCACGTCCTCGAGCATGCTTTCCAGCGTCGCGGCGGTGAACGGCAGGCCGCTGATCTGGTTGAACGGAACGGCGTCGACCAGGTACCTCGCCCGGACCACGTGAGCCAGCTGGCCCAGGTTCATCTCGGGGACGATCACCTTGTCGTACGCCTTCAGGACTTCGCCGAGATTGGCCGGCAACGGCGAGAGGTGCCGCAGGTGGGCCTGGGCGATCGGCAGGCCACGCTGACGCAGGGCGCGGCACGCCGCGCCGATCGGGCCGTACGTCGAACCCCAGCCGAGCACGAGCACGGTCGCGTTGTCATCGGGGTCGTCGATCTCGGCGTCGGGCACCGGGATGGCCTCGATGCGCGCGGCCCGGGTGCGGACCATGAACTCGTGGTTGGCCGGGTCGTACGAGATGTCGCCGGTCTTGTCGGCCTTCTCGAGGCCACCGATGCGGTGCTCGAGGCCCGGGGTGCCCGGGATCGCCCACGGCCGCGCCATCGTCTCCGGATCGCGCAGGTAGGGCAGGAAGCGGCCGTCCTCGCCGTTGGCCTCGGTCGCGTACGGCACCGACAGGTCGGGCAGCTCGGCGACCTCGGGCAGCAGCCACGGCTCGGAGCCGTTGGCCACGTAGTTGTCGGACAGCAGGATGACCGGCGTGCGGTAGGTCAGCGCGATCCGCGCCGCCTCGATCGCGGCGTGGAAGCAGTCGGACGGCGACTTCGGCGCGACCACGGCCAGCGGCGCCTCACCGTGGCGGCCGTAGAGCGCCATGTTGAGGTCGGCCTGCTCGGTCTTGGTCGGCATGCCGGTCGAGGGTCCGGCCCGCTGCACGTCGACGATGACCAGCGGCAGTTCGAGCGCGATCGCCAGCGAGATCGTCTCGCCCTTGAGCGCGACACCCGGGCCGGACGTGGTGGTGACGCCGAGCGCCCCGCCGTACGCCGCACCCAGCGCCGCGCCGATCGCCGCGATCTCGTCCTCGGCCTGCATCGTGGTGACGCCGAACCGCTTGTGCTTGCTCAGCTCGTGCAGGATGTCGGACGCCGGGGTGATCGGGTAGGCGCCGAGGAAGAGCGGCAGCTTGGCCCGCACACTGGCCGCCACCAGCCCGAGCGCGAGCGCCTGGTTGCCGGTGATGTTGCGGTAGGTGCCGGGCAGCATCTTGGCCGGCTTGACCTCGTAGCGGACGGAGAAGTCCTCCGTCGTCTCGCCGAAGTTCCAGCCCGCGTTGAAGGCCGCCTTGTTCGCCGCGACCAGGTCGGGGCGCTTGGCGAACTTGCGCTCCAGAAACCGCAGGGTCGACTCGAAGGGCCGCGAGTACATCCAGCTCAGCAGGCCCAGGGCGAACATGTTCTTGGCCCGCTCGGCGTCCTTCTTCGAGACGCCGAGATCGGCCAGCGCGCCCACCGTCATCGAGGTGAGGGCGACCGGGTGCACCGCGTACGCGTCCAGCGAGCCGTCCTCGAGCGGGCTCACCGCGTATCCGACCTTGGCCAGGTTGCGCTTGGTGAACTCGTCGGTGTTGACGATCAGGTCGGCGCCGTGCGGCAGGTCGGACAGGTTGGCCTTGAGCGCCGCCGGGTTCATCGCGACCAGAACGTTGGGCGCGTCGCCCGGGGTCAGGATGTCGTAGTCGGCGAAGTGCACCTGGAAACTCGACACGCCGGGGAGGGTGCCGGCTGGTGCGCGGATCTCGGCCGGGAAGTTGGGCAACGTCGAGATGTCGTTGCCCAGCTGCGCGGTCTCGGATGTGAACCGGTCCCCGGTGAGCTGCATGCCGTCGCCCGAGTCGCCCGCGAACCGGATGACCACCCGGTCCAGCTGTTCGACCCGCTTCGCTCCAGCGGCCACGTTGACCAACCTCCCGTGCTGGGCCGCTTCGGCAAACGGCCCGCGATAAGTCACTTCCAGCCTACGTCGCCGCTCCTTACGCAAGCGGCCGCCGGACCGTTGACCACAGTAGCTAGGACAGGCTTCCCTGATCCAGCCGAGTCCACCATGCGGCGGGTCATCCCGGTCACGTGGGCCGGCGCCGGCGACTAAGCTGTCGGATCGTGGACGGCTACCTGGGTTCGTACGCCACGCTCGCGCTGGTGATCGGCGCCGGCGTGCTCGTCTTCGTGGGCGCGTTCGGGGCAAACCGGCTGCTGAGGCCCGCCCATCCGGCCGAGCCCTTCGGCAAGCGGATCTCCTACGAGAGCGGCATCGACCCGGTCGGCGGCGACTGGGCCCAGGCGCAGATTCGCTACTACGTCTACGCGTACCTCTATGTGCTTTTCGCCGTCGAGGCCGTTTTTCTCTTTCCCTGGGCCGTGATCTTCGACCGGCCCGGCTTCGGCGCGGCGAGCGTGGCCGAGATGGGCATCTTCGTCGCCGTGCTCGCGCTCGGCATCGCCTACGCCTGGCGCAAGAAGATCCTGACCTGGACCTGAGCTGCCCAAAGGCCGCCGGGCCGGAGCTGGTCGGGGTGGCGGGCTCGCCACGCGCAAGCGCTCGTGCCAACATTCTGCGCATGGGTCAGCTTCTCCTCTTCATCGTCGTGGCCGTGGTGGTTGCCGCGATCGTCTTCGGCGTGACCGTGATGTTGGGCGGAGGCGATTCCGGATTGACGCCTGTCGAAGCGGATGGTCGCGCCGTTCCCCTTCCCACCGACCGGCCGCTCGGTGAGGACGACATGGGCCAGACGAAGTTCGATGTCGTCTGGCGCGGATACCGGATGGCCCAGGTCGACCAGGCGCTTCAGCGGGCCGCCTACGACATCGGTTACAAGGGTGAGCTGATCGGCGTGCTCGAGGCGGAGGTGATCGCGCTGCGCGACGGTCGCCTGGCCGACGCCGACGTGCTGCGCAAGGCCCGCGAGGCGGCGGTGGCGCCGATCGTGCCGGCACCGGCCTCCCCGGACGGCGAAGGCCCGGTCATCGAGCTCTCGGTGGTCCCACCCGACGAGATCGCCACGGAGTCGGCGGCGGCAAGAGACACGGAGCCGGCGGCGACAAGAGGCACAGAGCCGGCGGCGGCAAGAGACAGGGAGCCGGCGGCGGCAAGAGAAGACGCGGAGCCGTCGACGGCGAGTGACGGGGAACCGGCGACCGGAAACGACAAGAGCGACGACGAAAAGGTCGAGGAGTCCGAAGCGGCGGAGCGCCGGTGAGCGACGGGCTGGGCGACGACCCCGCCCGCCCCGGCACCGGCGAGGTAACGGCCACGGTCATCGTCAACGCGCCGGCCCAGCGCGTCTTCGAGGCCTTCCTCAACTGGGAGAAGCAGTCCGAGTGGATCCCGTTCACCAAGGTGCGGGTCGTGGAGGGTGACGGCGGCGAGGGCAGCCTGGTCGAGGCGATCACCGCGATCGGCCCGGCGTCGCTGCGCGACGAACTGCGTGTGATCAAGGTCAACCCGCCGTACGAGGTGAAGGTCGTGCACTGCGGCAAGGTGCTCCGTGGCCCGGGGTCGGTGCGCTGCACCGCGATGTCCGGCGACCGCACCCAGGTCGTCCTGCACGAGTGGTTCCACCTGCCGGTCGGCCCGATCGGGAAGCTGGCCTGGCCGGTGCTCTGGCCGGGTTCGAAGCTGAGCTTCACCGGCGCGCTGAAGAAGTTCGGCCGGCTCGTCGAGCAGGGCCGCCTGCCCTAGCCGATCCGACCGCCGTCGAGCGGGCGGAAGACTGCTTTTTGTCAGAGGGTGGTTCTAGGTTGGCTGCCATGACGGAAACGACGTTGCCCGAAAAGACATTGCCCGAAAAGACATTGCCCGAGACCAGCGGCCTGGTCGTCGGGCCGGACGGGCGAGCCCGCTGCTCCTGGGGCGGCAGCACCCCCGACTACGTGCCCTACCACGACAACGAGTGGGGTCGTGTCGTGCGCGGCGACGACGCGCTGTTCGAGCGCATGTGCCTGGAGGCCTTCCAGTCCGGCCTTTCCTGGATCACGATTCTGCGCAAGCGGGAGTCGTTCCGGGGCGCCTTCGCCGGCTTCAAGATCGACAAGGTGGCGGCGTTCTCCGGGGCCGACGCGACCCGGCTGATGGGCGACCCGGGCATCGTCCGCAACCGGATGAAGGTCGACGCGGCGATGAACAACGCCCGGGTCGCGGCCGACCTCCCCGACGGGCTCTCGGCGCTGCTCTGGAGTTTCGCGCCCGATCCGCGCCCGGCCCGGCCGCGCAGCGGCGCCGAGGTGCCGGCCACGACGCCGGAGTCCAAGGCGATGGCCAAGGAGCTCAAGAAGCGCGGCTTCAAGTTCGTGGGCCCCACCACGGCCTATGCCTTGATGCAGGCGACCGGCATGGTCGACGACCACCTGGCCGGTTGCTGGGTTCCGCCCACCAGGTGATGAGATGGAGTGCATGGCGCACTGGGCGGTGATCATTCCGGCGGAGCAGTGGACGACCGAGCGGCTGTTCCACAACGACACGCTGGCCCTCGCGGTCGGCGCGGGCGCGGTGGCGGCCGACGACGAGGTCCTGCTGATCGCCGACGACCACGTCGTGGCGTTGGCCCGGGCCGGCAAGACCGACGGCGAGAGCCTGGTCCTGGCCTATCTGCGCCGCTCGTTCGACGCCCCGGTCGCGCCGGAGGGCCTGGTGCTGACCGGTGAGGTGACCCCGGTCGAGGCGGAGACGTTCCAGCGGCTGGCGGCCGGGCTGGGCGCTAGGAGCAGCGCCGAGAAGAGCAGTGCCGAGAAGAGCTGGCTGGTCAGCGTCACGATGCCGATCGAGGCCGCGACCCCGGCCGAGGCGGTGCGGCAGTTCTGGTCGCACGTGTCCGAGCTGGGCCCGGCCGAGCTGCCGACCTATGTGTGGCCGCTCCGCGACGAGCTGGCCATGCAGGTCTACGTGCTCGGCGAACAGGCCAACCAGGACCCGGAGGAAGAGGACGACGAAGACTAGGCCCCGCCGTCCCCTTCGTGGCCGAGCGGCTCAGCCCCCGAGGCTCGCGGCCGCGGCCTTGATGTTCGCGGCGAACGTGCTGACCTGCGAGTAGACGCCCGGCTTGTTGGGCCGTGCGCAGCCGTCGCCCCAGCTCACGATGCCGACCTGAATCCACGCGTTGCTCGCGTCCCGCCGGAACATCGGGCCGCCGGAGTCGCCCTGGCAGGTGTCGGTCCCGCCGGAGGCGTAGCCGGCGCAGATCTCGTCGCTGGCGATCACCTCGCCGTTGTACATCGACCGCGAGTTGCAGGTCGTGTCGCTGACGAACGGCACCGTGGCCTTGAGCAGGTAGCGCTGCTGGGCGCCGCCCTCCGACGCCGCGCCCCAGCCGACGATCGTGAACGTGCCCGAGTCGTACGCCGTGGTGGTGGCCGGCGGCAGCGTGGCCAGGCCGGTGACCGGGGAGGCCAGCCGGATCAGTGCCCAGTCCTTGCCGTTCCCGGTGTAGCCGGGCGCCTGGTAGACGTAGTTCGACTTGACGGTGATCCGGCTGCTCGACTGCAGGTCGACCGAGCCCAGCGTCGCCGTGATCGACGTGTTGGTGCCGGTACGCGAGACGCAGTGGGCCGCGGTCAGCACGATGGTCGGGCTGTAGAGCGCGCCGCCGCAGCCCATCGACAGCCGCACCACGAACGGGAACTCGCCCTGCGCGGCGCGCGAGCCGCCGACGACGGCCGGGCTGACGGGGGCTGCACTGGCTGGAGACGCGGCCACACCCCATGCCGCGAGGGTCACCGCCACGAGGGCGGCGCGCACAAGAAGCTTCATCGGATTCTCCCCAGGTCGGAATGTCTGGGTAGAACCCTATGAATAGATGCCCGTAAATACAGCTATCCCAATCGGGTCATATCACCGGCCCTCGAATACCGGCGTCCGCTTGGCCACGAAGGCGTCGACGGCGGCCTTGTGGTCGGCCGTCGCGCCGCAGATCGCCTGGGCCTGAGCCTCGGCGGCCAGCGCGTCGGAGAGGGTGCCGGCGTCGCCGATCGACAGCTCCCGCTTGATC
>DASWRZ010000018.1:0-38826 GCA_036402935.1 Actinoplanes sp.
CCGGCTCCGGGTCCGCCGTGGTGGTCCACTCGTCTTCCCGCGGCCCGGATGCCGCGACCCCGGAGACCCTCGACCCGGAGTACGTACAGCCGGTCGATGACGACGGCGGCAGCACGCAGGTGGGTGACGATTGACGAGACGGCGCTTGACGATCGGGGTACGGGCCCGGATCCTCGCCACGGTTCTGGTCCTGGCCGGGCTCGGGATGCTGGTCGCCGGGGCGGCATCGTCCGTGGTCAGCAGTCGTCAGCTGACCGCCGCCGCCGACAAGGACCTGGCCACGGAGGTCTCTGAGTTCCGCACGCACGTGGCGAAGGCCTCGGCGGACCCGGCCAACTCCGCCGACGTCCGTTCGCTGTTGAGGTCGGCGCTGGAACAGCAGGTGCCGATGAGCGACCAGGTAGTCCTCGGGATGGTCGACGGGGCGCCGTCCTTCATCACCCCGGGTGACCGGCCGTTCCCGCTGGAAAAGGAAACGGCGCTGATCGCCCGGATCGCCGCGCTGCCGGGCGACGACCCGATCCGGATCCGGCAGAACATCACTCTCGCGGCCGGGGCGATCCGCTACGTCGCGGTCCAGGTCCGGGTCACCGGCAAGCCCGAGCGCGGGGTTTTCGTCGTCGCGATCAGCCGGCGGCCGGCCCAGCACACCGTGATCCGCAACGCCCAGCAGTACGCGGCCCTTTCTGCCGTCGCCCTGATCTTGATCGCGGTGGGCGGCTGGCTTGTCGCCGGACGGCTGTTGCGCCCGTTGCGCCTGCTGCGCCTGGCCGCCCGACAGATCTCGCACACTGACCTGACCGCGCGGATCCCGGTCAGCGGCCACGACGACGTCACTGAGCTGACCCGGACGGTGAACGACATGCTGGACCGGCTGCAGTGGGCGTTCGATACCCAGCAACAGTTCCTCGACGATGCCGGCCACGAGCTGAGGACGCCGTTGACCATCATTCGCGGGCACCTCGAGGTGCTCAACGCTCGTGACCCGCTGGAGGTGACCGCGACGCGCGACATCGTCGTGGACGAACTGGACCGGATGGCCCGGCTGGTCGACGACCTGGTCCTGCTCGCTCGGGCCCGCCGCCCCGACTTCGTGCGATTCGAGCCGGTGGACCTGGATCGGTTGCTGCGCGACGCGCTGGACAAGGCGCAAGCTCTCGCCGACCGGCGCTGGGTGCTCGACGGCAGCCTGCGGGTGATCGTCGTCGCCGATGCTCAGCGGCTTACCCAGGCAATGCTGCAGCTGGCCGACAACGCCGTCAAGCACACCACACCGCACGATGTGATCGCCTTCGGCAGCGCCCAGAACGCCGGCGACCTGCTGCTCTGGGTCCGCGACACCGGACTCGGCGTACCCGAGGCGGACGCCGCGCGGATCTTCGAACGTTTCCAGCGGTCCCAGGTCTCACGCGGTGCCGACGGGTCCGGGCTCGGACTGTCGATCGTGGCCGGAATCGCGGCGGCGCACGGCGGCCGGGTCACACTCGACCATGCGCGTCCCGGTGCCAAGTTCACCCTGGTGCTGCCCCTGGAGGCGATTTCCTCGGAACGTCCTGCCGACGTGGCGCGGGCCCCACGATGAGCCGGATCCTGGTCGCCGAGGACGAGCAGCGGATCTCGTCGTTCATCGAGAAGGGGCTGCGAGCCAGTGGGCTCACCGTGACCGTGGTGGCCGATGGGCCGGCCGCGTACGAGGTCGCGATGGCCGGCGAGCACGATCTGCTATTGCTCGACCTCGGGCTGCCGCTGCTCGACGGTTTCGCCGTCCTGCAGCGGCTCCGGCAGGCGGGCAACTCGATCCCGGTGATCATCCTGACCGCGCGATCCGGAGTCAACGACACGGTCGCCGGGCTGCAGGGCGGGGCCGACGACTACATCGCCAAACCCTTCCGGTTCGACGAGTTGGTCGCCCGGATCCAGCTGCGGCTCCGGTCTGGTGACCGGTCCGCCGCGCCGACAGTCCTTCGCTACGGCGACCTCGCCCTTGACCTGAACACCCATCGGGCCGCAGTGAGCGGCCACGAGGTGGAGTTGTCCGCCCGCGAGTACCGCTTACTGGAGACCTTGATGCGGCACCCTGGCAACGTGTTGAGCCGAGAACAGTTGCTCAGTCATGTCTGGGGCTACGACTTCGACCCCGGCTCGAACGTCGTCGACGTCTACATCCGCTACCTGCGTCGCAAGGTCGGCACCGGGAGGATCGAGACGCTACGCGGAATTGGCTATCGGCTGACCGACCCCGGCGGTAGCGCCGGACGATGAGAAAGCTCTCATCGAATGTCCCCTGGTCACTTCATCTCGGCGGCCCAGGATCGGTTCCGACAGCGGGCTTCCGTGCCCGTCCAGGACACCGGAGGGGCGAGCGGAATGAGACGTACGTACCGGGCCGGATTGTCGACCGCCGCGGCGGCGGCGCTGCTCACCGGCGGGGGTATCGCGTTCGCGTCGCCACGTGACACGCCGCCTCCGGCCGAGATCGCCACCGTCACCGTCAGCACTCCGGACAGCCAGGACCTGGCCGATCTCGACGCCGAGCTGAAAGATCTGCAGAGCCAGGCCAAAGACCTCAAGGACCAGAGCGCGCGTACGAAATCCACGCCGAGGTCCGACGACCCCGAGAGAGCTACGCCCACCGCCGACCCGGAGGTGACCCCGGATGCGACCGCGCCTGCGCCCGTGGCCACCTCCGCACCGGCCACGCACGCCACCACTGGCGCCAGCGGGGCTGGGCCGACCTCGACGGACGACGACACCGGGGTGGATGGCGGTGACGATGACTGACCACCGTGGACGCCCTCGCGGGCTGTCCACCGCAGCGCTGCTCGCCCCTGCCGTGGCCGCTGCCTTCGGCGGGAGCGTGGCCTGGGCCGCCGATCACCCGCCCGCGGCCGTCGCCACGCCGAAGCCGGCCGTCCGAGCCGAAACCGGCGACGACACCGCCAAGAAGATCCAGGACCGGCAGCGCGCCGTGGAACGGATCCGGAAAGAGATCGCCTCGCTGCAGTTCGACGTGGACCAAGGGAAGGGGGCACCGTCGAGACCGGTCCGCTCACGGACCGATGGCACGTCGGCGGCGACGCCGCGCGGGTCTGCCAAACCGAAGCCCGCTCCTGACGCGCGGGCCAAAACGGCCGCGCCGCCGATCCACGCCACGACCGGCGCCTCGTGACCACGCACGTCACGCCCGAGCTGACCGTCGTCTTCACGGCGATGGCCTGCCAGGTCACGCTGCGGGTGATCGACGCCGGTCCGGAGGCCCGCCAAGCCCTCGTCGCCGCCAGGCGCGCCTTCGAGCGGGTCGAGGCCGCCTGTACCCGGTTCGACCCGGGGAGCGCGCTGATGCGGGCGAACGCCGACGGCGAAGCCTGGCACCAGGTGCCGGAGGAGTGCTACCTGGCCGTGGCCGGGGCGGCCCGGGCCCATCTGGAGACCGACGGGCTCTTCGACCCCCGGGTCCTCGACACTCTGGTGGCCCTCGGGTACGACCGGACCCTGCCGTTTCGATCGGGCCTGGTCAGGGTGACCGGAACCGGCTCTCCGGCCCGCACCGTCCGAGATCCCTGGCTCCCGGGACTGGATCCTCGGATGCGGTCGGTCCAGCTCGGTGCCGACCGAGTCGACCTGGGCGGGATCGGAAAGGGACTGGCTGTACGGCTGGCGGCCCGCGCACTCGCCGGAGCGGGCCGCGGCCATCTCATCGAGGCCGGCGGTGACTGCCACGTACGGGGCGACGGCCCGGACCGCGACGGCTGGTGGATCGGTGTCGAGGACCCGTCCGGTGGCCCGGAGCCGGTCGCCGTCCTCCGCGTCCTCGACGGCGGATGCGCGACCTCGTCGCTGCGGATCCGGTCCTGGCACGTGAACGGCCGCCCGGTGCACCACCTGATCGACCCCCGGACAGGCGACAGCGCCGAGGGTGGCCTGCGGTCGGTCACCGTCCTGGACGACGACCCGGTTCGCGCCGAGGTGTGGAGCAAGGCACTGCTGATCGCCGGCCGGTCCCGGATCGCCCCGCTGGCCACCGATCGGGGACTCGCCGCGCTCTGGGTCGACGACGATGGCCGAATCGACAAGAGCGCGGAGATGGCGTCATCCGTTGTGTGGGAGGCGAACGATGCTCACTAGACAGTCGCTCCCCGCCGCCGCGCCGCCCACCATCCCGGTGAGCCGCCGACATCCGGTTCGCGACCTCATCATCATCACCGCAGGCAGCGCACTGAGCGCCTGGCTCACCGGGCGGGCGGTGGCCTCGATCGCGAGCGACCGCAACGCGCCCTGGATTCTCGGCCGGGCGTCCGGGATCGTGAGCTATCTTCTGCTGGTTGCGCTTGTCGGCCTTGGACTGGTCCTCGCTCACCCGCGTCGGGTCCGCTGGCGGCGGCCCGGCCCGGCCACCCGGCTACGTGTGCATACCAGCCTCGCCGTCTTCACCCTCACCTTCCTGGTCCTGCACGTGGTCGTTCTGGCCACCGACCGGTACGCCAAGGTGGGCTGGTGGGGCGCACTGCTACCGATGGCATCGCAGTACCGCCCGGCGTCGGTCACCCTCGGCGTTCTGGGCGCGTACTGCGGCATGCTGACCGGGCTGACCGCAGCGTTCGCCGGCGGGCTGGCCCGGCGGGTCTGGTGGCCGGTACACAAGGTGGCCGCGGGGAGCCTGGTCCTGGTCTGGTTGCATGGGGTGCTGGCCGGTACCGACAGCGATGCGCTACGCCCGCTCTACTTCGGCACCGGTCTCGTCCTGGTTCTCCTGGCCCTCTCCCGCTACACCGCGACAACCCCGGCGGACCGGATCCGCGACCTGCTCCGGAGCGGCCGATGAGGGCCGCCGCGCGCTTGGACACGGTGCCCCGGCTACTCGAAGGCATCGTCCGCTTTCGGTCGTCGGACCGCCTCCGGCTGGCCGGCCCACCGCCCGATACCCTGAACGACCATCTACAGCGGTACGGCCACCGGCCCCGCCGTTCCGCCCAGGAGTCAATCTCGGCGCTCGCGACGGCTGGCCTGAGCGGTCGTGGTGGCGCGCATTTCCGGGCGGCGGCGAAGTGGCAGACGACGCTCGCCGCGGGTGGCGGTGGATACGTCGTCGCCAATGCCGCCGAAGGCGAGCCGTGCAGCGCCAAGGACGCCGCTCTGCTACAGCACCGCCCGCACCTCGTACTGGACGGCCTGGCCACCGCGGCCGAGGCTCTCGGTGCCCGCGGCAGCGTGGTCTGGCTGCACGAGCACGCCCGGGAGAGCCAGGAGGCGATCAGCCGGGCGCTCGCCGAGCGACGAGCGAGCGGGTTGATCGAGTCCCCGGTACGCGTGCTGACCGGCCCGGACCGCTACCTCACGGGAGAATCCAGCGCCGTGATCAATGCCCTTGGCGGAGGACCGGCGGTGCCGGTCTTCACCCGGACACCGGCCGCGCGGGCCGGGCTGGGCGGCCTTCCGACTCTGGTCCAGAACGCCGAGACACTGGCCCGAGTGGCCCTGCTGGCCCGCACGAACGGCTATGGCGAGCAGCCCGGACCACTGGTGACGATCGTGTCGCCGGGCACTCTGACCGTAGCCGAACTTTCGCCGTACGCCACTGTGGAGGACATCCTGCGCCCTGTGGACACCGTCCTGGTCGGCGGCTACGCCGGGCGCTGGGTACGCTGGCCGGCGCTCGCCGGGCAACCGCTCGGCGGGCTCGTACCGGACCTCGGTCCAGGGGTGATCGCGCCGCTGCCGCCGGACGCGTGCGGCCTCACCGAGACCGCGGCGGTCCTCGACTACCTGGCGCGATCGAGTGCCCGCCAATGCGGACCGTGCCTGTTCGGTACCCGGGCCCTCGCGGACACGATGGCCCGGGTCGCCGACGGCACCGCGCGCCGGGCCGACGTCCGCCGGATCGCCGGCCTGATCGGTGAGGTCGGCGGTCGCGGTGCCTGTGGTCTGCCGGACGGGGCGGCGCAGGTGACCGGCACCGCGCTGGCGGTCTTCGCCGACGATGTGGACCGGCATCTGCACGGCCGGTGCCTGCACCCGGGCGCCGAGCCGTTCCTGCCGATTCCGGTGGGTCATCGATGAAGTTGCTCGTCGACCCGGTGGCCTGCGACGGCATCGGCATGTGCTCTCATCTGGCGCCGGCTCTGGTGAATCCGGACAGCTGGGGCTACCCGATCGTTTCCGGTGAGACCCTCGGAGAGACCGACTTGCGAGCCGCGCGGGCCGCCGTCGCCGCCTGTCCCCGTCGGGCCCTGCTGCTCGACGACGTGCCCCGATCCGGGCGCCAGACGGCCCCGGTCGAGCGGAAGTAGCCCATCTCGCGGCTTCCTTCACGCGGACGTCGATGACGCCCTGGCGGGTTCTCGCGGACTCTACCGGCGGCACGACCACACTGATTTCGAGAACCGCTGTCGGTGCGGGGACGGCGGCCATCGCGGGCTGGAGCCGGCGTCGCGGTCGTGCGCCTGCGCTTCGGGGAACGCCGAGGAATTGGTTCTCGACCGAGATGGAGCTGCGATGGGACGCCGGTGGAGTTCTGATCGATGCGGTGGGCGTCCCGGCCGCACACTGAGGGGGCTCAGTTGCGGCCGGGACACCGGCTCTGTCAGGCGGACATCACCGCCTTTGCGTCGACGACCTGGGGATGTCCGGCTGCCGGTGGTCGGCGGCGGGCCAGCAATAACGCGCCGATCACGGCGACCAGCGCCGCCAACACGGCGAGCGCCGTCGTCACCGGCTCGAGCGGGGCCGCGGAGACGATCGGTGGCTGCCCGCCTGCGACGCCCCAGGCGTGCGAGTCGGTCACGGCCGGTAGACCGGGACGCAGCACCGTCACCGAGACGTGCCACGCGCCGGGCGTGTCGATGTCGTTGGTCACCACCGTCCACAGGCCATCGCTGGTGCGGGTGACCGGCCGGACCATCTGACGGCCGTCCGGGGCCCGCAGGATGACCGACACGCCGCCGATCGGGGCTAGGGCGGGGCGGCGGGTCTCGTTGAGCGTCACCGAGACGACATTGCGGCCGGGCCGGTTGGGACGGACGGTGACGGCGTCGACCAAATCGGCGACCTGCCCACTGACTTGAGGGGTCGTGGCGACGGCCGCGGATTCGTAGTGCGGGCCGCGGGCCGGTCCGGCCGAGGCCAGCGCGGCGGCCAGCGCCAGCACGCCGACCACTGCCACGCCTTCGGCGATCAGCCCGCGGGCGTCGGGATCCCGGCGGCGGCGTAGCCGCCGGGCGGTGCGCAACCCGAGCAGGCCCGCACCGACCGCGAGGACCAGCTTGGCGATCAACAGGGCACCGTACGGGGAGGTGAGCAGCGCGTCGACCGTGGCGACGAGGCGGCCGGCCATCAGCAGGCCGGTCACCGCGAGCAGCGCCAGGCAGGCCGCGGCCAGCTTGGAGAACGAGCGCAACAGCACGCCTGCCTCCTCGGAACGGGCCGTCCCCGGACGCAGCGACGGCGCCAGGACGAGGACCGCGGCCAGGACGCTGCCAGCCCAGCCTCCCGCGGCCAGCAAGTGGATCACGGTGGCGGCGGTCAGCGTCGCTGAACCGCTGGCGCTGTGCCCGAGCAACGCGCCCGAGTACGCCGTCAGCACCGCTGCGGGAACGCCGACCACCACCGCCCGGCGACTCCGGGTGCGGCCAATCCGCACCGCGACCAGCAATGCGGCCAGGCCGAGTTCGTAGCCGATCCAGCGCAGGCTGAGCAACTCGGCCAGGGGCAGAGCGCCGGTTCCGGCGTACACCTGAGTGATGAGCAGCACGGGTGCGGCGGCCAACGCGAGGACGCCCGAACCGGTGGCCACCCGCAGGAGCCGCCCACGCAGGCCGGCGGCACGGCCGGCCAGCGTGGCCAGCGCTGCCCCGCCCAGCAGGACCAGCAAGCCGAGCAGACCGGCTGTGCGCAGGATGGTCTCCAGCGGAGCCGGTCCGGCCGGGCCGGGCGGTCCGGCGGCGGGCCCGACCGTGCGCTGGACCCCGAACACCAGGTTGCCGCTGGTGGTGTGCAGGTCGTCGCTGGACAACGTGCGCCAGGTCAGGTGGTAGACGTTGGCCGGTAGCACGGGCAGCCCGACGACCACGTCGGACGGTGCTTCGGTGTCCGCGCCCTCGCCACCCGGCCGGCGCATCGTGAGCGATGTGGGGGTGTAGCGCCGGCCGTTGCCGTCGACCAGCTCGACACGGGTGGCCGTCAGTTCGACCTGCTCGGTGAAACTCAGCACGATCAGATCCGGGGCCTGGGCCAGGACCGTACCGTCGGCCGGTGAGCTGGTGGTCAGGTAGGCGTGCGCGCTGGCCGGAGCGGCCGGCCCGGCCAGCGCCCCGAGGGCGCCGGCCAGGACGGCGAGGAGGATCGCCCCGACGTGGCGCCGGTGAGTTCTCACCGCACCGGGACGTGCGCCAGCTTGCGCGCCGTCGTACCGATCTCCAGCTTGTCGCCGCGCTTGATCGCGTTCTGATTGTTGAGGTACAGGATGTAGTAGGTCTGACCGGGACGCAGTTCGTGACCCTGCCTCATCAGGGCGGTCCGCCAGGCGGTCTTGCCGGTCCGCTCGTTGCGGAGCACGGGCGGGTGTTTCACGTCGTTCTGGAACTTCGACGCCCGCTGGGTGTCGAGGACCGTGTAGCTGATCTCGACCAGACCGTCGTCGCCGACCAGGGCTGCCTGAACAAAACGGACACCCAGGATGCTCTCCAGTTGGCCGTCCTGCGGGACACTGTAGGGATCGCGGGCGTCCGCGCTGGTGGCGAACCGGCCGATCGCGGCGGCCGAGAGGAGCAGGGTCAGCAGCACGATGGTCACCCAGTACAGCACCGGTGCCCGGCGAATCGAGAGGTTCATCGCAATCTCCTTCTCCCCGGTGCTGGGCCCGATCGGGCCCAGCACCGGGTGCAGCGGTCAGCGGGTAGAGGTGTAGTTGTCGATCGCGCCTCCGCCGGTGGTGGCGCCGGTCGACACGATTACGCCAAGGGCGGCGGACTCGATCTTGCGGCTGGACGTATTGCCGTTGGCCGTGCCGGAGGCGGTGCCATTGATCATCAATCCGGCCGAGCCGGCGGTGGCCGACTTCCAGTCGACTGCGACGGTGCTGGCCGTAGTCGGAACCGCCGCCCAAGCGGAGTAGACCCAGGCGCCGGCCGAGTTGAGCAGGCCGGTACGAAGCTGGCTGCCGTTCGCGGCCGTGCGCCGGTACTGCACGTTCACGACCGCTGTTCCGGCGGCGTTGCGTCCCTGGAAAATGTCCACGATCGCGCCGTTGGTGTTGTAGGTGCCGGCGGCGAAACCGAACTGGACATGCAGGGTGGCCTCGTTCGCCGGTGTGTTGTCGACGACGTATGACGCCGCCCGGCCGGTGACGGTCAGCGCCGGCGAGTTGCCGAATGCCGCCGCCGGAGCCACCCGGACCGTGCCGACCCGCTGCGACCAGGCGCCCGCACCGGCGTCGAAGTTGTTGGCGAAGATCAGCGTCGAACCGGTCACGGTGACCGTCACCGTGGCGGCCGCGCCCCAGTTCCCAGCGCTGTCCTGGGCCCGTACGGAGAACGTGTGCGCTCCGTTGGCGAGCCCGGGAATCGTTGCCGTGAACGTTCCCGCCGGGGTGCCGGCGGTCATCGGACGGGCGAAGCCCACCCCTGGGTCGGCGACCTCGAAGAACTCCGCGGCGGCGATCCCGGACAGCGCGTCGGTGACGGAGGCCCGCAGGGTCACCACGCCGGCCGCCACGATGGCGGTCGCCGTGACGACCGGCCCCTTGCGGTCGACCGTGAAGGTCACACCGGTCAGCGGACCCCAGTTGCCCGCGGTGTCCCGCGAGTGCACCAGCATCTGGTGCGCGCCGTCGGCAAGCCGGGTCAGCTCACTGAGCGGCACTAGAGCGTAGGTGTTCTCGGTCTGCTGGCCGTACGAGCCGTCCAGCGCCAGGAAGGCGAAGCCCGACCCGTCGGCGCCGGCCGTGTCGATGAAGCCCTCGGCCGCCACGATGCCCTCGTGCACGCCACCGGCGACGGTGTCGGTGAACGCGGCGTTGACCCGCAGATCGGTCGGGTCGGATGGCGAACCGTTGAGACCGTTCGTGGTGGCCGGCAGGACGGCGCCGCTGAGCAGCGTCGGCCCGGTACGGTCGACGATCACGTCGACGGTGGCCGGCGGGCCCCACAGTCCCAGCGAATCCAGCGTGTGGACCAGGATCGTGTGCCTGCCCTCGGCGAGTGCGCCGACGACCGTCGCGGGAACCACCCCGGTCTCGGCACTGATCGCCGTACCGGGCGCGTTCAGGCTGAGCGCGGTGCCGGTCCCGTTCACCCCGGCCGCGTCCACGAAGTACTCGGCCCCCGCGACCGTGCCGCCCAGCGCGGAGTCGTCACCGGTCGCATTGATCGCCAGGTCGACGATCCCGCCGACCGGGTTGGGCGTCACGGTGAGCCCGGTGGTCGAGGCGCCGGTGACGGAGAGGTTGATCGTCACCGAGTCGACCGCACCCCAGTTGCCGGCGGTGTCGTGCGCCCGTACCCACAGGGTGTGCCGGCCCTGGCTGAGCTTGGTCAGGTCGGCCGTGCCCAGCGTGGCCGTCGCGGCGGTGACGCTCGGCGCGCCGAAGATTCCGGTGGTGAAGGCGATCCCGGTGCCCTCGGCAACGCTCAGGTCGTCGACGACGACCTCGGCCCGGTCGATCGGCGAGTTGCCGGTCGCGACGTCCGAGAAGTCGGCCGTGACGGTGACCGGGGTGGTCACCGACGCAGGGCTGGGAGCCGCCGACGTCTTGCCGGCGGTCGGTCCGATGTGGTCGCCGCTGACCGGCTGCGGGTTGGTGTCCAGATAGGTCATCATCCCGCCGAACGCCTGCTGCGGGCTGACCCCGGCCTGGGCCGCGCCGACCCTCTGCCCGGTGTTGTTGAGCAGGCTGCCGGACTCGAAGACCAGGAATCGGCGGCCGTCCTGACCGGCCGGCAGTGCGCTGATCGCGTCGATGCTCTGCCCGGGCGGCAGCGGCAGGGTGACCGCGCCCTCCGGGTAGGACGTCGGCCGCGAGTCCTGGCCGACGACCGACTGGTCGACGCCGAGCACGGTCATCGGGTGGGCGAGCACGCCCGCGTTGACGTAGCGCAGCAGCACCTTGCGGCCGACGTCGGTGGCCACCGGGTCGGTCTCCGGGAACGCCTTGCCGTTGATCAAACGGTACTTCGGCCGATAGCTGCGCAGGTCGGTCTTCAGCGGGTCGGTCGCGGCGTTGAAGGCCGGGTCGAGCTCGCTGAGCACGAGAACGGCTTCGTCATCGTACGTGGAGCCGGCGTCACCGTAGACGCTCGGCTTGCCGCCCGACGCCGGCGCCCGAACCACCAGGGCACCGGTCAGGCCCATCATCGCCTGCCGGGCGCCGTTCGCGGTGTGCCCGGCCTCGTAGAGGTAGGTGCCGGGCCGGCCGGCTTTGAAGGTGTACGTCTTCGTGCCGCCCGGCGCCGCACCGGAGGTGTCCGGCACCAGGCCGGTCATCGTCGGCACTGCCAGCGCCAGCGCGGTGCCGAGTCCGTTGTGCACGGTGACTGTCACCGTGTCGTCCTGGTCGACGACGAGGACCGGACCGGGCGTGCCGACCGGGGCGTCCGCCGTGGAGGCGAAGCCCCAGATCGGCGCGGGCGCGGCGGCGCCGGGCAGGACCAGCTGACCGGTCTTGGCCCATAGGTCGCAGGCGGCGGTCGTGCCGGTGATCGTGCAGCCGGTCTGGCGCAGGACCCCGGCGGGCGGGCCGGGCGGCCCGAGCCGCTGCGGCAGCGCCCGCGCGGCGGCGACCGGCACCCGGGCGGGCGGCTGGGCGGGCGCCGCGGTGGGCAGGAGCAGGGTGAGCAGGCTAGCGGCGACGAGGGCCGAGCCATGCAACCCGGAGGGAGGCTTCATCGGTGTTGATCCCTTCGTCGTCACTGAGCGGGGCAGCCGACGGGAGGATCGATGCGAATGAGGGTCATCATTCCGCCGAAGCTCGCGCCGTAGTTGGTGGACTGCTCGAGGGCGTGGCTGTGCGCGACGTGGTAGTACTCGCCGCACTGGTTGTTCTGCACCACGCCGGGCGGCAACTGGCTGCCTGTGTATCCGAGGTAGGGGTTCTCGCTGAACCAGGTCTCCGTGCCGGGGCCGACGATCTGGTCCTGGAGCTGCGGCAGCTGGACCGGGATCGGGTTGGTGACCGGATCCCAGTGCTCGGCGTCGCGCCAGGTCATCAGCGTGTCCACGGTCTGACCGGGCACCACATCGATGAGGAAGTTCGAGTACGACAGGTCCTGCCCAGCCGGTCCCTGCGCCGGGTGTCCGTCCCGGGAGATCAGCTGCTCGTCACTGCCGTGCGGGTGGAACGGATAGCTGGTCACACCGGCGTTGAGGTAGCGGATCAGGGCGCCCTTGGGGTTGGTCGCGGCGTCGTACGGCCGGATGTGGATCAGCGACCCGTACGGCTGGTTCGGCAGCCAGGCGGCCCGGTTCGGGGCGATCGTGTCCGGCATGCTCCGGCCGTTAATCATGAAGTAGCGGGCCTTGTATTTGGTCCAGTCATAGCCGCGACCACGTTCGACGGCCAGGTGCGCGTCCGGGTCGACCTCACTGAGCATGTAGAGGTATTCGTGCGCTGGGTCGAAGAGCGAATCGGCTCGGTCGTTCTCCTGGTCCGGGTGCCCCTTGGGCCGGACGACCAGCGCGCCGAACAGGCCCATCTGCTGCTGCTTCTGCACGTCGGTTCCGGACTGGTACAGGTAGGTCCCCGGCGCGCCCGCGGTGAAGGTGTAGGTCGCCGACCCACCGTTCGCCGCGGCTGTGGTGGTTAGCGAGGTGAGGTTTCCGGTCGCGTCGTTCTCCGGCTGCACCGGCTGACCGCCCGCGAGCACCTGCGGCTGGCCTGGGAACATGATCGACGTCGGCTCGGGCAGGGCGTTGTGCAGGGCGACGGTCACCTTGGCGCCGGACTCCACGCACAGCGTCGGCCCGGGCAGCTGGAACACGCCGCCGGAATCGCCGTAGCTCCACATGAAGATCGAGTTGCCGTCCGGAGTGGAGATGTAACCGCCGGCGGCGGTCAGCGAGAAGCTATTGCTCGCCGAGACCTCGCACTCCAGCCCGTCGGTGGGCGCCGCGGCGCGGCTCTGTGGCGCGGGCAGGACAACGACCGCGACGATCGCCGCGATCAGGACCAGCGGGCCGATCCGGCGCAGGCGCTCCGGCGTCGGCCGCCGGCGGGACAGGGCGGAGAACAACTCACGGGGCACGGCCGGCCTCCTCATGCGTTCGGGCCCGTCTGGGCGGGCAGCGTGCCGCTCGGCGACACCTGGATCTCGGTCATCTGCCCGCCGTAGCCGCTGCCCGAGCCGTTGGTCAGGGCCAGGTAGTCGCGGTCGTAGAGCAGGTACGTGCCGGGGGCCGGCGCGGTGAAGAGCACGTCGCGGCTCTCGCCGGGGCCGATCTCCACGGTGTTCGTGACGTAGTACTCGCTGGAGCCGTCGCGGCCGCGTAGTAGCCCGGCGTCCTTGGCGATCACCGTCAGGTCGATGCCGTCAACGGTCATCGCGTGGTTCTGGTAGCCCAGGTTGGCCAGGCGCAGCAGGACCCGGTCGCCGCTGTTGCACGTCACCAGCGAGGAGATCGGCTGGTAGCGGAGCCGCCCGGCCGCACCGCTCGCCGGGTTGCCGTTCGGCTCCAGCGTGTCCGGGTAGGCCCGGCCGTTGAGGGCGAAGAACGTCGGGTTGTAGTCGGTCCAGTCGTTGACCTGGATGTGCGCGTCGCGGTAGTGCGCCTCGGCCCAGATCTCGGTCATCATGAAGGCGAACTCCCGGTCGTACTTCGACGAGCCGTCGCCGCAGTTGTAGGCGTACTTTCCGGCCGGCAGCGACGTCGTGCCCTGGTTCTGGACCGGCCGGACGAAGAGCATCCCGGTCATGCCCATCTGGACGTGCTCGACGTCCTCGAAATGGCAGTGGTACATGTAGGTGCCCGGGTCATGCGGCCGGTAGAAGTAGGTGAAGTCGCGGCCGATTGGCACCGCGATGGACAGCTCCGGTACGCCGTCGAATAGCGGGATGGCGTTGCGGAAGCCGTGCCAGTGCACGGTGTGCCCGTCAACCAGGTCGGGGCGCTGCGCCAGACCCAGGTTCGACAAGGTGATCTTGACATCGGTCTCCTGATCGAACGTCAGCATCGGCGCCGAGATCTGCGCCTTGCCCCGCTGCGCCGTGACGTCGGCCGCGCTCAGGCCGGTGACGTCCCGAAAGCCGAAGACGTACAGGTTGCTGCCGGACGGCGCGAGCGGGTCAGGCCAGAACGGCGCGATGGGCGGCGCGCCCGCAGGCATCGAGACCCAGCCGTCGGTGCCCGCCAGATGGACCTCCTTCGTCGGGTTCGGCACGGCCGCGGTCAGCACCCGGGCCTGCGGGCGGCCGACGGAGCCGCTGTTCAGCAGCAGGGCCGAACCGGCGGCGCCGGTCAGGCCCGCCAGCAGGGAGCGCCGGCTCAACCGGCCTAGTGATCCGCGTTCGGACACGGTTATCTCCTCGGATATGAGATCGAAGAAAAGGCGGGCCGGGGGTCCCGGGTGGCAGCCGTCGCCGCCACCCGGGACTCGCCGTGCGCTATCGCTCGTCGGCGCCGATGTCCGGCTGGGTGGCACTGCGGGTGTTGCCGTCGATGTCCGACCCGGGCGCCCGCACCAGCGGCGGGAAGTTCCGGCTGCCGGTCCCGGCGTTGTTCGCCGGGGAGCCGGCCGTCAGGTGGTAGTCGCCCATCCTGGTGCCGGCGACCGGCTGGATGACGATCACCGCCTGCCGGAACGACGGGAAGGTACGCGACGTCTCGATCAGCACGCTGGTCGGGAACGACGCCACCACCTGCGGGTCGACCGCCTTGTTGGTGCCGTTCGGGGTGGTGCCCGTGGTGGTCTGCAGCACCGAGTTGGTCGGCGTCAGCGGGCCGAGGCCGTCCGAGGAGCCCATATCCCAGAGGTTCAGCGGTTCGCCGGCCGGTGCGTCCGCCGCACCGATGCCGGCCACCCGCAGACCGTTCCAGCTGCCCGCCCGGTTGTTCCAGAAGACGTTGTTGAACATCTTGGGCGAGCTGAACTTCGGCGCCGAAGCCGGCAGCGTCGCCTGCAGCTGTGCGCTGTTCTCGGCGGTGGACAGACCGGCCGGGGCCGGCTGCCCATTGCTGGTGACGGCGGTCGCCGTGGTGATGTTGTCCATCACCGTGTTGTTGACGAACCGCACGTCCGGCGCGTCGTCCAGGGCCACACCACCGCCCTCGTGGGTGGAGATGTTGCCGGCCAGGACATTGTTGGTGACCGTCTCAGTGACGTTGCCTGCGGACAGGAACCGCAGACCACCACCGTCGTCATTGGACAGGTTTGCCTGCACCGTGTTCGCGTCGATGGTCACCCGGCCGGAGCCGGGGGACAGCCGGGCCGGGTCGGCCGGCAGCTCTCCGGCGATCATGATGCCGCCGGCCTCGTCGTACGACTGGTTGAGGTAGATCCGGTTGGCGGTGATCCGGCCGTTGTCGGACAGGCCGTAATGCGAGACGCCGCCGCCGTACTCGGCGGAGAAGTTGCCACAGATGCTGTTGTGGTCCACCGAGTAGCCGGTGCTGCCGGTGAAGAGCCCGATGCCGCCGGCCAGGTTGGTGCCGCCGTTGTCGCGGATCTGGTTCCGCGCGATGGTCACGTTGTCGTTGTGCGTGTTCGTGTACGGGGTGCCGACCCGCACCGCCCCGCCGTACGAGCCGCTGTTGCCGGCGATCACGTTGTTCGTCACCTGGGCGTAGTGCGCGTCGGCGTGCAGGTAGACGCCGCCGCCCTGGGTCACGGCCGCGCCCGGCGCCCCGTACGGCGTCCGCGTGCCGCCGGTGACGTCGTTGAGGTTCGTGGCGAAGTCGGACTGGTTGCCACCGGTGATCCGGAATCCGTCCACTGTCGGGGCGTTGGCGACACTGAACTGGTTGGCCCGGGCCAACACGGTGACCACGGCGCCGTCCGGGACGGCCGCGGGGCCGGAGTGCTGCAGCGAGCCCACCAGGGCCACCCAGGCGAGACCGCTGGCGTTGTCGATGCCGAAGCCGCGCCCGTCGAGCACCGAACCGGCCACCGTCGTGCCGTCGGCGTACTGCCCGCCGGGTCCGACACCCTGCAACCGGACCGTGGAGTGGATCACCACGTTCTCGTAGTAGGCGCCGGCCGGGTTGTCCGTGGCCGGTGTGCCGGGCCAGACCACGACCACCGTGACCTGGGTACCGTTGCCCGACGCCGCGGCGTTCAGGGCGGCCTGGACAGTGCTGTAGGTCTGCTCGCCCGGCGCGACGGCACTCGCCGGCGGGTTGACCTGCCGCAGCCTCGGGTTCAGGAATGTGCCCAGCGTGGCGCCGGTGCCGGAACCGAGGAACTGCAAGGTCAGTCCGTTGATCGTCTGCTTGCCGGCCGCCGTGGTGACCGTCAGGTTCGCTGCGGTCGGCAGCGCCGATGAGCCCAGCGTCACCTGGATCTCCCGGTCGGTCCAGGAGTTCACGGTGGCGCCGATCGCCCCGAGCATCCCGGTCACCCGCACCGAGCCGGTGGCGGTGCCGAATCCGCTGCCCTTCATCGTGATCCGCCGGGCCACGCCGGTGTCGGCCGGTCGCAGATATGGCTTGGAGACGGAGAACAGTTGCGGTACGTCAGCGGCCGGGTCGCACTGCACCGGGTCGATCTGGGTGCTCCCCGGCGCGACCGCCGTCGCCGCGACCTGGGTCGGCGCGGTGTCGGTCACGGTAAAGACGCCCGGCCAAGCCTGGAAGTTCGTGGCGATCGTACGGAATCGGCTGTTGTAGTTGGGGTTGAAATGCCCCGGCTGGCCGGGGTCGTTGCCGACGAAGCGGTACATGTTCGGACACGGCCCGGCCGGCAGCGGGCAGTTGTAGGTGCCCGTCGACGGCTCGATCGCCTCGTAGAAACCGTTGAAGTCGGTGTCGACGGTGTCCTTGAGGTTGCCGGCGAAGTCATAGATGCCCATCGGGACGTTCGGCAGGCCGTCGGCCTCGCCGTACTCGATGCTGCGTTTGTCGTGCGACAGCGCCAGGTCGTTGATCGTCAGCCCCCAGAAGTGCGTGGGCAGCGGGACTCGGGTGAAGAGGTTGAAGTTCGGCGCGGAGGTCTGCCCGGCGCGCACCTCGACCAGCTTGGCGTCGCACAGCGGTTTCTGCTGGCCCTCGAATGGGCTGCCGCCACCGGCGACGAACGCCGAGTCGGTGACGTGCACGGTGTGGTTGACGCCGGCGCAGCCGCTGATGATGCCGTTGCCCTGCGAGGGGTCGGGGCCCGGGTCGGGTTGCGGCTGGGCACCGTCCGGCGGGGTGGCTGCCTCGGACGGTGACGGCGGGAAGTTCTCCTGCGGCAGGTACGAATCGCCGTCGAAGACGTTCACGTCCTCCTCGCGGGTCACCTGGTACATCGGTTTGCCGTCCACCGGGTCGGCCGGGACCTCCACCTTGACCAGGTAGTCGTCCGGGACGAGCTGCTGGGTCGCGCCGTCCGGCAGCGGGGCGTAGAGCGCCAGGTCATGGTTCGCACCGGGGTTCTTCGGGTTGCCCGGCGGGTAGAGGTTCAGCTTCGAGTCGCTGAACGCGTAGTTGCCGTTGACATCCTGGCCGAAGCCGGCCGGGTCGTTCTCCGACGGCGCGAACTGCACGCCCATCATCGGCGCCTCGACGCAGCGCTGGTTCGCGGCGGTGCCGAAGTCCGGCAGGGCGTTCTGGTCGGTCAGCGGGCGGCCGTCGAACATCCGTGCGGTGCAGCCCTTACCCGCCTTCCAGGTCTCCGAGGTGTAGGCGTCGTTCAGCTCCGGGCCCTGCTTGACCGAGCCGTCCGGGTTGATGATCGGGTCGCCGTTGTCGTCGCGGGCCACCGCGTACAGGTGCACCGGAACGTTAGGCACGCCCGGCTGGTACGTCTCGGTGACCGCGTTCGCGGCGTCCAACTCGTTGCGGGTGGTGTCGTAGGTGACCGTGCCCGCGATGCCGCCGTTGTCGGCGCCGCTGTACGGCTGCACGCCCCAGTCGACGGTCCCGGCCAGGCCGATGATGGGCAGGAAGTTCAGGTCGACCGCGGCGCCCATCAGCGTCGTCGGGGCCGGCTCGTTGTCCGCCCGGTAGGTGATCCCGGTCGTCTTGTAACGGGTGTTGAACGCTTCCAGCACCAGCCACTTGCTCATCGGGTAGGTCTGCTTGATGTCGTACTTGCCGTCATTGTCGGTGCTGACCAGGTTGGTGCCCTGGTCCATCGCCGCGTTGTCGCGTTCCTTCACCGCGACACCGAACCGCGGCACGCCGGCCTCGCCCGGGTCGCGCTTGCCGTTGCCGTTCGCGTCGATGTAGACCGACCCACGGACCTCGGTGAACCAGCCGACCAAAATCTTGTTGCCGATGTCGACCTTCTTGCCGCCTCGCACGGTTACGTTGAACGAGTCGAGGATGAGCTCCTGCGGCGAGTCCCACAGGGTCAGCTGGTAGTCGCCGTCCGGCACGTTCTTGATGTCGAAGGTGCCGTCGGTTCCGCCGCGGGCCATGTAGGCGACCTGGTCGTTGTTGCCCAGGGCGCTCAACGCCACCCACGGGCGGGCGACCGGACCGGCGATGTTGGCGCCGGCCACGCCGGCGTTCGGCAGCGTCACCCCGCCCTGACCGCCGACGTACGTGCGCCCGACCACCGCCGTGCCGACGATCTCGCCGGTCCCGGGGCCGGCGGGCAGCGCCTTGGGTGCCACGAAGCCGAAGTCCACATAGGGCACCCGTTCGCCGCCGATGGTCTGCTCGGTGTCATAGCCGGTGTCACCCTCCTGCACCCAGACGTCCCAGTCCCAGTTGCCTTCCAGGGTGGTGGTCTGTGCCCAGGTCTCACCGGTCGGCGGCACGACCTGCGAGGCGTACCGGTCGGGGCCGAGATTCTCGATGGTGATGTCACCACTGGCGTCCGAGACGCACTTGCCGGTCGAACCGGTCGCGACCTTCGGCTTGCCGTTCTCGAAGATCATCGTGCCGGCCGGGTGCGTCGCGTCCGGGGCGTTGTGCACGTACTTGGTGCACAACGGGTTGCCGTAGTAGTCGACCGTGACCTCGCCGAGCACGTCGGCCAGATGCGCGGTGAAACCGGCCAGGCCGCGTTCGGCACCGACCTCGTAGGTGCCGTCGACCGGGATCGAGTCGTTGAAGACCCGTAGCCGTACGGTGCCCAGCGGCAGCGGGTAGGGCTGCATGGATACGGTGACGTCGGTTTGCTGCCCGCCGGTAACCAAGAAGTGCGAACCGTCGATCTTGTAGCCGTCGGCGGTGACCGAGATCAGGTACTTACCGGCCGGCAAGGCGCCCAACGTCGTGGTCCTGCTCAGGTCGGTCTGGTCCCCTTGGGCGACGATCGGGACCGCGCCGGGGGTGTAGCGGATCGAGGGCCACTGGCATTTGTCGGCGAAGTCGGCGGTGCTGGCCACGCCCGCCCGGGACGGCAGGCAGTTCTCCGCGGCGTCGTGCGGGTTGCCCACATCGTCGGCGGTGATCAGCCAGTGGTAAGCCGTAATCGGGTCGCCCTTCTGGATCTCGGGCGCGGCACCGACCGTCCGGGCGCTTACGACCCGCAGGGACGCGCTGCCATCCGGCGGCGCGACAGCGGCAGCCGGCGCCGCAGCTGTCACGAAATACCAGGCCATCGGCAACAGGCCGACGGCGGCAGTGGTCCACCATCGCGGGGAGCGGCGACGCATCATGCGGTTTCCCCTTTGAAAGTCTCAGGCGCCGGCTCTACTCGCCAGCGTGGTGGAATCTTGCAGGTGACGGTGAGCGGGCGCCTGCGTTGATGACAGACCTGTCATCCGGCCGTCATTTCCGCGGGTTCCGCGCCGATCCGCCGCGGGTCGCGTAGGCCCGAACCGACCGGCTGTGACGGGGCTCATCCGTTCCGCCGATTTTTGGTGGCCAAAACCGACAAGCGGCCTCGATCGTCACAGGCGTCCTGGACCGCTCGACTCTCAGCAAGCTCTAATGAAGGCGCAATCGGACCGATACCAGGTGTGAGCGGGTGGGGCGTAATGGACCGGGTGCTCATCATCGAGGACGACGACCGGATCGCCCGTCTCGTGTGCCGGTCCCTTCAGGACGACGGCTATCTGGTCGAGTGCCGGGCCCGGGGCGACACCGGCCTTCGGGACGCGCTGACCGGCACCTTCGATCTGGTGATCCTTGACCTGATGCTGCCCGGCTTGCCCGGCTCCCAGGTCCTCGAACGGCTGGTCGAGGCGCAGCCCGATCAGCGCGTGTTGGTTCTGTCCGCCGTACCGGAGATCGGCGCCCGGGTCGGTGTGCTCGAAGCGGGCGCCGCGGATTTCCTGGTCAAGCCGTTCGCGATCGCCGAGCTGCGAGCGCGGGTCCGGGCCCGGCTGCGTGCCCCGGCGCCTGGCTCGGCCACCCGCTGGCTGCGCGCCGGTTCGGTGGTGCTCGATCTGCGGACGCACCGCGCCGAGATCGGCGGTCGGCAGGTCGACCTGTCCTTCCGCGAGTTCCTCCTGCTGCAGCACCTACTCAGCCGCAATGGCCAGGTGTGCAGTCGCGGCGAGTTGCTCTCCGACGTCTGGGGCATCACCTTCGACCCAGGCAGCAACGTCGTGGACGTCTGCGTGCGCCGCCTGCGGGCCAAGCTCGGCCGCCCCGACCGGATAGAGACGGTACGCAATGTCGGCTATCGCGTCGCCCACCACTAACCGGCTGCTGATCGGCGGTTGGGCGGTCGCCGCCGCACTGTGGTCCGGGCTGATGTGGATCGCTCCCGGCAAGGAGACCGTGCCGTTCCATTTCATCTGGATCGGACTGGCCCTGGTCTACGGTTTCACCCGGTGGAGCACCCAGGCGATGGTCTCCGCTCTCGTGGTGGTGGCGGCGGTGACCGGCTTCATCATGATCCACCACGCCGCCCTCGGACAGATCGGCTGGGAGGAGACCTCCGAGGTGCCGTTGATGATGGCGGTGTTCGGGGTCATGGTGTGGCACGTCCGCCGGCGGAACCAGGCCGTCACCGAGGTGCAGCGGCTCGCCGAGGCGGAACACCGCCGGCTCGAGGTGCAACAGTTGTTCCTGCGGCTGGCCTCGCACGAGTTGCGTACGCCGATCACCATCGCCCGTGGCTACACCGAGTTGGTACGCAACGGCCACCCGGACCCGTTGACGCGGGAGGACACCGATGTGGTCCTCGACGAATTGGACAAGCTCGCCCGGATCACCCAACGCGTCGTAACGCTGATGCAGATGGAGGAGCCGCACCCGCTCCTCCCGGCCGACGTCGACCGCGAGGTCGAACGCATCGCGCGCCGCTGGCGCCCGTCGGCCGACCGGGTGTGGTCGGCGACCTCCGGGGTCGGCGTGGCTCTGATCAATGCCGAACGCCTGGAGGCGGCTGTCGACTGCCTGGTCGAGAACGCCCTCAAGGTCACCGCCCCGGGTGACCGAATCGCCCTCTGCGGCAGCACGACGCCGGATGGCTGGCAGATCGAGGTGACGGACACGGGCGCCGGCATGACCGCCGAGCAGGTCAGCGCGCTGCTCGCCGGCCGCACAATCGGGTCGACCGGCACCGGTCTCGGCCTGGCGATCGTCCGCTCGGTGGCCAACGCCCTGGGCGGCGAACTGCGCATCCGCAGCACCGTCGGCGCGGGAACAACGGTGACCATCGCGGTCGCGGCGAGCGGCCGGGATCCCGTCACGCCGCCGGTCGCCCTCACCGCCCCCGGTCCACCGGACTGACCGTGAATTAGCTGGGGCTGCTCTCTGCGTGCCCGGGACGGGTCACGCAGCGCACCTCAACCGTCCACCGTGCAGAAACGGGCCGCTCAGCTCGTCATCGAGGAGCGTGTCACCTTGCAGCCGAGATAGAAGAACGAGGACTCGAGCGCGGTGGGCCGAACGTTGCACCGTGCGAAACACCGCACCTTGGTTGACGGTGATGCGCTGCCGGGTCGGCTTACTGGTACGCGGGGCGACGGGGCGGTTAATCCGAAGCGACGCTGTCTGCCGGTGGGCGACATCTTCGCCACCTGCGAACGGCGATGGCTACGGCCGAACCTCACCGGGGCAAGGTCATTCTTGACGCACCGGCGGTGCTTGTTGTGCCGCACAGGGCGACGATGAGGAAGTTGATGGTGGCCAGGTCGATCGGGCCGATCACGCCGGCCGGCTCGTACAGCGTCATGTTGTCCGCGACGGTCACCTCGTGGCTGCCGTCGGCCAACCGCAGCGCCTGCGTGCCGTACCCGAACACACCTCCACCGTGTCCCCAGGCGGTACCGCACGGAGCCCGGGTGGCAACCAGACCCAGCCCGTACCCCGTACCGGTCGGATCCGCCGCGTTCTCCGGTACCGTCGACTGCATGGAAGCGAGCAGGCCCGGAGGCAGCAGGCGACCCGACAGCAGTGCGGCGTAGAAGTCGTTGAGGTCTCTGGTGGTGGACACCATTGCGCCTGCCGCCCAGCCCCAGGACATGTTGTACGTGCTGAAGTCCCGCAGCCTACCGTCCGTCCAGGGCACATATCCCAGCGAATGCGGCCCGACCAGGTACGGCTCGGTGCCGGGGAAATAGGTGTGCACCAATCGAAGTGGCGCCAGGATGCGCCGGGCGACCTGCGCCTCCACCGGCTGACCGGTGACCCGCTCGATGATCAGGCCGGTGAGGATGTAGTTCGTATTCGAGTAGGACCAGCCCGCTCCGGGTGCGTTGGTCCGGGGCATGTCCACGCCTGCGGCGACCAACTGCTGCGGGCTGAACGTGTGGAACTGGTAGCGTGCCACGTCGTCCGGGGACTGGAAGAGCCGGGCCGCGTAGTCGCCGATGCCGCTGGTGTGCTGAAGCAGCATCCGGACCGTCACGCTGTTCGCCAGGTCGGCGGGCACCAGATCGCCGACGTACCGGCCGATCGGGTCGTCGAGCCCTATCCGCCCCTGGCCTACGAGTTGCAGCACAACCGTCGCTACGAACGTTTTGGTGATGCTGCCGATCCGCTGCTCGAAGCCGGGCTGCATGGGCGCACCTGTGCTGACATCGGACACACCGCTGGTACCGCGCCACGTGGCGTTGCCGTCGCGCACCTCCGCGAACAGTCCAGGCATACCGGCCGCCCGCACGGCATCCAGCGCGGTTTGCAGTGCGGCGGCGCGGTCGGCCGGTACCGCGTTGCCGTTGGTGTGCGCGCTCGCCGGTCGGCCGGGCACGGCGAGCACCGCCACGATCGCCAGTAGTACCGCACCCGCGGCGAATCGTCCCGACATCGATCCTCCCTCAGTCGGTGCGACGGCAAGTCGCGGGGCGAGACGAGATATCGTTCTAGGTCGATGACACATTGTCGTCCCGCGGCGGCCGAAGCGCTCGCCGAAATGGTGTCTGGACGCGAAGAGGCGTGCCGGCGTCGCCGCCTGCAACTCCTCCTGCCGCCGCGCCGCTGCCAGAGCCTGCCGCGAGTCTGACACTGAAGACCGGGCCGGGCCGGGCCGGGCAGGATCAGGAGGCGTCGTCCGCTCGCAGCGGGACGATCTCGGCGTCCTGTGCGGTCTCGTTGAGTCGGGCCAGGGCGGAGACGATGCGGTCGGCCGGCATCGGTTTGCAGAAGTGGTAGCCCTGCGCGGTGGGGCAGTTCAACGCCATCAGCGCGGCCCGCTGCTCGGTCGTCTCGACGCCTTCGGCCACTACGCGTACGCCGAGACGGGAACCCAGTTCGACCGCGCCCCGCACGACCGCTTCGGCGGCCGGCAGGTCGATCATGTCGTCCACGAAGGACCGGTCGATCTTGATTTCGTCGACCGGCACCCGGGTGACTATCGACAGCGACGAGTACCCGGTGCCGAAGTCGTCCAGGGACAGCTGGATGCCGCTGTCCCGCAGCTCGCCGAGCACGTCGTCGACGATGTCCTGCTCGCTGACCGCCACCGACTCGGTGATCTCGAGGACCAGGCTGGAGGCGGGCATGCGGTGCCGGCGCAGCGCGTCCGCGACCTGGGCCGGGAAGCTCGGGTCGAGCAGGCTGCGGGCGGCCACGTTGACCGACACCGGCAGGTCGATGCCGGCCTCGGTCCACTCGGCGGCCGACGACAGGGCCAGGTCGAGGACCCGGCGGGTGAACGGCGCCAGCAGCTCCGTGTGCTCGACCGTCCGGATGAACTCGCCCGGCGAGAGCTGTCCGCGCCGTGGATGCTTCCAGCGCACCAGTGCCTCGACCCCGGTCGGCGCCGCGGTGATCAGGTCGACCGCCGGCTGCAGGTGCAGCACCACCTGGTCGTCGGCCGCGAGAGCGTCCTGCAGCTCGGCCAGCAGAGCCAGCCCGTCGGTGGTGACCGCGTCCTGCCCGCTGTCGTACGTCGCGACCGCCAGCTCGTCGTCCTTGGCCTGGTCGAGCGCCAGGGCCGCCCGCCGCACCAGCTCGACCATGTCGGTCCGCCCGGCCGGCGTCACCGCGACCCCGACCGCGACCTCGACCGCGAGCCGGACGCTGGACACCTCCATGGGCCGGCACAGCTCCTGCACCACCTCGCGGGCCCGGCGCAACGCCTGCGTGAGCCCGGTGCCGGCCGCGTCGGCCAGCGTCGGCAGATGGGGTACGAGCAGCGCGAACTCGTCGTCTCCGGTACGCGCCACCAGCTCGCCTTCGCGGGCCAGGCCGGTCAGCCGGTCGGCGACCACTTTGAGCACCTCGTCACCGCAGCGGTGCCCGAGCGTGCCGTTCACCTCGCGGAAGTCGTTGACGTCGAGCAGGAGCAGGGCGAGTGGCTTGTCCCGCTCGAGTGCCCGGGCGATCCGATCGCCCTCCGAGACCAGGGTCTTGCGGTTCTTCAGCCCGGTGAGCATGTCGTGCACGGTCTCGTATTCGACTCGTTTCTCCAGCACGGTCACCCACTCGCGGCCGGCCGCATCATGCAGCGCCCCGGCGAGCGCGTCGCCGTACGCCGAGATCGCAGCCTCGTCCCGCGGCACCGGCAGCGTCGGTTCGGAGAGCCAGACGGTCAGCTCGCCGATCACCTCACCGGCCACCGCCATCGTGCGGGTGATCGCCGGGCCGGGGAGTCCGGCGGCCGGATTGTCGACTCCGGGGCCGTCCTCGGCGTAGCGGGTCATGCTGTCCGCGCCGCGTACCTCGATCTCGGCGCGCCGGGCGCCGAAGACCGTGAGGGCACCGTTGAGCCCGGCCGTCGCGACGTCGGCGACGCTGCCGCCCGGCAGCGCGGCGGTCGCCTCGGCGAACGCCTCCCACATCCGGCGTTCCTCCTCGGCCCGCAGGTGGAAGCGGTAGCTGCGCTGCAGCAACCAGAGGAACGGCACGAACGCGACCAGCCAGAACGGCTGGCGGATCAGGGCGAACACCGCGCCGAGGCCGATGATCACGTTGCCGACGAAGATCGGAACCTTCGCGTAGGGGACACGGGCCAGGATCTGCCGGGTGTCGGCGTCGCGGTGCAGCCGGAGCGTGATCACGGCGAGCGCGAAGGTGATCGCGAGATAGACCGCCGCGCCCGCGGTCAGGCCCAGCTGCATGCGCACACTGACCGGTCCGGCGTCGCCCACGATCAGCGAGGTGACGACGACGGCGCCGGTCGAGCCGAGACTGAGCGAGGCGGTCAGGTGGGCCACGTCGGCGACGTTGCGATGCTCGTTGAGCCAGGAGAGCAAGGCCCAGGCGATCGAGGCGCCGACCAGGGTCACGAGCGGCAGCCAACCGGGGGGCGCGACGATGAAGCCGACGATGAAGGCGGCTTCACCCCAGGCAACCGAGACCACGCCCCGGCCGAGCCGGAAGCGCAGACGGGCCAGCTGGGCGACGGCGGCGAGGGCGGTGGCGACGAGCACGCCGACGACTGCCGGGAATGGACGGCCGGACGGAAGCGGGGCCGGGATCAGGGTGCCGGCAACGGCGATTAGAACAGCCGCTCCGACAATTACCGCGGTAAGGACCCTAACTGCTTTCGGTCGTCCACCAAGGCCGATCACATCGATCCACGATCGACGCATCTCGGGCTGGCTCATGGGCGGCGCGCTCATGAGTTCCCCCAGTTCATGAGCGGCACTCGCGGATGCACGTGCATCTGCAGTGGAAAATGACGGGGGCGAGGAATGGTCATTTTCATCGCCCCCTTCCGCACAGGGTCAAGGGGCGGTTAAGCCCCTCGGCCGGAAGGCTAAATCAATCCCGATGAACGCAACAGGGGTAGGCGAAGGACGCGCGTCACCTATCAGTCAGACGAATACCCTGCGTTCTGACGCGCGGAGCGCTTCGACGCTCTTCGACGTGGTCAGATGTGCCGCTCGTCGCGGTCGGCCGAAGGGCCGTCACCCTCAGTATTGATGGCCGTGACCTCGTCTTCCGTACCCTCGGCCGGGGTCACCAATCGAGGTTGCTCGACGTTGCGAGCGGTCGGATCGGCGGTCGGACGGCCGAGATCGGCGTTCAGCCGGGCAATCTCAGCTTCACGCTGCGTCTGCTCAGGCGAGGAAAAACTGTCGGGAAGCCGACGCAAGCGCTTGTTCATATTGCGAATGAGCAGAACAGTTGCTATGCACAGCAGCACGATCACGAAGAGGCCCATCGGCCCGGCGAGGCCGCCGGACCGGGTGTCGCCGAAGTTGTTGACCGCGAAGCTGCCCATGCCCCGAAGCCTACTGCCCCCGTCGGCCAGTGCCCGCGTCGGCTAGTGCCCCCGCCGCCTGGTGTTCAGTGCGCGTCCACGGACTCGCGGATCCCGGCAAACAGGTCGGACTCGGGGACCGGGCTGTCGACCAGCGAGCGCGCGAGCTCGAAATCCTCGGTCGGCCACACCTTCTGCTGCAGCTCGAGCGGGATGCGGAACCAGAAGCCGTCCGGGTCGACCTGGGTGGCGTGGGCCCGTAGCGCCTCGTCGCGGACCTCGAAGTACGCACCGCACTCGACCCGCGTGGTGATCTTGTCGCCGCGGTCCGGGCGCTCCTCGCTCTTCTCCAGCCACTCCGTGTAGGGCGACTCGAGGCCGGCCGCCAGCATGCCCTCGTGCAGCGCGAGCATGCGCGCCCGGGTCCACCCGGAGTTGTAGTAGAGCTTGCTCGGCTGCCACGCCTCCCCCAGCTCGGGGTGGTAGCCGGGGTCGCCGGCCCGGTCGAACGCGATGACCGAGACCTTGTGGCACATGATGTGGTCGGGGTGCGGATAGCCACCGTTCTCGTCATAGGTCGTCATGACGTGCGGGCGGAACTCGCGGATCAGCTTGATCAGCGGCAGCGCACCGTCTTCCGGGTCGACCAGGCCGAAGCAGCCCTCGGGCAGCGGCGGCAGCGGGTCACCCTCGGGCAGGCCGGAGTCGACGAAGCCGAGCCAGGCCTGCTCGACGCCGAGGATCTCGCGCGCCCGGGCCATCTCGGCCCGCCGGATGTCGGCGATGTCGGCCAGCACCTCGGGACGCTCCATCTTCGGGTTGAGCACGCTGCCGCGCTCGCCGCCGGTGCAGGTGGCGATCAGCACCTTGACGCCCTCGGCCACATAGCGGGCCGTAGTCGCCGCGCCCTTGCTCGACTCGTCGTCGGGGTGTGCGTGCACCGCCATGAGCCGCAACTGCTCCGTCACCGAAAACTCCCTGTCACCGAAAATCGCAGCTCCCTGGCCCCGGCGGGGACGTCTGGGACTGGCTGCGAAGATGGACTCTGCCATTCTGGCCGATCGCACCGACAACAAACGCACGAGAGGTCGTCACGTGAGCGAGACGCGCGCCACAACCACGGCCGGATCGACACCGGTCTTCCCGGCCGGGCGCTACGGCCACCGCCGCGAGGGCCGTCGCCGGCCCGTCGTGCCGCTGATCATCCTGGCCGTGGTCATCGCCGCCTCGCTGGCCGTCTCGGTGAAGCTCTACCAGCAGTTCGGCCAGACCGCCTACCAGGCGCAGATCGTCGGGTGGGACCCGCCGACCGACTCCCGGATCCTGATCCACTTCACGGTCACGGTGCCGGCCGGGGCGCCCGCCAAGTGCGCGCTTCAGGCCCGCGACTACGGCGGCAACGACCTCGGCGACCGCGACGTGGTGGTGCGGCCGGTCGGCGACGCCACCTCGATCGACGTCAAGGAAGCGGTCACGACCAAGGCGAAGGCCTCGGCGGGCTACGTGCTCGGTTGTCAAGCGGCCGACTAGCGGACTGCCGGGGTATCCCGGAAGGGTGCAAGATCGAGCAATCCAGGCGCGATGCGTACCGCTGGTAAGCTTGGTGATTCGCTCCGTTCAGCACGGCACCAGCCAGCACCACCACCCGGCTGAGCGGACGCACTGATCTTGAAACTGCCCCGTTCCAGCAAGGAGATCAACCGTGTCCAGTTCCGAGGCGCAGAAGACCTGGCTTTCGCAGGACGCCTACGACCGGTTGCAGGCCGAGCTCGACGAATTGATCGCCGCCCGGCCGACCGTCGCCGCCGAGATCAATGCCCGGCGGGAAGAGGGCGATCTGCGGGAGAACGGCGGTTACCACGCCGCCCGGGAGGAGCAGGGCAAGCAGGAGGGGCGCATTCAGTACCTCAAGGAGTTCCTGCGTAACGCCGAGGTCGGCGAGGTGCAGACGGCCGACGAGGTCACGCCCGGCTCGGTCGTCACGATCTACTTCGACGAGGACAAGACCGACACCGAGACGTTCCTGCTCGGCTCCCGTGAGATCGCCTCGACGACCGACCTGACGGTCTACAGCCCCGAGTCGGCGCTCGGCAAGGCGATCCTCGGCGCCCGTGCGGGCCAGGCGGTCACCTACACGGCGCCCAGCGGCGCCGACATCAAGGTCACCGTGGTCAAGTTCGGCCCCTTCGAGGGCTGAGCCTCCTTCCGGACGCCGTAAAGCCGGACGCCGTAAAGCCGGACGCCGCAAAGCCGTACGCCGTACGCCGCAAAGCAGCGCGAGCGGTGCACCTCGAGGGTGCACCGCCCGTTTGTTTTCGAAAGGCGTCTTCTCAGGGCGTCGCGTCGGCGAGCAGCGAGACCCGGTAACCCGACGCCCGCAACACGCTGATCAGCCCGGCCGAGTGGTCGGCACCCCGGGTCTCGACCGAGAGCGCGACCTCCACCTCGCCGAAGTTCAGCCGCGGGCTCTGCCGCGAATGGGCCACGTCGACGACGTTGGCCCGCTGTTCGGCGATCCCGGCCAGCAGCCGCGCCAGCTCCCCCGGCCGGTCGCCGCAGCGCACCGCCAGCCGCAGGAACCGCCCGGCCGAGGCCAGCCCGTGTTCGATCACCCGCATCAGCAGCATCGGGTCGATGTTGCCGCCGGAGAGGATCGCCACGACCGGCCCCTCGGGCTCGGGCACGTGCGCGCCGGTGAGCAGCGCCGCGACCGCCGCCCCGCCGGCCGGCTCGACCACCATCTTGTGCCGCTCGAGCAGCATCAGCAGGGCCGTGCACAGTTCGTCGTCGGTCACCGTGACGACTTCGTCGACCATCGTGCTGACGTGTGCGAACGGCAGGTCACCGGGCCGCATCACGGCGATGCCGTCGGCGATCGTCGCCCCGGACGACAGCCTCTGCGGCTCGCCGGCGGCGAGCGAGGGCGGGTACGCCGCGGCCCCGCTCGCCTGCACGCCGATGATCCGGATGTCGGGCCGCAGCGCCCTCGCCGCCACCGCCACCCCGGAGATCAGCCCGCCCCCGCCGACCGCGGTGATGATCGTGGCCGCTTCCGGGCACTGGTCGAGGATCTCCAGCCCGACCGTGCCCTGCCCGGCGATCACGTCCGGGTGGTCGAACGGGTGGATCAGCACCGCCCCGGTCTCGCGCGCGAACGAGTACGCCGCCTCCAACGCGTCGTCGACGCTGGTGCCCGCGTACTCGATGGAAGCGCCGTACCCCTTCGTCGCCGTCACCTTGGGCAGCGGCGCGCCCTCGGGCATGAAGACCGTGGACTCGATGCCGAGCAACCCGGCCGCGAGAGCCACACCCTGGGCGTGATTGCCGGCGCTGGCCGCGACGACCCCGCGCCTGCGCTCCTCGGGCGCGAGCCGGGAGATCCGCGTGTACGCCCCGCGCACCTTGTACGACCCCGCCCGCTGCTGGTTCTCGCACTTCAACAGGGTCATCCGCCCGATCGCGTCGGAGATCGGCCTGGACTCGATCAGGGGGGTGGTGTTGACGATCCCGGTCAGCAGTTCCCGGGCCGCCTCGATGTCCTTGAGGGTGAGCAGATCCAGCGGCGATGCCGTACCAGTCATGACCCAGATGGTGCCACCCGGTCATCGGCGACCGCCGCCGGTGTTACGGCACGCGGAGCGAAGGGAGCCGGCAAGTTCAGACGAACGCGTGACGCTGCCAGGGGTTGAGCACCTCGAACTGGCCGGCCACCGCGAGCAGCAGCAGCTCCGAGTCGGGTGGACCGACCAGCTGCACGGTCAGCGGCAGGCCGTCGGGGCGCAACCCGACCGGGACGACGATCGCCGGCAGGCCGGCCACGTTCCACGGGGCGGCGTACGGCGCGTACCGCATGTTGACCGACATGTTGTCGCGCCAGCTGGTGCCCGAATACTGCGTGGCCGGCGGCGGCACCGCGGCCAGTGCCGGGGTGAGCAGCAGGTCGACCGAATTGTCGGCAAAGAAGTTGATCGACCGCTCCCGCCAGCCCTCCCGCTGCGCCTGCCGCACCAGCCCGCTGCGCCGGGCCACCCGGCCGAGCTGGATGTGCCGCCGGGTGCGCGGCTGGAGACGGGCCACGTCGAGCGACTCCGCCTCGAGGGCGGCCGCGGCGAACCAGGTCGCCAGCACGCCGATGCCCATCGTGTTGGAGTAGCGCGGATCGGCCGCCACGGTGTCGTGCCCGGCCTGCACCAGGAGTTTGGACGCGGTGGCGACGGCCGAGAGGTTGGCCTCGTCGGGCTTGACGCCGACCACCGGCGAGCGGGTCGAGACGCCGATCCGCAGCCTCGACGGCTCGACCAGCTTGGCCGGCGGGCGCCCCGCCAGCACGCTGAGGCCGAGCACCGCGTCGGCCACCGTCGTGGTCAGCACACCGTTCTCGGCGAGGCCGAACCAGTCGTTGACGCCCAGCTGGCACGGCACAACTCCGCGGCCCGGCTTGAGGCCGACCAGGCCGCAGCACGCGGCCGGGATCCGGATCGAGCCCAGGCCGTCGTTGCCCTGCGCGATCGGGACCAGGCCGGCCGCCACCGCCGCCGCCGAGCCGCCGGACGAGCCGCCCGGCGTGCGGTCGAGATCCCACGGGTTGCGGGTGGCGCCGTTCTCGTCGTCGGTGGTCGCCCACAGCCCCATCTCGGGCATCCGGGTCACCCCGACGACGACCGCCCCGGCACCGCGCAGCCGGCGGACCACCTCGTGATCCTCCTCGGCCACGGCGGCGGACCGGGCCGCGGCCGAACCGCCCCAGGTCGGAAGGCCGGCCACCGCGGTGTTCTCCTTGACCGCGACCGGCACCCCGGCGAGCGGCAGGCCGGCCAGGTCGTCCTGGTCGTCGACCTTCTCCGCCTCGCTCAGCGCCTCGCCGCCGCGGACCACGCGAAACGCGTGCAGCGACGGGTCGGAAATGGAGATCTGCTCCAGGTGGTCGGCGACGACCTGGGTGGCGGCCGCGTCGCCGCGCCGCACCGCCCGGGAAATCTGCTTCGCGGTGGCACCTACCCAGGAAGTCCCGTACTCCATGCCGCGATCTCCATGTATGTTGGCTGGCCCGGCTGCGGGTCAGCCTAGAGCTTGCTCCAGGTCGGCGAGCAGATCGTCAACCGTTTCGATGCCGACAGACAGTCGCACGAGATCGGCCGGTACTTCAAGCGCTGAGCCCGCAGCCGACAGATGTGTCATCAGACCCGGGTGCTCGATCAGCGATTCGACCCCGCCGAGCGACTCTCCGAGCACGAAGAGCTTCGTACGGTTGCAGATCTCGATCGCCTTCTCCATGCCCCCGGCGGCCCGGAACGACACCATGCCGCCGAACCGCTGCATCTGCTTCGCCGCGGTCTCGTGGCCCGGGTGATCCGCGAGGCCCGGATAGAAGACGCTTGCCACGGCCGAATGCTCCTGCAGGAAACCCACGATCCGCTCGGCATTGTCACAATGCCGCTCCATCCGTACGCCGAGCGTCTTGATGCCGCGCAGGGTGAGCCAGGCATCGAACGGCCCGTTGATGCCGCCCATCGCGTTCTGGTAGAAGGCCAGCTGATCGCCGAGGTCATCGGTCGCCGTGACCAGGGCGCCACCCACGACGTCCGAGTGCCCGCCCAGGTATTTGGTCGTCGAATGGACGACGACGTCGGCCCCGAGGGCCAACGGCTGCTGGAGGTACGGCGAGGCAAAGGTGTTGTCGACGACCAGCATGGCGTCGTACTCGTGGGCGAGGCCGGCCAGACCGGCGATGTCGGCGACGTTGAGCAGCGGGTTGGTCGGCGTCTCGGCCCAGATCATCCGGGTCACCCCGGGGCGGAACGCGGCGCGCACCCCGTCGAGGTCGTCGAGCGGCACCGCCGTCCACGCCAGCCCCCAGTTCTCGGCCACCTTCGCGAAAAGTCGATACGTGCCGCCGTACGCGTCTCCGGGAATGACCACGTGGTCGCCGGGCCGGCAAACCGCGCGCAGGAGGGTGTCCTCGGCCGACAGGCCGCTCGCGAAAGCGAGCCCGCGGCGACCGCCCTCGATGGCCGCGAGGCACTCCTGGAGGGCATCGCGGGTCGGGTTGCCGGAGCGACTGTATTCATAACCGAGGCGCGGGGCGCCGACCGCGTCCTGGGCGTACGTGCTCGTCTGATAGATCGGTGGCACCACCGCGCCGGTACGCGGGTCCGGCTCCTGGCCGGCATGGATGGCGAGGGTGTCGAACCCGTAGTCGTTAGCGGTCATGTTGCGCAAGGCTAGTCTCACCAGGTGGCCGACTGCGTGTTCTGTGGCATCGTGGCGGGTTCCGTCCCGGCGTTCAAGGTCGTCGACGTCGCCGACGGCGTCGGCTTTCTGGACACCCGGCCGGTTTTCCCGGGGCACGTGCTGGTGGTGCCCCGCGTTCACGTGGTGACCTTGCCTTCCCTCCCTCCCGAGCTTTTACCCGGATATTTCGGACTCGTGCAGCGAGTCGCCGCCGCCGTGCCGGCAGCGCTGGGGGCACAGGGGACATTCGTGGCGATCAACAACATCGTGTCCCAGTCGGTGCCGCACCTGCACACCCACGTCGTCCCTCGAACCAAGGGCGACGGTCTGCGCGGTTTCTTCTGGCCGCGGCACAAATACGCCTCGGACGAGGAGGCCTCGTCGTTCGCCTCCTTGATCGCCAAGGAACTCCGGTAAGGATCGCCTGACCCCCGGCGTTGCACAGGGCAGATGAAGGGAGTGACCGTGTTCCTGCGGCACAAGAAGCTCGAGCTGCCCAATCCCGACCAGGCCCTGCCGGGCCGCCCCATTTCGATGCCGGTCGCCGACAAGCACACCGTCCTCGGGACGCCGCTGGAGGGCCCGTGGCCGTCCGGCTACGAGGTCGCCGTCTTCGGCATGGGCTGCTTCTGGGGCGCGGAGCGCATCTTCTGGCGGCTGCCGGGCGTCTACTCGACCTCGGTCGGCTACGCCGGCGGCTTCACGACCAACCCGACGTACGAGGAGACCTGCTCCGGCTCCACCGGCCACGCCGAGGTCGTCCAGGTCGTCCACGACCCGTCGAAGATCGCCTACGAGGACCTGCTGAAGGCCTTCTGGGAGAACCACGACCCGACCCAGGGCATGCGCCAGGGCAACGACGTGGGCACCCAGTACCGCTCGGCCATCTACACGACGACCGAGTCACAGGCCGAGGCCGCGAAGGCCTCACTGGCCGCCTTCCAGCCCGTGGTGACCGCGGCCCGCCACGGCCAGATCACCACCGAGATCAAGCCCCTGACGAAGTACTACTTCGCCGAGGACTACCACCAGCAGTACCTCTCGGACAGCAAGAACCCGTACGGCTACTGCAACCACGGCCCCAACGGCATGACCTGCCCGGTCGGCGTCGCCAGGACCGTCGCCTGACGGCCGGATCCGAGTTCTGACGGCAAGCCGCCGGGCCGTGACCCGGCGGCCGCTGCCCGTCACGCGCTCGAAATCTGTACAGATTTCGCGCCAGTAACTGCCTATACTTCGAGCATGACTGCCGTACCGTTCACCGACGCCCGCAACCGCCTTTCGGAACTTATCGACACGGTGGCCTCGACACATGAGCGGATAGAGATCACGCGGCACGGCCACGCCGCCGCGGTGCTCATCTCTGCCGACGATCTCGCGGCGCTGGAGGAGACCCTGGATGTGTTGTCCAGCGCCGAGGCCATGCGGCAACTCAACGAGTCCAAGGCGGCCGTCGAAGCCGGTGATGTCCTCGACGGCGATGAGCTCGCGGCATTGATGGCGAAGCGGTCGAGGCAAGCCCGGTGACCGACCCCGAGCTCGGCCGCTACCGGCTTCAGGTGGCCGGGCCGGCCGCACGCGCCCTGGCCGGACGGCTGCCGGAGAAGATCGCGGCGGCCGTCTACGAGTTCATCACTACCGCCCTCCTCGACCACCCGCATCGGGTCGGCAAAAGACTTCCCCTGCCGCCGTTCGAAGGCACCTGGTCGGCCAGACGGGGCACGTACCGCGTCCTCTACGAGATCGACGAAGACGACCGCGTCGTGATTGTGACGGCGATCGAACACCGTGCGGATGCATACCGGTCGCGCTGAATCAATACGGGACACATCTGTCGAGCCTCGCTCCCAACGGCATGACCTGCCCGGTCGGCGTCGCCAGGACCGCCAACTGATCCACCGGTGCCACGACGGACTCCCCGGCGTGGCACCAAGCACCCGGCATAGTGCCCGGTGACGTACGGCGAAACGTATTACAGTTCGTCTTATGACAACGATTACGTTTCGCGCCGACGATGAGGTCGATCGAGCACTTGCCGACCTCACGTCCGCCGACCGGGATCGCTCGCAGGTGATCCGTGAGGCCATCCTCGCCGCATGGCGACTCCGCCGGGCAGAGCGGCTTCGCGCCGAAGCAGAGGCGGTTGCGGCGGATCCCGACGACGTCGCCGAGGCAAGAGCGGTCCTTGCCGACATGGAGGACCTCCGTGCGTGGTGACGTCCACGAACTGAAGGTTCCTCGGGACGCCAAGGGCCGCGAGCAACGCGGCAACCGGTTCGCCGTCGTCGTGCAGTCAGACCTGCTTCCGCTGTCCACCCTTCTGGTCGCGCCGACCTCGACCAGCGCGCGCCCGACGAGCTTCCGGCCCGAGGTGGAGATCAACGGCAAAACGACCTATGTCCTGGCCGAACAAGCCGTCGCCGTCCAGCCCGAGCGGCTGGGCCGCGTCGTCGCCCACCTGTCCCCCGACGAGATCACCGCCGTCAACGCGGCGCTGCGCACCGTACTCGACCTCTGAGCCGCGACCGGCCGACCCGGCATTGGGCACGGGACTTCCTCGACATCGACGCGGCCATCGGCAGCGGGAATACACCCGCGAGCGCCTTCTTGAACTCGCCGCCGCTGCCGACGGCGGGTTCGAGCCCGCCCGGTTCGCCGACGTTTCCCGGGGGTGTAACTCGGTCGCCGCGCTCAGCCGTCTGTCCGGCGCCAGGTCGGGTCGGCCGGAAGGGGCAGCACCGAAGTGCCGCCCCCGCGCTAGTCGAGTTCGGCCGGGATCGTGACGACGTCGACCAGGGCGTTCTTGCGGAGCAGGGTGATCGGCAGGTGCTGGCCGATCGCCGGGCCCAGCATGAGGCGCTGGAGAGCCTGCACGGTCGAGGTCGGTTGGCCGCCGGCCGTGATCAGGATGTCGCCCAGGTAGATGCCGGCGCTGCCGGCCGGGCTGCCCGGGACGACCTCGACGACCCGCAGCCCCAGCTTCTGACCGAGCCGGTCGGCCAGTTGGGGCGGCAGCGGTGTGGGTACGCCGGCGACGCCCAGCCAGGCCCGCCGGACCTTTCCGGAGCTCACCAGCTCGCTGATGATCGTGCGGGTGGTCGTGTTGATGGGCACGGCCAGGCCGAGCCCGTACCCGGCCACCGCGGTGTTGATGCCGACCACCGTGCCGGTGGACTCGGCCAGGGCGCCGCCCGAGTTGCCCGGGTTGAGCGCCGCGTCGGTCTGGATGACGCTGTCGATGATGCGGACCCGCCGGCCGTCGCGGGCCGGCAGCGACCGGCCGAGGCCGGAGACCACGCCCGCGGTGACCGAACCGGCCAGCCCCATCGGGTTGCCGACCGCGACTACCAGCTGGCCGATCCGCAGGCCGTCGGCGTCCCCGAGCGGGGCCGCCGGCGCGCCCGGACTGTGCACTCGAACCACGGCGAGATCGGACAGGGCGTCTGCGCCGACCACGTCGAACTTCGTCTCGGTGCCGTCGGCGAAGGCAGCGGTGCCGCTGCGCGCGCCGGCGACGACATGGGCGTTGGTGAGGAGGAATCCGTCGTCGGTGAAGGTGACTGCCGACCCCGCGCCGGCACCCCGCGGGGTCCGCACGGACAGGGCGGCGACCGAGGGCAGCAGGTGCGCGGCGACACCGCTCACGACCTGGCTGTACGCGTCAAGCACCCCGGCTTCGACACCCGTGTGTTCGGTATCCATGACGCAGTCAACACGGGCGGCGAGATCGTCGATGCCCGGCCGCCGTCCGCCCACGGCGAACACCTGCGGTTACACATAGTCGCGAGAGTCGCACACTACGTCCGACCGGCTGATGGTGGACTGAGGTTGTATGTGACGTGAGTTCCGGGATTCCGGGAGGGGTAAGGAATGGTCATCGCCGACGAGTCCGTACCGACCGACATCGTGGATCGGCTGCTCTGGCAGGACGCGCAGCAGATGCTGGATCGTCATGCCGGGTCGGGAGACGACGGTAGCTGTGTCTGGTGTGGATGGCGGTGGCCGTGCGCGCCCCGCCGGCTGGCCGAACGGGCCGACGCCGTGTCCCGCCGTCCGTGGCGGGAGGCCTGGACCCTGCGGCACGACCTGAACAGCATCCGGGCCATGCCGGGCCTGCGGGCCGGATTCGAGGACAACAGCGGCCGCCGGCCCGACCCACCTCCGGGCCGGCGCCGAGCCGACGTCAACCGCGGCTATTTCGACTAGGACAACTGAAGAAGAAGAGCATCGACGTCGCCCGACAGCTTGACCGTCCCCCGGCAGGCCAAGGCTTTCAGCCCGCCGGCCGACGTCGTCCAGCGGTCGATGCCGGAGCGCCCCGCCAGCGCACCGGTGTCCCGCAACCACAACCCGCCCAGCGATCGGACCAGGGAAACGGCATGCCTCCGCTGTTTCCCGCGCCTCCGGCCAGGCGCAACCCCCGGTTCTGGGCGGGGCGGTTGGCGGGAGCGCGTGACCACAGGTTCCCCCGCAACACCAGGTCGCGTGTTCCCGCCCACCGGAGTCCTCAAAGCCGAAGCGGCGCTCCCGCCCACCGGAGTCCTCAGAACCGAAGCGGCGCGCCCGCCCACCGGAGTCCTCAGAACCGAAGCGGCGCTCCCGCCCACCGGAGTCCTCAGAGCTGAAGCGAATAGCGCAGCTGCGGCACCGGCTGCCCGCTGACCGCCTCGACGCGGGTCGCACCGTCGGGCACCCAGCCGCCCCGGTCGTAGAACCGGCGCGCCCGCTCATTGTCCTCCAGCACCCAGAGCACAGCCCGCTCGCCGCCGATCTCCTTCAGCTGACGCAACGCGTTGACCATCAGCTCGCGACCGACCCCGGTGCCGACCAGCTCGGGCACGACGTGGATGGCGTACAGCTCGACGGCCCCCTCGGTCTCACTCGGACCGACGTAGGTGAATCCGACGACCTCGCCGTCCTGGTCGGCGACGGTGAGCCGGTGCGTCTCCTGCTCCCACTTCCACCGCTCCGTCCACCACTCGCCCAACGCCTCGGCCGACCCGCCGGCCGGCGTCTCCGGCGCCAGGATGTGGGCGTAGGCCGCGGCCCGCGACCACCAATGCACCCTCCCGACAGCTTTGAGATCAAGACCTTTTCCCGTACGCAGGTGCATACATCTACCCTAGCGCCGGTCTTTCACTTGGGCCTCTGTTCATAGTCATGTATCGACGAACTGCGACTTTCCTTTGTGCCACGGCGCCGCGAACAGACACGGTCGATCACGCAGGACGGCCAGATCGGCGATTGGGCCTCACCACCGACGGCGAGCATCACCGCCAGATCGACCGCGACCCAGCCCGATTATGGCCGCCTCGACGCTTGCCGCAATCTGGCCAACGCCGCCCCGAACGCGCTGCTCAACTCCGTCGTATCAGCCAGATCGAGAGTAGGCCGGCAGATGGAGAGTAGGCAGGCACTGCCGCGGCCGACCACGCCCCGCCCGTCCCATTTCCCTGATCAGAAGGCATCCCTCCAATTCAGCCAACTCTTGGACCCTCTTACCCAAGAGCCGAGGTTAGCGGCGGAGTGCAGATGTTTCGGTACGCTTTGAAGACATGCAGGGGATTTGAAAGCAATCCAGGATAGAGGCATTCGCGCAGGAGGTCCAGTGCAATGGTAGGCCACTTCCTGAGAGCTTTCTCTACATCTTCAAGGTGGCCCGGCCGGCCGCGCAGAGAGCTTCGCCTGCCGGTCACGCCTTGCCGCTTCGCTTTCGGCGCAAGCTGGCGATGGTCGGGCGAACCGCTTATGACAGCACGAAGGACCGCCAAAAACGCCGAGGCGAACCGAAGGGCCTGCCGCCGAAATCGTTCGGCAGTGCGGCGCTTATTCCGCCGCCAGGTTATCGGATGTTCCGGGGCTCCCGTTCTGCCTTTCCACCCGCAGATATTCAGTGTCGAAAATTTCCAAGAAATCTCCGAGGGGAAGGTCTCCCTGTTCTTGTCGGAATATGTTCTTCCGCTTTTTCCACAATA
>DASWRZ010000019.1:0-8646 GCA_036402935.1 Actinoplanes sp.
TGTCGAAAGACTCGCCTCTCACATCAAACCCTCTGCTGTAGCTGCCAGATGTCTAGTCGCAACCGCGAACGGCTTCGATAGTAAGGAGGGGGTCTGACAAGAAATTCCCTCTGAATTGCTCATGCATCATGCATTGTTGAGCCCTTTCCCCGGCCCGCCGAGATCCCTGCGACCCGCGATGGATGCACGCGCCCGAAAGCCTCCTTGCAACCGGATCCCCTCGTCGGAACTCCCTCCGGCTGGCCCCTGTCGTCTGCGTGTCGCCGTCATAGCCCATCAGGCCCGTCGTCGCAGGTGAGCGGCACGCGTTGGGCGGACTGTAAATCCGTCGCGAAAGCTTCGAAGGTTCGAATCCTTCACCCGCCACCGGCAGAAAGAACGGCCCCGGAGATTGTCCGGGGCCGTTCTGTTTTCAGTCATTCGAGGCGGAGGATGGTCTCCTCGATCTCCGCCTGGCGGCCGTCCGCGAACGACACCGCCCGCGTGTCGGCGTCGGGCAGCTCGCGTACGCGGGCCTGATGGCGGTCGAAGGCCGCCCGGTCGTCGGGGTCGGGTGGCGTGAACGCCGCCATCCGGACCGCGACCGGATCTCGCATCATGTCGAACAGCGCATCGAGGTCTTCGTCGTGGACCATCCGCAACTCGACGTCAGCCATGCCGCGAAGCTAGCAGCCCATCTGACAGAAATTCGAATCAGCGGGGGCTCAGCCAACTCACAGTCAGCACCGGATGAATTCCCCGGCCGAGGGTGTTGCATGGAACGCGGGCCCAGCCGCCCGCATCGCGAAGGAGTCCCTGTGTCCAGCCATCACAACGGCCTCAAGACGGCCGCGCTGCTCGGTCTGCTGTCCGCCATCATCCTGGGCGTCGGCTACTGGGTGGGCGGCAGCGGCGGCCTGGTGTTCGCCGTGATCATTTCGCTGGCGTTGAATGCCGGCACCTACTTCTTCTCCGACAAGCTCGCCTTGCGGGCGATGCGGGCCCAGCCGGTCAGCGAGGCCGAGTTTCCCGCGCTTTACCAGATCGTCCGGGAGCTTTCGCAGGCCGCGGGGCAGCCGATGCCGAAGCTCTACGTCTCGCCGTCGATGCAGCCCAACGCGTTCGCGACCGGCCGCAACCCGGAGCACGCCGCGGTCGCGGTGACCGTCGGCATCACTCAGCTGCTCGACCGCCGCGAGCTGCGCGGTGTCATCGGGCACGAGCTGTCGCACGTCTACAACCGCGACATCCTGATCTCCAGCGTGGCGGGTGCCCTGGCCGGCATCATCACGATGTTCGCGCAGCTGGCGCTGTTCCTGCCGCTCGGCGGTTCGAATGACGACGACGGCCCCAACCCGGCCGCCCTGCTGCTCATGCTGATTCTCGGCCCGCTGGCCGCGACGGTCATCCAGCTGGCGATCAGCCGGAGTCGCGAATATCAGGCCGACGCCTCCGGCGCGGCGCTGACCAACGACCCGCTCGCGCTCGCGAGCGCGCTCGAGAAGATCCAGTACGGCGCTCAGCGGATGCCGTTGCCGGCCGAGGGCCAGCTGACCAGCGCCGCCCACCTGATGATCGCCAACCCGTTCCGGGGCGGTGGCATCGGCGCACTGTTCTCCACCCACCCGCCGATGGAGGAGCGCATCGCGCGCCTTCGTCAGCAGGCCAACTCTCTTCAGCGCATGCGCTGAAGAGAGCCAGAAGGCAGGGCCGCATCGGCCCTGCCTTTTTCATGCCCGCGGTACGCAGTACCCCCAGGGGGTACAGTCGCCGCCATGACACCGCGGGAACTGACGCGCGCCGCGATCTCGGCGACGCTGCACTGCCTCACGGTGCCGGTCAACCGCCGGCTGATCGCGCGGGGCAAAGGGCACGCCCTGGTGCACCAATATCACCACGCGCACCAGGGGGCACGGTTTTCCCTCTGACGATCGGTGGTTGAACTCCGATAGCCTGACCGGGTCGGCGGGGGTGGGTAAAGGAGCGTCCGATGGCTAAAGAGGTCAGCGGTTCCGGCCGTCGGGCGTCCGAGCAGCAGTTGGAGACGCTTCGCGCGGCCGACACCGACCGGCAGAAGATCGCCGACCAGCTGAAGGCGGCTCTCGACGAGGGCCGGCTGTCGCTGCTCGAATATGACGATCGGGTCGGCCAGGCGTACGCCGCTCGCACGTACGCCGATCTGCTCACCCTGGTCGACGACCTGCCACGACCCGGCGTAAGTGCGGCCGAGGTGGCGGCCCGGCGCGCGGCCGACGACCGGCGCGCGGCCCGTCGGATGCCGACCGCGCTGATCGTCCTGTGGACCATCTGGAGCGCCCTGGCCGCCGTCAACCTGGTGGTCTATGTGCTGGTCGTGGTCGGTACCTCCGACAACATCTACCCGTGGCCGATCTGGATGCTGGTGCCCGGCGTCGCGCTGGGTGCCGTGACCGTCGGTGTCCAGGCGGCCCGAAAGCAGCCCCGGAGATAGGGTCGGCTGGTGATCTCCCGAGTTCCGCTCTCCGCACTCGACCTGGCCACCGTCCGTGAGGGGCACAACAGCGCCGACGCGCTCCGGGGCACGCTCGAGATCGCGCAGACCGCCGACGAGCTGGGCTATGCCCGGTTCTGGGTGGCCGAGCACCACAACATGCCGGCCGTCGCCTCGACCTCACCGCCGGTGCTGATCGCCTCGATCGCCGCGCACACCAGCCGCATCCGCGTCGGCTCGGGCGGCGTCATGCTGCCCAACCACATGCCGTTCGTGGTCGCCGAGCAGTTCGCGACCCTGGAGGCGCTGCACCCCCACCGCATCGACCTCGGCATCGGGCGCGCTCCCGGCACCGACCAGGCGACGGCGGCGGCCCTGCGCGGCGTCTCGCCCTACCTGACCGTCGAGCAGTTCCCCGAGCACCTGCAGACACTGCTCGGGCTGCTCGGCGACGAGCGCATCGACCCGGAACTGGTCGCCCGCCTGCACGCGACGCCGGTCGCGTCGACCTATCCCGAGGTGTGGATGCTCGGGTCGTCGACCTACGGCGCTCAGGTCGCGGCGGCGCTCGGGCTGCCGTTCTGCTACGCCTATCACTTCGCGATGAGCTCCGATGTGGACAACGCGCTGCACCTCTACCGCACCGGCTTCAAGCCCTCCCCTCAGCGCCCGATACCGCACGTCATGGTCAGCGCCTCGGTGATCGCCGCCGAGACGACCGAGGAGGCGCACTACCTGGCCGGGCCGAGCCGGATCATGGCGTTGAGCCTGCGTACGGGCAAGCTCGGCCCGATCGTCTCACCGGCGCAGGCGGCGACTGTCGAGCTCAGCGATCTCGATCGGAGCCTGCTCGACTCGCTGCCGGGCACCCAGTTCGCGGGGACCGCCGACGAGGTGGTGGCCGGACTCGAAGCGCTGGTTTCGCGTACCGGGGCCGATGAGCTGATGCTCGCCGGTACGGTCTACGACCCGGCCACCCGGCAGGACACGCTGATTCGAGTCGCCAAGGCGTGGGGCCTTTAATCGGGTGCGCCGCCTTCGGCGAGCGCGAAGGATAGGCCCATGGTCTGGGAGCTGACGGATGATCTCGAGAGCTTCATGACCGCCGCGGAGGCTTACCTCCGCTCCCGGCCGGTTCAGCACACGACTCTGCTCACGCTTCTCGGCACGTTGCGGCGGCGCGGGCTTTCGGCGTACGGGCGGGAAGCGCCGATCTTCGGCGCCTGGCGTGACCACAGCGGGGTTGTCGCGGGTGTGCTGCTGCAGACGCCGCCGCATCCGGTTCTGTTCGGCGAGGTGCCGCCGGGCGCGGTGACCGAAGCCGTAAATGCTTTCGCCGGGAGGTCGCTCCCCGGTGTGAATCTGCCGTCCGCGCAGGTGGATCTGTTTGTCTCGCCCTGGCTGGCGCAAACCGGGGCGACCGCGGGCGTGCATATGAAAACTCGGCTCTATCGCCTTTCCACTCTGGAATCGCCGGGTGGTTCCGCGCGCCCGGGTGTGGTCGACGACCGCGCGCTGCTTCTCGCGTGGGTGCGTGACTTCCTGGCCGACATCGGCCAATCGGTGCAGGACGCTTCGGCCGTGGTCGACGACGCGCTGGCGGATGACGCCGTCACGATCGCGCTCGCAGACGACGGCGAGCCTGCCTCGATGGTCATGCGAACGGTTCCTTCGGCCGGCGTCGTGCGCATTCGATACGTGTTCACTCCGGCTCCTCTGCGGGGGCGAGGTTACGCCGGCGCCGCGACCGCCGCCGCGACCGCCGCTGCTCTCCGCGATGGCGCTTCCGAGGTGGTGCTCTTCACCGACCTCGACAATCCGACCAGCAATGGGCTCTATCAGCGACTCGGCTTCCAGCCGGTCCAGGACCGGACGGTGGTGACTTTCGGGTGAAGGTGTTGTCGGTCAATGTGGCGGTGCCGCGGCCCAACCCGGCCAAAGGCCTGAGGATGACGGGCATCGACAAGCAGCCGGTTCCGCATCCGATCTCGGTGCGGCCGCCGGGGCCCAAGACGGTGGGGCTGCACAGTGGTGTGGTCGGCGACCTGATCGGCGACGTCCAGAGCCACGGTGGCGACGATCAGGCGGTCTATGCCTACGCCCGGGAGGACCTGGACTGGTGGGAGTCGTCGCTGGGGCGGTCGCTGCCGTCCGGCTTCTTCGGCGAAAACCTGACCACGGTCGGCGTGGACGTGAACGGGGCCTCGATCGGCGAGGTGTGGCGCGTCGGTGACGTCGTCGAATTGCAGGTGACGTTCGGGCGGATTCCGTGCGCGACGTTCCAGGCGCGGATGGAGGAGCCACAGTGGACGCGGAGGTTTGCGCAGGCCAACCGCACCGGCGCATATCTGCGGATCGTCACGCCGGGCTCGCTGCGGGTCGACGACCCGATCGAGATCGTCCATCGGCCGCCCCGCGGCGTGTCGATCGCGGAGGCGTTCCGCATCTGGATGTTCGACCACGCGGAGTTCCCCCGGCTGCTGGAGGCCGAGGCGCTGCCGGCCGACTTGCGGGCCGAGGTCGAGGACCGGCTCGACCGCCGATGACACACTCGCCCGCGGTAGCAGCGGCCGTGTCGGTCGCCTCAGCACTTGGACTGACGACCGACGACGCGATCGTTCTCCAGAGCTCGAACCGGCTCACTCTGCGGCTGTTGCCCTGCGACGTCCTGGCCCGCGTGGCGCCGGTCGCCAACCAGGTCGCACAGTTCGAAGTCGAGCTCGCTCAACGGCTTGTCGAAACCGGGAGCCCGGTGGCTGCTCTTGACCCTCGGGTGGAGCCGCGCGTCCACGAGCGTGACGGGTACGTGGTCACGCTGTGGACCTACTACGAACCTACGGCGTCTCAGGAGGTCTCGCCGGCGGAGTACGCCGATGCGCTCGAGCGGCTACATGCCGGCATGCGCAAGGTCGAGGTTCCCACGCCGCACTTCACGGATCGGGTCGAGGAGGCCCAGCGACTCGTGGCCGACCGCGAGCGCACGCCGGCGCTGACCGAAGCGGACCGGCAGCTCCTCGCCAACACGCTACGAAGCCTCCGCCGAACCGTCGGCGAGAGCGGCCGGGCCGAGCAGTTGCTGCACGGCGAGCCGCATCCGGGCAATGTGCTGAGCACGAGGTACGGGCTGCTGTTCATCGACCTCGAGACGTGCTGCCGCGGACCGGTCGAGTTCGACCTCGCCCACGCGCCCGAAGAGGTCGGCAACCACTACCCGGGTGTCGATCAGGACTTGCTGCGCGAGTGCCGGATCCTCGTGCTGGCGATGATTTGCACGTGGCGCTGGGATCGAGACGACAAGCTGCCCGACGGGCGCCGGCTCGGCATCGAATGGCTCGGCCAGATCCGGGCGACCCTCGACGGGTCCGCAGCCGTGTAGCTCCCGCACCGGAATTGCAGCGAAGCATCGGTGCCGGAATGCACGCGCCAGCGGACGGTGTGCGCTCGGACCGTTGGAGCCGTGTGTCCAGATCCGGTCCGTCAATCCGGCCGGATCGGTGCTGTCGGATCGACGCCGGCAACACATAGCGTCGGCGTAGACGCAAGCTCGCGATCGATCTTCCCGCGTTCTCGCGCAAGGGTCTGATCGAGCAGCTCGAGTCGGACGCCGGTGAGGGCTTCACCCATTCGCAGGCCGTCTACGGAGTTGACAAGGCGGGTCTATGACCCCAGGGCCGCCTTTACCTTCGGAGACCGGGTGACAAGGCGGTGCCGGTGTCTCAGGTCAGGGACGCTCAGGTCAGGGACGCGAAGAGGAGCTGGGGGGCGAAGCCTAGAACTACGGCCACCGCGGCCGCGGCGATCAGGGCGACTCCTACCGGGCCGGAGACGGGTCGGCGGGGATGCGTGGCGGCCTCGAGCAGGGCGGGGTCGACCACGGCTCGAGCATCGGGGCCGGCGGTTGAGTAGAGGGTGGCGGCCACACGGACGTAGTAGGCGAGGGCGATCACCGCGTTCAGGGCTACTACGCCGGCCAGCCAACCCCAGCCTCGGTCGATCAGGGCGTTGACGATGGTGACCTTGGCGAACAGGCCCGCCAGGCCCGGCGGAAGCCCCGCCAAGCCGGCCAAAGCCAGGACCAGCGCGGCGGCCAGCCATGGGGTGCGGCGGGCAGTGCCTCGGTAGTAGGAGAGCGGGCCGCCGTCGGCGCCGGTCGGGCGGATGGCCGCTACGGCGGCGAAGGCGATGAACTCCAAGGCTACGAAGAAGACGGCGTAGGCCATCGCCGCGCGGATGCCGTGGGGGCCCAGGGCCAAGGGGGCCAGGATGTAGCCGGCCTGGGCTACCGAGGACCAGGCCAGCAAGCGGACCATGTGGGTCTGGCTCAGGGCGACCAGGTTGCCCACGGTCATGGTCAGTACGGCCAGGACAGCCATCGTCGAGCCGGTGTCCAGGCGGGAGACGATCGCCGCCAGGGCCAGGACGCCGCCCAGCTTGGAGGCGGTGGAGAGGTAGGCGGCGACCGGGATGGGTGCGCCGTCGTACGTGGGTGGGGCCCAGGCGTGCAAGGGGACGGCGGCGACCTTGAAGGCGAAGCCGATGACCAGCAGGGCGGCGCCGACCGTGGCTACCGGGGCCAGCGGGCCGATGCCGTCGGTCAGGCGGTTCAGGTGAAGGGCCCCGGTGGCGGCGTAGTTCAACGCCGCGCCCAGCAAGGCTATGGCCGTGGAGATGACGCTGATCAGGAAGAACGTGACCGACGCCGAGGCGCCGGCCGTCGTGGTCCGCTCGCGGGGGGCGAAACGGCGGAGGCCGACCAGGACGTACAGGGGCAGCGTCAGGGTTTCCAGGCCGACGATCAGGGTGATCAGGTCGCCGGCGTAGCCGATCACCACGCCGCCGGCCATCGAGGAGGCCAGGAGGAAGCAGTACTCCCCCGGTGGGGCCATGCTCAGGTTGAGCCCGGGCAGGGACAGGGCCAGGACGCCCACGGTCAGGGCGGCGAAAGTGACGGCGGCTACCACGGCCAACGGCGACGGGGTCCAGGAGCAGAGGGCGGCGGTCGTGCAGAACGTGGGAGTGCGGGAGCCGAGTACGGCGCAGACGATCGTGGCCAGGCCGCCCAGCAGGACCGAGCCGGCGGCCGCGGCGCGTTTGCCGGTGGCCAGTTCGGCGATCAGGACCAGCAGCGGGGTGCCGGCGGCGGCGTAGAGGGGCAGCAGGGAGACGTGGTCGATCGTCATCGCAGGACCCCCGAGGTCGCGGCCAGGACCAGGGCGGGAGCCACCCCTACGGCGAGGGTCAGGAGCACCAGCGGGGCCCACGCCAGCCACTCGGCGCCGGCTACGGTCGCGGGCACACCGCGTACGGAAACTGAGGGAACGCCGTGCGTGAGCCGGCGCAGCAAGCGTAGGAAATAGGCGGCCGTGAGGGCGCCGCCGAGCGCGGCCACGGCGGCCAGCGTGAGCCAGAGCGGTCCGCCCCGGCGGACCGCGGCGACCACGGCGAAGGCCTCGCCCCAGAAGCCGGCGAGGCCGGGCAGGCCGAGGGAGGCGATGGCGGCGAAGCCGAAAAGGCCGGCCAGGCGGGGGGCCGATTCTCGCAGGCCGCTCAGCTCGGCCAGCTCACCCGTGTGCGCGCGGTCCTTGATGGCGCCGGCCAGGAAGAACAGCAGGCCGGTGATCAGGCCGTGTGCGACGTTGCCGAGCAGGGCCGCCTGCAGGCCGGTGACCGTGAGCGTGGCGATGCCCAGCAGGACGAAGCCCATGTGGCCGACGCTGGAGTAGGCGATCAGGCGCTTCAGCTCGGTCTGGCGGAGACAGACCAGCGAGCCGATGATGATCGCCGCGGCGGCGAGGATGCCGAGGACCGGGGCGGCCCAATGGGCGCCCTCGGGGGTGATGCCGACGCCGATGCGGATCAGACCGTAGGTGCCCATCTTGAGGAGTACGCCGGCCAGGATCACCGAGCCCACGGTCGGGGCCTGGGTGTGCGCGTCGGGCAGCCAGGTGTGCAGGGGCCAGAGTGGGGCCTTGACCGCGAAAGCGACGGCGAACAGGGCGAACGCGACGCACTGGGTGGTGTGACTGAGGCTGGTCTCGTGCAGGGCGAGCATGTTGCCGGTGCCCGCGGATACGACCACGGTCATCACGCCGAGCAGTAGCAGGACCGAACCGAACAGGGTGTAAAGGACGAACTTTCGGGCGGCCGCCCGGCGTTGATCGCCTCCCCAGCCGGCGATGACGGCGTACATCGGGAGC
>DASWRZ010000020.1:0-36499 GCA_036402935.1 Actinoplanes sp.
ACGCGTACCCGGGCGGCCCCGACGTGCTGCACGACGTGGATCTCACGGTCCAGCCCGGGGAGCGGCTGGCGATCGTCGGCCTCTCCGGGGCCGGCAAGTCGACCCTCGGACGCCTGCTGGCCGGCATCGACCGTCCACCCGCCGGCACGGTCACCGTGGGCGGCGTCGCGGTGGCCGAGCTGCCGCCCGACCTGCTCCGCCGTCAAGTCGTGCTGGTCACCCAGGAGCACCATGTGTTCCGGGAGTCGCTGCGCGACAACCTGATGGTGGCGGCGCCCGACGATCGCCTGCGCGAGGCGTTGCGTACGGTCGGCGCGGACTGGGCGTCCGATCTCGACGCCGACCTGGGTGAAAGCCCGCCGACCGGCGCCCAGGCGCAGCAGCTGGCGCTCGCCCGGGTGCTGCTCGCCGACCCGCACACGGTGATCCTCGACGAGGCGACCGCGCTGCTCGACCCGCGGGCGGCCCGGGCGGCGGAACGGGCGCTGGCGGCGGTGCTGCACAACCGTACGGTGATCGCCATCGCGCACCGCCTGCAGACCGCCCACGACGCCGACCGGATCGCGGTGATGGACGCCGGCCGCATCATCGAGCTGGGCACCCACGACGATCTGATCACGCGCGACGGTCCGTACGCCGCCCTCTGGCGGCAATGGCACGGCTGACGTCCTGCGGCCGCGTGGCGCCGGCCGCCCGGGCCCGAGGAACTGTCGAGTCAAGGACTCTGTGTCCGTCCGCCCCGCCGGCCCGGCTCACCATGAGACCTGCTTCACCGAATCGCGCGCTGACCCGAAGGGGGCCGCGATGGCTTTCCACCGAATGGGCGCCCTGGCGTTCGTCTTGTTTCTCCTGCCGGTGACGGCGGCGACGCCCGACCCCACGCCGACCCCGGAGACGGCGTCTCCGGGCAATCACGCCCCGGCGCCCGACAGATTCGCGGGATGGCCGGGCGAGTACGTCCAGATCGACTTTCCCGATCCACCTTCGGAACAGAAAAAGTTCTACTACGACGGATGCTGGGTAGCGCTGGGCGACCCGAAAGCCGGCAATCGACAGAATTGCAAGAACTTCGACGCCAAATCCGCGCCGACCATAAGACTGGCCATCCCGGCCGGAACTCCCGCGGGCCCCACCACCATCGCTTGGGGCTACTGGCAGACCATTCGTGATCGAGAAATGACCACAGAGTCGGGCACATTCGACTTCGTGATCAAGGAAACGAAGTTCGAGGCGACACGGTCGGCATCGGCCGGCGTGCCCGGCGATCGGGTCACCGTCCGCTTCCGAAGCCTGATCAAGGGTGTGCGGATCACCGGCTGCCAGGTGCAACTCCTCGAGTCGGTCGGAGATTGCCCCATGCGGGGCGAACCGGCGGCCACGGTGACAGTGCCCGGACCGGGCAAGGACCCCGCATTGATGTGGATTATCCGGTATGTCGCAGGCAACGCTCCCGAACTCGAGACGCCACCCGACTTCAGTCGGTTCCGCATCGATCCCCTCCCACCTCCGAAGTTCACCGTGGAGGCGAACCGCAAGACGGCCGGCCCGGGCGAATCGGTCACCGTGCGGTTCGCATCGGCGACCGAGGGGGTCACCCTCCAGAGCTGTACGGTCAAGCTGGTCGAGCCGGTGCCGTGCGACCCGAAGACGTTCACGGCCGAGGTGCCGGTTCCCGCGAACCAGCCGCAGGGCGACACCACGTTGACGTGGGACCTGACCTACGTCAGCACCCGGCCGGGCGAGACCAAGGGCGGCGACCACGGCGAGCTGCCGGTCGAGGTCGTGGTTCAGCCCCGGCAGTTCGTGGTGACGATCCAGCCCGGCGAGGCGGCCCCCGGTGAGCCGGTCACGCTGACCTTCACCTCGGCGACCGCGGGCGTCGACATCGTCGGCTGCCTGGCCGCCTTCGCCCATGCGACGGGCGATGAATGCCGCCGCTCCAGCAAGCGGTGGTTCGCCCGCACCCGGGTGCCGCTCGACGCCGCCCCGGGGACCGCCGTGCTGCGCTGGGGCATCGCCGCCCGCAACGCCGCCGGCGCCGACCTCGCGGACAACGGCGCCCTCGACTACACCGTCCTGCCACCGAGAAACGGCAAGCCGACAGAATCGCAGCCGGCGACCGAGTCCCCATCGCCGACCGTCGGGGCGACTTCCTCGCAAGGCGGTGACGCGACGAACACGCAGCCGCTGTCCGCCGCGGACTTCTACGCCACCACCGACCCCGAGTCGGCACGGCCGGGCGACCGGGTGGTCGTGGACGTGTCGCCGGCGGGACCCGGTGTCGAGATCAGCGGCTGCCGGGTCGCGTTCTCCGGCCACTCCCGTACCCGTTGCCGACCGGCCGCCGGCGGCTGGTCGGCGACCGTGACCGTGCCGTCGAAAGCCCGGCCCGGCACCGTGCCGCTGCGCTGGGACGCCACCGCGGCCGGAACCGGCGGCGCGGGCGGCGGGACCATCGACTACGAGGTCCTCGGCGCCGACCCTCCCGCGGCCGCCTTCTCCGTTCTGCCCGAACCGGCCAGCACGACCGCCGGCACGAAGATCAAGCTCTCGTACGTCTCGCTGGTCGACGGCGTCGACATCGCCGGCTGCAGCGCCGGCTTCACACCGGACTCGACCAGCGCCTGCCGGCGTACGGCCGACGGGTGGGTCGCCGACCTGGCGATTCCCGACTCGATGCCCGTCGGCCGGACGCAGGTCCACTGGCAGTTGACCTACCAGCGGGTCGGTGGCACCGGCACCGGCGCGACCGACGGGCTGACCTTGTTCGAGGTGCTGCCGCACCGGCCCGGCCCGGGCTGGCTGCGGCAGCTCCTGATCCGGGTCGCGATCGGCGCGCTCGCTCTCCTCCTGCCGCTCGCCTTCACCCCGGTGCGCCGACGCCTCGGCCGGCTGTTCCGGCGCGGCGACGGCGAGAAGTCGGGCGACACCGACGACACATCCGAGGAATTGACCGCCGTGGCCGTCGACTGGCCGGAGAACACGCGCGTGACCGTCGAGGACCGTGAGGTGCCCGCCATGAGCCTGATCGGCGTCATCCCCCATCTCGATCCGATTCTTCATGAGGAGGAACAATGACGGGCGCCGTGGACCTTCGCGCGTTGTTCTTCGACGACCCGTCCGAGGCCGCCGAGGCGATGGCCACCGCCGTACTGGGCCAGCCCGGCGGCGACATGGCCGGCGTCGTACGCGCGATGCCGGAGGCAGTGAGAAAGGCGGCGCTGACCCGGGTCACCGACGCCGCCACCGGCCTTCTCGAGCAGGACGTCACCGCCGTGTTCTGCAACGGATGGCAGAAGCACAACGACATCCGGGCGGCGGCATGGGCGAGTCTGGCCGACCCGGAGACGACGCGTCGGGTCGGCCTGGCCACCCACGCCATCTCGCTGAAGCACGAACCGTCGGTCGAGCTGCGTCTCGGAGGCCAGACGCTCGCCACCGTCGCGCTCCGGGTTCAGCTCGAGGTGCTGGTCAAAAGCCTTCAGGCCGTGGTCCGGACCGGCCGCCTCGTCGGCGTCGACGCCGGGACCTGCGACATCGACGGAAGCCTCGCCATCGGCGGCCGGGTCGTAGCACGACGACAGGTGAGCCTGCTGCTGCCGCTCACCGTCCAGCTGGGCCGGGGGTGGCTCCTCGTCGACCCCGACTGAGCCGTCGCCCGCCTGGTCAGCGGGCGAGACACGCGACGGACAGAACCGCGGCGATCACGCCGTAGAGGTGCACGGTGTGCAGCCGCTCGCGGAGGAACGACCGGTTGAGCAGCAGCGTGACCGCCGGATAGAGCGACGCCACGACCGCCGCCGGGGTGAGTGCCTCCGCGGCCGAGGCGATGAACCCCGCGTCGGCCAGGACGTCGGACACGCCCACCGCCACGACGGAAAGCCCCACTCGGATTCCCGGACGGAAAATCAGCGCCAGGATCAGCGCGAAGACGCCCTCGGTCACCCGGGCCGCGGCCACCGGCGCCACCACGGCCGGCGAGCCGTCCCGCATCGCCCGGTAGAGCAGACCCATCGCCGGCAGCCCCACCAACCCGGCCACGACCGCGGGCCAGACCCGGGCGTCCCACACCGGCGCAACCCCGCGGACGGCCACCACCAGCAGTGCCAGCACCATGGCGGCCAGGTCCGACCCGATCAGAATCGTCAGCACCGGCAACCGCCGGGTCAGTACCCCGGCCAGAAAGTCGGAGATCCCCCACCCGGCCGCGGCCCCCACGGCCGCCGCCAGCACCCACCCCACGCCGTTCAGCGACTTCCGCCGTCAGCACCCATGGTGCCGATGATGCCGACGGCGAAGCCCCAGGTCAGTCACCCGGGCGGGCGGGTGAAAGTCAGATGCGTTCGCCGGTGCCGGCGTTGAAGAGGTGCACCTCGCCCGTCTGCGGCTTGACATAGACCGTCTCGCCGAGGCTCGGCTGCAGGTGCCGGGTGGTCCGGACGACGAAACGCTCGTCGGAACCCTCCAGCAGCGTGTGCCCGTACACGTTGACGTCCGAACCGAGGTCCTCGACCAGGTCGACCTCGAGCGGCAGCCCAGCGTCGGCCTCGGTCACCAGGTCGGTCTCCTCCGGCCGGAAACCGACCGTGATCTTGCCGTCGCCACCCTCGGCCGCGGCGACCTGCTCCCGCGACAGCGGCACGGCCAGCGGCCCGAAGTCGGCGCCGGTCTCGGTGATCAGCACGGTCTTCAGGTTCATGGCCGGCGAGCCGATGAAGCCCGCGACGAAGACGTTGCCCGGGGTGTCGTACAGGGTCCGCGGCGTGTCGACCTGCTGCAGCTCACCGTCGCGCAGAACCGCTACCCGGTGACCCATCGTCATGGCCTCGACCTGGTCATGCGTCACATAGACGGTCGTGACGCCGAGCTTGGCCTGCAGCGTGGCGATCTGCGAACGGGTCTGCACCCGCAGCTTCGCGTCCAGGTTCGACAGCGGCTCATCCATCAGGAAGACCTGCGGCTCGCGCACGATCGCCCGGCCCATCGCGACACGCTGGCGCTGGCCACCGGAGAGCGCCTTCGGCTTGCGCTGAAGGTATTCCTCCAGCTGCAGGAGCGCCGCCGCCTCCTTGACCCGCCGGTCGATCTCCGGCTTGTGGGTGTGCCGCAGCTTGAGGGCGAACGCCATGTTCTCGTACACCGTCATGTGCGGGTAGAGCGCGTAGTTCTGGAACACCATCGCGATGTCGCGCGACTTCGGAGGCAGGTTGGTGACGTCGTTGCCGCCGATCAGGATGCGACCGCGGTCGACATCCTCGAGGCCGGCGAGCATACGCAGGGCGGTCGACTTGCCGGAGCCGGAGGGGCCGACCAGAACAAGAAACTCACCCTCTTCGATTTCGAGGGTGAGTTCGTCGACCGCGGGGCGCTCGGATCCCGGATAGATCCGCGAGGCGTGGTCGTAAGCGACAGTAGCCATGGTGAGCGACTTCCTTCCACCGGCGTATCGAGGCCGGACGGTCCGCTACCTGAACGGTAGGAACGAGACCACCCATCGGCCAGAAGATGTCGCGGATCACACAACGATCGTTCAGCCCTCGAGGACCTCGATGTTCAGGTAGGTGTCGGGGCCCCACTGACGAAACGGTCCCGCCCGCCACCGCGGGGCCGCTCGAAGCGCAGCGTGCCACTTCCACCAGCGCCCGCAGTCGCAGGCTTCCGAGCGGGGCCCCGCCGCGGGGGACTCTGGGCGGCCGCGCTGGTGCAGGGCGAGTTGTGCCAGTTTTCGGAAGACGGTATTTGACAGCGGGATCGTCGCGTCATGTTGCCGAGGCGCGCTCAGACTGACATCTCAGCCCTCATCGAGGAGCCCGACCGTGAACGACGAGTCCCGGATGCGAGAACTGGTGGCGTTGATCCGTCAGGGCGACGCCGACGCGTGGAACGCCCTGACCGAGCGGTACACCAACCTGCTCTGGTCCATCGCCCGCAGCATGCGACTGAACGACGCCGATGCCGCGGACGCCGTGCAGAGTACCTTCCTGCGGCTGGTCGAGCATTTGGACAGCGTGCGGGACCCCGGCCGGATCGGCAGCTGGCTCGCCACGAGCATGCGGCGCGAGTGCTACGACATGCTGCGCCGCGGGAGCCGGGTCCAGGTGGGAGCCCCACCCGGTGCCGGCGACTGGACGGTGGTGCCGGATCCCGGCGACCCGATCGACACCGCCGTCCTGCGCGACGAGCGGGACGCGGAGCTGTGGAGCACCGTCGGCCGTCTCAAGCCGAGCTGCCAGCGGCTGTTGCGGGTGCTGGTCGCCGATCCGCCGCCCAGTTACGCCGAGGCCGCGGCCGCGCTCGACATGCCGGTCGGCAGCATCGGACCGACGCGGCAGCGATGCCTGCGCTGCCTGCGGGAACTGCTGACGCAGGACGGAGGTGCGGGACAGTGAATCCCGACGACGCTCTGATGGACGAACTCCGGCGGATCGCGTCGGCGGTGGACGGACCGCCGGCCTCGGTCGCCGAACTCGCCCGAGCCGCCTTCCTCACCCGGGACATCGACGGCGAACTGGCGGTGCTCATCGCCGACTCCCGCTTCGCGGAGGACTTCGAACCGGTACGGGCGTACGGGGAGCCCGGACAGGGCAGCTGGCTGCTGTCGTTCCAGGGCGGCGGCGTACGGGTGGACATGGAAGTGGCCGAAAGCGCCGATCGCCTGGCGCTGATCGGCCAGTTCACCGGGCTCAACGGTGCGGATCACCTGCTGGAGACCGTGTCCGGGTGGCGGCCGCTCGCGGTGGACGACCTGGGCCGCTTCGTCGTCGAGGGCCTCCGGCACGGCCGGATCCGCCTGCGGTGTCAGTCGGCCGACGGCACGCCCATCACGACGACGTGGATCAGCATATGAGCACGAGGTCAACGGCCCAGGGCGACGAAGGCGAGGGCGGTGGCCTCGCGGACCGGGTCCGCCGGCACCCGCGTACGGGCGTACAGCAACGCGTCCGCGAAGCCCTTCCCGGCCCGCAGGCCGGCGTGGAAATCGGTCATCAGCGGCGCCGCCGCGGCGTCGTTGACCGGTACGACGCTGGCCAGCATGCTGGCGGTGCCGAGCGGGATCAGCACGCTGATCATGCCGAGCAGTTCGTCACCGGCCACCGGGAGGGCGACCGCCGAGTCGCAGCTGGACAGGATCATCCGCTCCGGGCCCCGGCGCAGCCGCCCGAGGTCGTGCAGGTTCAGCGGCCCGTCATCGAGCCGCATCGAGGAGAACAGCGGGCTGTCCGCGCGGAACACACCGTGCGCCGCGATGTGTGCGGTGCGGGCCCCGTCGACGGCGGCCAGCACCCGGGCGGCGGTGGCGGTGCCGTTGGCCAGCACGGTCGGGTTCCGGTACCCGGCCGCGATGCTCGCCGCCTCGGCCCGCGTACCGGGAAGGCCGGGGCCGACGACGATGACGGTGCCGCCGCGGGGGTGTGCGGGCCGGCGCCGCACCGCGAGCCAGGTGGCGGCGGACGGCGCGACACCCCACGCGACCGTGCGCAGGCTGGGCAGCATCGCCCACGGCACGGCGTGCAGCGCGGCCGCCGGCACCAGCACGGTCGGGCGGTCATCCAGTTCGGACACGGCGGATCCGAGCAGCGTGGCCTCCAGCCGGCGCCCGGTTTCGGCGAGCAGCTCGGCGGAGCCCGGCGGTGGCCGACCGCGGGCGAGCCGGCGCAGCGTGAACCGGGCCAGCTCGAGCTCGCGGACCGCCTCCGCCATGGGGCCGACCTCGTGCAGCCGGGTTCGCCGCGACCGGACGGTCACCGCGTAGAGCGTGCCGTCGACCGCGATCAGCTCGATGAGCAGGTGGTCGCCGAGTCCGTCGACGATCTCCCCCACGCCGGCCGGGGCCGAACCTTCCGAAGCAGAACCTTCCGAAGCAGGGCCTTCCGAAGCAGAGCCTTCCCAAGCAGAGCCGGCCATGGCGGAGCCGGTCGAGGCACGGCCGACCAGGGCAGAGCCGGCCGGGGCACGGCCGGCCTGGGCTGGGCCGGGGCCGATCGGCGAGCGCCCGGAATTCCGGCGGGTCCGGGACCGGATGGTCTGCTCCAGCCGGCGGCGGTCGGCGTCCAGAGGCCCGGTCGGCCGGCCGGCGGCCCGGGCGTCGTCGAGGCGGCTCATCACGGCGCGCAGCGCGGCCAGGTCGGCGTCGAGCTCGCGGTCGTCCGGGGGCCGGCCGCCGATCGGCGCGAGGGCGCCCGCCCGCCAGCGTTCGCTCCACAAGAGAAGCATGCCGGCGTCGTTGCGGCGGCGGGCATGTCGCTGGCCGATCGCGGCCAGCTCGGTTCCGTACGCCGCGGCGTGCGCCCGCAATTCGACCGCGCCGAGCCGCTGCTGATGTCCGGCCGCGGCGTTCAGCCCTCGGCGGCAGGCCCGCAGCGCGGCCGCGGTCGCCCCACGGGCTTCGGCCCGCATCGCCTGGGCCAGCCAGCCGGCCGCCTGCGCGTGCGTGGGCCCGTGCCGGCGCAGCCGCGCGGCCCGTTCCAGGTGCCGATCGGTCTCCGCCGGCCGGCCGCCGAGCGTCGCCAGCCGCCCGGCCAGCAGGTGCGCGGCCGGCGCCTCCTCCGCCCCCAGCTCGTCCAGCTGATCGGCGATCCGGTGCGCGGCGAGCCGGGTGCGGCCGTCCCGCGCTCCGGTGTCGTACCGGGACTGCACCAGCACGAACGCGGCGCGGGCGGCCCACCAGCTGCGGCGCTGACGCCGGAACATGTCGCGGGCGGCCGACGCCCGCGCGGCCGCCTCGGCCGGGCGGCCGGCGGCCTGGGCCGCGCACGCGGCCGCGAAGATGAGCACGGCCCGGTCGGCGGGACGGTCGGCGAGCCGCCGTGCCTCGGCGTCCGCGACGTCGAGCGCCTCGTCCGCGAGTCCGGCGGCGAGCAGCACGCGGCACCGGTCGAAGGTCAGGTCGATGTTGTCCACGCCGAGCGCGGCGTAGCGCTGGCCGGTCTCGTCAAGATAGGCGAGGGCCGCCGGCAGATCACCTTCCTGGGCGGCGATCTCGGCCCGGTTGTGCGAGACGGTCGCCGCTTCGAACTCCTGCCCGGCGTCGAGGTAGATGCGCTCCGCGACGTCGAGGTCGCGGTAGGCACGAGCCGCCTCGCCGGCGATCGCGTACACGATGAACCGGCTGGTCCGGGCCCGGCCTTCCCAGATGCCGTCGCCGGCTCGGTGCAGGAGCACGATGGCGCGGTTCAGGTCGCCGAGCGCCTCGGCCCGCCGGCCGACGCGGGCCAGCACGAACCCCCGCCTCATCAGCACCCGTCCGGCCAGGTTGCCGTCGCTCGCGGCCAGGGCGTCGTCGAGCGCGCTCAGGCCGGCCGCGGTCCGCCCGGAGAACGCGAGGGCGAGCCCCAGCGTCGCCTGCACGTCCGGCACGCGATGCGGAACGCCGCAGCGGCGGGCCAGCCGCAGCGCCAGCCTCAGGTCGCGGACCGCCTCGGTGTAGCGGCCGAGGTCGCGCAGCACGATGCCCCGCGCCTGCCAGGCGTATGAGGCGGCCACGTCGTCGGGGCGGGACGCCAGCACGCGGGCGGCCTCGGCCAGGGCATCGCGCGGCCGCGACAGCGTCAGCCTCAGCAGCTCGTCGTCACCCGGCACGCGAACAGTCTAGGAACACGACGCCGTCCGAAACACTGCCCGTTTCATCAGCCAAGGAGAAGCCATGGAGCCAGAAATCCCGGAGGAGGCGTCACGCCCGGAGCCTCCGTCCCCGCCGGAGTCTCGCGCGCACGCCCAGATGGATCTCATCCGGCAACGCTTCGGCGACACCGCCGAGGAGGGTCCGATCGACCATCGGGACGACGGTGTCAAATACTGGGTGCGGCGCGACCTCATACTCGTCCGCGACGGCTTCGCCGACCGCGCGCGGGACATTCTGTATCCCCCGAGGCGTTCATCCGACGACGTTCCGCCGGCCCCGGAACCACCGGCGGAATCGGAGGAGATCCCGCGCCCGGCACCGGACTACACCCCCCGGGACCGTCGCGTCGTCCTCGGCATGCAGTACGTCGCCGTGCCCTCGGACCTGAACGCCCAGCAGGCCGTCGAGTACGTCAACGCCGAGTTCCACGGCGTGGCGGCGACCGAGAAGCTGCTGCACATCACTTCGACCGGCAGCGGGTGCCCGGCAACCGAACCCGTGCCGGTGCCGATCGGCACCCCGCCGGACCCGCCGGTCACCGCCGATCGTCAGGCCGGCGAGGGCGTACGGGTCGTGGTGGTCGACACCGGACTGGACCGCCCCACCGCCAAGCTGCTCCCGTGGATGCGCGGGGTCCGCGGCGACGTCGACACCGGAGTGCGTCCGGACGGGACGCAGGATCCGTACGCCGGTCACGGCACCTTCATCGCCGGCGTGGTGCGGTCGATGGCCCCACGGGCCCGGGTCCTGGTCCGCCGCGGACTCCCCTACGACGGATGCGCGTGGGAGAGCGACCTCATCCGGGCCCTGACAAAGGTGCTTCAGGACGACCACCCCGACGTCATCAGCCTGTCCGCCGGGACGCTCAGCAATGATCGGCTGGCCCTGTTCGAGGAGTTCTATCGCCAGGTGCTGTCGCACTACAAGGGCGTGGCGATCGTGGCCGCGGCCGGCAACGACGGCAAGAGCCGGGCCTTCTGGCCCGCTGCCGCCCCGTGGACAACGTCGGTCGGCGCGCTCTCCGACGACTGGCGCCACCGCGCCTGGTTCACCAACCACGGGGGCTGGGTCGACGTCTACGCGCCCGGCCAGAACCTCGTCAACGCCTACCCGGTGGGCTGGTTCCGCTACCGCGAGAAGAAGCACTTCCAGCGCAAGGTCGTCTTCGACGGCATGGCCCGCTGGAGCGGCACCTCCTTCGCCACGCCGCTGGTCGCGGGCCTGATCGCGGCCCGCATGTCCAAGACCGGCGAGAGCGGCCGCGTCGCCGCGGCCGCTCTCGTCCACCAGGCCCGCCATCAGGCGATATCCGGCGTCGGTGCCGTTCTCACCCCGTAGTCGCCCGGCCTTTCGCGACGGCCGCCTCAGGCCGCCGCGAGCAGGCCGGCCGACACCGGCTCCAGCGCCGTGCTCAGGATGTCGCGGACGTCGGAGACCACGTGCACCTTCAGCGCGGCCAGCACGTCGGCCGGGACGTCGTCGAGGTCGGGCTCGTTGCGCTGCGGCACGTACACCTCGGTGAGGCCGGACCGCTGGGCGGCGAGCAGCTTCTGCTTCACGCCGCCGATGGGCAGGACCCGGCCGGTCAGCGAGACCTCGCCGGTCATGCCGACCTCGGCGCGTACGTTGCGGCCGAGCAGCAGCGAGACCAGCGCGGTCGTCATCGTGACGCCCGCCGACGGCCCGTCCTTGGGCACCGCGCCCGCGGGCACGTGCAGGTGGATCGGGTGGTCGAGCTGCTCCGGCGAGATGCCGAGCTCCTCGGCGTGGGCCCGGACGTAGGACAGCGCGATCTGCGCCGATTCCTTCATCACGTCGCCGAGCTGGCCGGTGACCGACAGGCCGCCCTTGTCACCCGGCAGCAGCGACGCCTCGATGTAGAGCACGTCGCCGCCCATCCCCGTCACGGCCAGGCCGGTGGCCACTCCGGGGACGGCGGTGCGCTCGGACGACTCCGGGATGAACCGCGGCCGCCCGATCAGGTCCTTGAGGCCGACGGCGTCGACGGTCGCGGGCAGGTCGCCCAGGGCGACCTTGCGGAACGCCTTGGCGAGCAACCGCTCGAAGGACCGTACGCCGGCTTCGCGGGTGTAGTTCGCGGCGATCTCGCGCAGCGCGCCCTCGGTGACCGTCACCTCGTCCGCGGACAGGGCGGCCCGCTCCAGCTGCCGGGGCACCAGGAAGTCGCGGGCGATGGCGACCTTGTCGTTCTCGGTGTAGCCGTCGATCGAGATCAGCTCCATCCGGTCGAACAGCGCCTGCGGGATCGTCTCCAGGACGTTCGCGGTCGCGATGAACAGCACATCGGACAGGTCCAGGTCCAGGTCGAGGTAGTGGTCGCGGAAGGTGTGGTTCTGCGCCGGGTCCAGCACTTCGAGCAGCGCCGCCGCGGGGTCGCCGCGGTAGTCGCTGCCGACCTTGTCGACCTCGTCGAGCAGCACGACCGGGTTCATCGAACCGGCCTCCCGGATCGCCCGCACGATGCGCCCGGGCAGCGCCCCGACGTACGTCCGGCGGTGGCCGCGGATCTCCGCCTCGTCGCGCACCCCGCCCAGGGCGACCCGGACGAACTTGCGGCCGAGCGTACGGGCGACCGACTCGCCCAGCGAGGTCTTGCCGACGCCGGGCGGCCCGGCCAGCAGGATCACCGCGCCGGACCCACGGCCGCCGACGACGGCCAGGCCACGGGACTCGCGGCGGCCGCGGACGCCGAGGTACTCCACGATGCGCTCCTTGACCTCGTCCAGGCCGTGGTGGTCGGCGTCGAGCACCGCCCGGGCGGCGACAAGGTCGGTGTTGTCGGTGGTGCGGGTGCTCCACGGCAGGTCCAGCACCGTGTCGAGCCAGGTCCGGATCCAGCCCGCCTCGGGGTTCTGGTCGCCGGCGCGTTCCAGCTTGCCGACCTCGCGCAGCGCCGCCTCGCGGACGGCCTCCGGCAGATCGGCCGCCTCGACCCGGGCGCGGTAGTCGTCGTTGTTGTCGGCCTCGCCCTCGCCGAGCTCCTTGCGGATGGCCTTGAGCTGCTCCCGCAGCAGATACTCGCGGTTACGCTTCTCGACCGACTCGCGGACATCGGTCTCGATCTTGTCGCTGACCTCGGACTCGGCCAGGAAGTCCTTGGTCCACTCGATGAGCAGCCGCAGCCGGGCCTCCACGTCGGGAGTCTCCAGCAGCTCCCGCTTGCGGTCGCTGGACAGGTACGGCGCCCAGCCCGCCGTGTCGGCCAGGTCACCCGGATCGTCGATGGCGCTGACCGAGTCGATGACCTGCCACGCCTCACGGCGCTGCAGCACCGAGACGACCAACTGCTTGTACTGGGCGGCCAGCTCCCGAACGTTCTCGCTCGGCGTCCCGGCCTCGACCGGTTCGGCCTCGACCCACAGCGCCGCACCCGGCCCGGTCACGCCACTGCCGATGCGGGCGCGCGCGCCGGTACGCAGCACGGCGGCGGGCGAACCGCCGCGCACCTTGCCCACCCGCTCGACGCTCGCCATCACGCCGAAGGACGCGTAACGATCGTCGAGCCGCGGAGCGATCAACAGCTCGGAGCCCGCGGAGGTGCGGGCCGCATCCACGGCGGCCAGGGCCGCCTCATCCAGCTCGACCGGCACGACCATGCCCGGGAGCAGGACGATGTCGTCAAGGAACAACACGGGAAGTCGCTTGCTGCTCACGGGGTACCTCCGAAAAAAAGTTGAGTACGGGTGACTCAACCGCGGAGCGGACCCCCCTCTTCCGCCGTTCACTGCGAGCGAAATACGCGCTCGGCAGCTTCCGGCAGGGGACGGCGGGGCGGCCCGGACGCCCCGCCATTCCGCTCGGCCCCGCCGGGATGGATGATCTTCCCTACCGCACCGCCGGAGCGCCGTGCGGACTCATGGGGAGGAAACTTGTCACGTTCCATGTGGGCGACCAGGATCGGGATGATCCTGCTCGCCACCATCTCGGTCGGTGCGCTCGCCGCGCCCGCCGAGGCGGCCTCGAGCACCGGCGTGGCGTCGGTCGTCGAGGGCACCAAGGTGCAGTACAAGGCCGGCAAGAACAAGACCAACAAAGTCGTCGTCACCCGCTCGGGCAGGTCGATCACCATCGACGACCGGGTCACCGTCAAGCCCGGCAAAGGCTGCAAGTCGGTCAAGGGCGACAAGACCAAGGTCCGCTGCACGACCTCGAAGACGCCCACTCGCGTACGGGTCTACCTTTACGACCGCAACGACTCGGTGGTCAACCGCACCGATCTGCCGATGACCGCCGACGGCGGCACCGGCAAGGACACGCTCACCGGCGGCCCGAGGGGCGACCTGCTCCGCGGCGGCACCAACACCGACCACCTCTACGGTCTCGGCGGTAACGATCACCTCGAGGGTGACTCCGGCAACGACCGCCTCTACGGCGGCGACGGCAACGATCGGCTGTACGACGACGAGGGCAACGATGTGGTCTCCGGCGGCAACGGCGACGACTGGTTCGACGACGGCAACGGCACCGACAAGTACTACGGCGGCAACGGCAGCGACACGTTCAACATGTTCCAGCCGTACGGGGCCGTGAAGAACCACTCCGACCTGCTGTCGGGCGGTTCCGGCGTCGACTACGCCGCTTACGGCGCGTACCAGAAGGGGATCTCGATCTCGCTCGACGGCAAGGCGGACGACGGCCTTCCCGGCGAGCACGACAACGTCGGCCGGGACATCGAGTCGGTCTTCGGCGGCTTCGGCAACGACCACCTCTACGGCGGCCCCGAGGACGACTTCCTCGAGGGCAACTGGGGCAACGACGTCATCTACGGTGAGGGCGGCGGCGACACTCTCTCCGGGCAGCAGGGCTCCGACAAGGTCTACGGCGGGGCGGGCGACGACACCCTTCTCGGTGACGACTTCGAAGACCCGAAGTCGACCCACGACGTGCTCGACGGCGGGTCGAACGGCACTCGCGGTGACGCCTGCTACCCGACCAAGGGCGACACCGTGACCAGCTGCGAAATGATCTTCAAGTAGGACGAAAGGGTACGCGAACCGGGTGCGCGGCGAGCGCGTGCATCGGCCTGCCGAACAGGTTGTCCTCCGGCGCCGTCCAGGATGCGTCCCAGCCCTGACCGCCGAGGCGCGGAACCCGCACCAGCTCCAGCAACCCGGTGCTCACCTCGGCCTCGCTGCTCCAGGTGTGGATCAGATCGCCGCTGTCGTGGAAGAGGTGCCCCATCCCGGCGTGGACGGTGTCGAGGCCACCCGCCGGATCCGCGGCGACGGTAAAAGCCGGACCCGGGTGCTGATCCTGACCACATTCGACCTCGACGAGTACGTCTACGCCGCGATCCGGGCCGGCGCCAGCGGATTCCTGCTCAAGGACACGCTCGCCGCCGACCTGCTCTCCGCGATCCGGGTGGTGGCCGGCGGCGACGCTGTTCCGGGCGTACCAGGCGGGCGGCGGCGATGCTCAGCGGGCGGCAGCGGTGGCACTGCTGCGCACCCGGCGCCCCACCTCGGCGCGGAGCCGGACGAACTCGGGCTGCTCCCGGGTCGCGATCTGGTCCCCGCGGGTCGGCAGGTGCACCGGCAGGTCGGCCACGACGCTGCCGGGCGCCGGTCCGAGTACCACCACCCGGTCGCCCACGTAGACGCTCTCGTCGATGTCGTGGGTGACGAACAGGATGGTCATGCCGGTGCCGCGCACTTGAAGCAACAGGTCCTCCAGGTCCTCCCGGGTCTGCGCGTCCACCGAGCCGAACGGCTCGTCCATCAGCAGCAACGACGGCCGATAGGCGAGCGCCCGGGCGATCGACACCCGCTGCTGCATGCCGCCGGAGAGCTGCCACGGGTGCTTGTGGGCGACCGCGGCGAGACCGACCGCCTCGAGCGCGGCCGTCGCGTCCGTCCGCCGTTGCGCCCGGCTGCGGACGCGACGCCGCAACGGGAGCGCCACGTTGTCCCGCACCGTCAGCCACGGCAGCAGCGAACGGCCGTACTCCTGGAACACGACTGCCAGGTCGTCCGGTACGCCGGTCACCCGGCGGCCGTCGACGAGGATGTCCCCCTCGGTCGGCGTAACCAGCCCGGCCACGCATCGCAGCAGGGTGGACTTGCCGCACCCGGAGGGGCCGACGATGCTGACGAGCTCGCCGCGCTCGATCCGGAGGTCGACCGCGTCGAGCGCCACCTGGCCGGCGTACTCGTGGCCGAGGCCGACGAGTTCGAGCATCGCGGTCACCGCGGCCCGGCCTCGTAGGCGGCGGTGCCGTCGGCGACGACCGGGACGACCACCAGGAACGGCCCGTCTGCGGCGAGGGCGTCCGCGAGCGCCGTGGCGAGGCCGGACGCCGCCGACACGGTGACGGCCGGGCAGCCCAGGCCGGCCGCCACCGTCGCGAAGTCGATGCCGGCCAGCTCGGTGCCGACCGGATCCGGCGTGCCCAGGCGCCGGCCGAGCTGCCGGACCGCGGTGTAGCCGTGGTTGTCGAGCACCACGAAAGTCACCCCGGCCCGGTACCGCGCCGCCGTCCACAGTGCCTGGACGGAGTACATGCTGGATCCGTCGCCGATCACGCAGACGACCCGCTCGCCGGTGCCGGCCAGGGCGCGCCCGACGGCGAGCGGCATCCCCCAGCCGAGCGCGCCGCTGCCGGTGGTGAGAAAGCCGCCGGGCCGGGTGATCGGCAGCCGGGCGTGGAACTCGTCGCGGTGACTCGGTGCCTCCTCCACGACGACGGCGTCGCTCGGCAGCACCGACCGGAGCGTCTCGAGCACCAGAGCGGCCTCCATCGGATCCCCCCGGGGCGCCGGCGGCGGAACCGCCCGGGGCGGCAGGTCTGCGCGCTCGTGCTTCTCCACCAGCTCGAGCAGTCCGGCCAACCCGGCCCGGACGGTGGTGAGCACGCTGGTGCCGACCGGCGCCCAGGCCGCCTGGAGCGGATCGCAGTCGAGGTGGAACATGCGCGTGCCGGCCGGCAGGAAGGGACCCGGCGTGTGCACGTGGTACTTGAACGGGGACCCACCGAGCGAGATCACGACGTCGTGGCCGTCGAGCGTACGGACGATCTGGTCGCGCACCGGCGGTAGGAAACCGCGGAACAACGGGTGATCCTCGGGGAACCCGGACCGCGCCGACAGCGGGGTCAGCCAGACCGCCGCCGACGCGCGCTCGGCCAGTTCGACCGCGAGTTCCTGGGCGTTGTCCTCGTCGACGCCGGCACCGATGACCAGCGCCGGGCGGCGCGCACCGTTGAGCGCGTCGGCCACCTCGCGCAGCGCGGCCGGTTCGGCGCGATAACCGCCGCGGACGTCACGGACGGCGACCGGCTCGGCGGGATGGTCCCAGTCGTCCTCCGGCACCGACACGAACACCGGCCCCCGCGGCGGCATCATGGCCATCCGATATGCCTCCGCCACCGCCGTCGGCACGTCCTGCGGGCGGTCGGGCTGGGCGCTCCACTTGACGTACGGCCGGGGGAAAGTCGCCGGTTCGTCGGCCGCCAGGAACGGGCGGGTCGGCAGCATCGCCCGGGTCTGCTGACCGGCGATGATCAGGAGCGGGACCCGGTCGCGGCTGGCGTTGAAGACGGCGCCCAGCGCGTGCCCGACCCCGCCGGCCGAGTGCAGGCTGACCACCCCGGCGCGCCCGGTGCCGAGCGCGTAGCCGGCGGCGGTCGCGACGGCCACCGACTCCTGCAACCCCAGGACGTACGTCAGGTCGGCCGGCCAGTCCCGGAGCATCCGCAGTTCCGTGGAGCCCGGGTTGCCGAACACCCGGTCCACCCCGCAGCGGCGCAGGAAGTCGAAGACGGCGTCGCGAACCGTGAACCGCTCCATGATGGAGCTCCTCTCCGTCATCGGCCGGAACCGCCCCGCGCGGCCCGGTGTGAGCGCAGGACGCGTCGTTCCAGCGTCAGCAGCAGCGTGTTGAGCAGATAGCCCAGAATCCCGAGCAGGACGATCGCCGACCACACGGTCGGCAGGTCGGATCGGCTCTGCGCGTCGGTGAGCTCGAAGCCGATGCCGTCGGCGGTGCCGGGCAGCAACTCGGAGAACACCATGAGGATCAGGGCGAGCGACAGGCTGAGGCGCAGCCCGGCGAAGATCTTCGGCAGGGCGGACGGAACGACGATCCGCGCCAGCCGGTCACCGGCCGAGAGACGAAAGACGCGCGCGGTGGCGATCTGGAGCGGGTCGACCGAGCGCGCCCCGTCGGCGGTGTTCAGCAGGATCGGCCAGAGGGCGCTGACCGTGATCGACACGATCTGCATCGGCGTACCGAGGTGCATCAGCACGACGAAGACCGGTACGAGCGTCGGTGGCGGGACGGCCCGGCCGAACTGGAGCAGCGGGTCGAGGTAGGCGCGGGCCTGCGCGGAGCGGCCCACCGCCAGGCCGAGGGTCACCCCGGCGACCAGCGCCCCGGCCAGCCCGGCCGCCATCCGGCCGAGGCTCGGCAGGACATTGCCGATCGCGTCCGAGGTCAGCCAGAGGTGCGCGGCGGGGCCGGAGAACCAGAGCTCGTACATCCGGGCCGCGATTCGCGACGGCGGCGGAAAGAACACGTCGGCGGCACGACGGGCGGCCAGCTCCCACGCGGCGACCGCGACCACCAGCACGGCCCACCGGCGTACGAGGGCCCGCAGCCCGCGCCGGACGGCGGCGGCCGTCATCGGCCGTCCCCGGACTGGCTGCTGTGCCAGCGGAACAGGCGTCGCTCGCCGCCGGCCAGCAGGGCGTTGATGACCAGGCCCAGGGCTCCGGCCCAGACCATGCCGGCCAGCACGTCGGTGGTGCCGTCGGGTGCCTGCTGCGCCTGGGCGATGACGACGCCGAGGCCGTCGCCGAACCCGGCCAGGATCTCGGTGCCGACGGCGAGGATCAGCCCGATCGCGGCCGCCAGTCGTATCCCGGTGGCGATGAACGGCGCGGCCGCCGGCAGCGAGACCCGCCACAGCACCTCGAGGCGGCCGAAACCGAAGACCCGCAGGGTCTCGCGGGGAATCGGGTCGGCGTCCTGCAGGCCGTACACGGCGTTGAAGAGCACCGGCCAGACCGCGGCGTACACCACCAGCGTGACCTCCGTGGTGAGCCCGGCGCCGAGAATGAGACTGACCAGCGGAATGAGCGCGACGGACGGGATCGGCCGCAGGAACTCCAGGACCGGCCGGACCGCGGTTCCGAAGGCCGGGATGCTGCCCAGCAACAGGCCGACGGGCACGCCGACGGCCACCGCGAGCGCCACGCCGGTCGCCCAGGCGCGGACCGTGGCGGCCACGTTCACCAGGAACACCGGGTCTGCGGCGAGACGGGCCGCCCGGGCGAGTACGTCCGCCGCCGTCGGCAGGAACTCCCGGGGTACGACGCCGGTCACCGCGAGGATCTGGCTGATCGTCACCACGGCGGCGAGGCCGGCCAGACCCCGCCACCACCGGCCGGCGCGCGAGATCCGCGACGCCGGCGACCGCGACGTCGTCATGACCGCCAGAGCACGCTCTGCGCGTCGATCGGCGTCTTCAACAGGCCCTGCTGGACCATCAGGTCGGACAGCCGTTGCAACGCGGCCGGATCGACCGCCGCCGGGTACGCGGGAAGGGCAAGCTTCGCGGCGGTCGCCGCGTCCACCTTGGCGTAGCCGGGCAGAACCCGCTCGACCTGCGTGCGATCGCCGGCGGCCAGCGCCTGGGCCTTCTGGATCGCCCGCTGGAAGGCGGCCGCGGTCTTCGGATACTTGGTGACGAAGTCGTCGGTGGTGACGTAGCCACTGACCGGCAGGCCGGCGTTCGGCGCGGCGCCGCCGTCGATGACCATGCGAGCCTTGAGCTTCTGCTGGAGGACGGTGCCGAACGGCTCGGCGGTGTGCACCGCGTCCACGTCGTGGTTCGCCAGGGCCTTGTCCATCAGCGGGAACTGCACCGCGCGATATTTGACGGTCGCCGGATCGACGCCGTTGGCCTTGAGGATCTCGTTGAACGTCAGTGACTGGATATTGTTGAGGATGTTGACGGCCACGGTCTTGCCGGCGAGATCCGACACCTGCTTGATCGGCGAATCGGGGAGCACCAGAAGTCGCATGAACCCGGGTGCGACGGCTGCGCCATCAGCGATGATCTTCAGTTTCAGGGTGCCCTGCTGAAATGCTTGAAGAAACGTCACGTAGTTGGCGCCGGCGATGACGTCGACCTGCCCGTTCTTCAGCGCCGGCAGCGCGGCGAGGCTCTGCGCCACCGGCACGATCTTGACGGTCAGCCCTTCGGCCGCGAAGAACTTCTGCTCCTGTGCGATGTGGACGGCGGCGGCGTCCAGCAAGGGCAAGGAAGCCACGGTGACGGTGGACTTCTCCAGCCCACCGGCCGCCGTCGACTTCGCGCTGCTGCACGCCGCGGCGAGGGACGCGGCGAGCAGAAAGACGACGGCCCCCGCGGAAAGGCGATTTTGTCGCATAGTCGCCAGTCAATACTGAGCGGCCCGCGTACACAAGGCGCCAACCCATGTCCGTCCGGCTTGATTCACTTCCCGTGATCCACTTCGGATGGTGATCGGCTCATCGGCGGCGTCCGCGAACGCTGGCACTAATCACCGGTGGCACGGTGGCCGCGAACGAGCGCGCCGTACGCCGCCCACACCGGCTGGCCGCTGGCGTTGATGCCGGCCGTGATGCGCAGGCCCAGCACCACATAGATGCCGTCGGCCGCGGTACGGCGGCGCACGGCCTCGGTGTGCGCCCGGCTCGCGCGAGCCAGCACACGCACCTCGAGGGCCTTGGTCGCCTCGGCGGCGGTGGCCCCCAGGGCCTGCACGACACCGAGATACCGATCCGGAACATACCCCTGCAGACTCTCGACGGTGACCAGAGTGACGGTGGCCGGTTCGCCAGGGTCCATGACATCAGCGTACGGCCGTCCCCGAGGCCGACGGGACGGAGATCGATTGACGGGCGCCGGTTCTCGGCCCAAGCAACCGCGGCCGCAACCAGGCGCCGTCCAGCGCTGGTGGCAGGATCGAGCCGGCCCGGCGACCCATCCGTTGACAACATCGCTCGCGTCTCAATACGCTTAACACGGTGGTTAAGTGAAGGGAGCTTCCGATGGCCGGCTGATCATCGAGAGGACGAGGCATGGCGAAGCTGATCTACCTGACCAACGTGTCGCTTGACGGCTACATCGAGGACGAACGCGGCGCCTTCGACTGGTTCCCCCGCGACGACGAGGTGTTCGCGTTCACCACTGACCTCCTGCGGTCAGTAGGCACGTTGCTCTACGGGCGGCGACTGTACGAAATGATGGCCGTCTGGGAGACCGACGCCGCCCTGGCCGCGCAGTCCGACCTCACGGCCGACTTCGCGAGCGCCTGGCAGGCGGCGAGCAAAGTCGTCTACTCCACGACCCTTCCCGCAGCGTCGACTGCCGACACCCGACTCGAACGCCGTTTCGACCCCGCCGCGGTAAACCAACTGAAGGCCACAGCCAGCTCCGATCTCACCGTAGGAGGTGCGAACCTCGCGACGCAGGCTTTCCAGGCCGGCCTGGTCGACGAGTGTCAGCTGTTCGTCTGGCCCATCATCGTCGGCGGCGGCAAACCAGGGCTGCCGACCGGCATGCGCACCGACCTCGAGCTCCTCGACGAGCGCCGATTCCGAAACGGCGTCCTACACCTCCGCTACCGCCCTCTCGGACAGTGAACGACAACCCCGTCCGATCGCCGGCGCTTGCATGACACGCGGAGCGCCGACGACCGATTCGGCCGGATGAGGCCGCCCGTCACGAACTCGGGTTGCGTCAAGCCGCAGTATGCGCGGCGTCAACCGCCGCGTCGGGACGACGGTGGCGACAGCGAACCTCCACCCTTTCCGGAGGGCAACCTGCTCGAGCTCGTCCAGCCGGCCCGATGAAAACGCGCACTCAGGTCGGTGCCTCGGGGCTCAGAGCCAGCGGATCCGGCGGAACAGCACGCAGAGAAGGACCGACAAGGCTGCCGCCCCCGCGACCGTCCACCAGAACAGCTCGATGCCGTGGGCCCGGTGCAGGTTCCCGAAATCCTCGGTCATCTGGTAGACGCCGGCGATGATTCCCCAGACGGCCAGGATGGCGCCGACCGCCGCTATCCGGCGCATGTCGGAGTTTTGCGCGACGTCGATCTGGGCCAGGTTGGCCTGCAGCATCGAATTGATCGCGTCGTCGCAGTACATGGTCCGTTCGACGATCTGCGTCAAGTTGTTCTCGACGAGGTTCACGTGTCTGCGGACATCGTCGTCCACCGCGGCCGATTGCTGACCGAGCATTGTGGCCAGCGGTTGCCGGAGCGGGATGACGGCCCGCTTCAGCGTCATCAGCTCCCGCTTGTACTGGTATATCGCGCGGGATCCGAGCAAGCTGTCCGCCGGATGGGCGAAGACCGTTTCCTCGATGCGATTCAGGGTCGCGACCAACTCGTCGACGCAGTTCGCGAAATCCTCGACCGCCGACTCCAGCAGACCGAGCAACAGGATGACGCGGAGCGACGGCACCGTAGGCGGGCGATCTCGGCGCTCCGCCGTCAGACCGCGGACCCGACGCAGCACCGCGCCGAAGTCGATGGCGTCGGCCCGGCCCACCGTCAGCAGGTAGTCATCGGCGATCACGATGGCCATCGGCTCGGTCGTCACCTGGTCGCGACCGGCGCCGCGATCACCGTCCGGGTCCCAGCGTGCGGCCAGGAACGCGAACGACGTGGCGTCGCCGTGCTGGACGGTCCGGGCCCGGCGCGGTCCGATCAGGGCCGCGTCGAGCAGTTCCTCGCCGTACGCGAAGCCGGAGATCGAGAGGAAGGAGCGCACCCCGGTTTCGTCCGCCCGGTCGAGATGCTGCCAGATCAGCCCGGCCTCGCCGCCGAGGGCCGGCCGGTGCAAGGACATCAACCCTTGCCCCTCGACAACGTCGCCGGTGACCCGGATGCGACGCCAGACCCGGGTCACGGACGCGTGACCGGGGTGGGCAGCCTGGGCGATACCCGCGGCGTCCCTCGAAGCCGGCCAGCCGTTCACCATGGGGTCCCTCTTCGGTCGCCGGCTGATCGCCTCGTCATTGGCATTGACCATACCGGATGTGGGTAGTGGCCCGCGCCGGACGCTTAGCGTCGGCCATAACGACCATTCCGAAGTCGGCAGGAAATGCAGGATGCATGAATCCACAAGATCAGAATCGCACGAGCGACGGATGATCTATTTCCGGGAGATGACGTCGCCTGCGCAATAGGAATCGAGCCACCAATTCGGACAAACCTCGGGTATCAGTCGCCCACGGAATGGCGCAAGTGCGTAGTCGCGCAATCCGATTTGGACGGGATATCCTCCGCTGGTTTCGATCCCGATACCCTCCGCCGCCTATCCGCGCCACCGGTCGACCGGACGTCTTGTGCCGCAGGATGCATTGTGTCGATCGCTGTCCGGCAAGCCATCAGAAGTCGTTGAGGAAGAATGAAGACCAAAACTGCGAACGGTGGCCGACGTGCACTCGCGGAAGATCGGCTCGGGGTCCTGGCCGTGCTCTTCTTCACGCTGAGCGCGGTCGCTCCGCTGACGGTCTGCGCCGGCGTACTTCCCACCACGTACGCGGTCACCGGAATGACCGGCGTGCCGGCGGCGATGATCGTCGTGGCCATCGTCCTCGTCGTGTTCTCCGTCGGCTACGTCGCCATGGCCCGGCAGATCGTCAACGCCGGCGCCTTCTACTCGTTCGTGGCCCGCGGGCTGGGCCGCCCGATGGGTGTCGGCGCGGCCTTCGTCGCCGTCGCCGCCTACAACGCACTCCAGGTCGCCCTCTACGGTGCCCTCGGCGCCTCGGTGGCGAGTTACCTGGCCGAGCGACTCGGCTGGCATGTCGCGTGGTGGGTGTACGCCCTGGTGGCCTGGTCGATCACCACGGTCTTCGGCAACCTGGCGATCGACCTCAACGGCCGTCTGCTCGCGGTGCTGCTCGTGGTCGAATTGATCACGGTCGCCGCCATCACCGTCGCGGGCCTGGCCCACCCGGCCGGCGGCCACGTCGCCCTACAGCCGTTGATGCCGTCCAGCCTGGCGGTCTCCGGTTCCGGGGCGCTTCTGGTGATCGCGGTGCTGGCGTTCACCGGATTCGAGCAGTCGGCGGTGTTCTCCGAGGAACTGCGGGACCCACGCCGTACGGTCAACACCGCCACGTTCGTGTCGGTCGGTGTCATCGGCGTGATATACGCCGGTGCCAGCTGGGCGATGACCGTCTTCTACGGGGTCGACGGCGTGCGATCCGCGGCGGGCGACCAGGGACCGGCCGCGTTCTTCCGGCTCGGCGGTGAAACGGTCGCGTCGATCGCCGAGGTGCTGTTCTTCACCAGCTTGTTCGCGGCCATGCTGAGCTTCCACAATGCCGTCGCGCGGTACATGTTCGCGCTCGGCCGGGAACGCGTCCTGCCGGCCGCCATGGGTTACGTCAACCCGCGGACCTCGGCGCCCCAGGTGGCTTCGATCGTGCAGAGCGTCATCGGCCTGTCGGTCATCGTCGGCTACGCGGTCAGCCGGCTCGACCCGATGGTCAACCTGTTCTTCTGGCTCGGCACAGCGGGCGGGTTCGGAGTCCTCATTCTGCTGTGCGCCACGAGCGCCGCCGTCATCGGATTCTCGCTGCACAAGCGCAACGATCTCGCACACCGTCCGGACCGCGCATTCTCGCCCCGCCACCGCAGCGCCCCGGGCGTCTGGGCGTCCCTCGTGGCACCCGCCCTGGCCGTGCTGGCCCTGTTGGGGCTGCTCTGGCGGGCCTCGATCGACTACGCCACGATCCTCGGCGTAGCGCCGGACAGCGCAGCGGCGCGGGCCTTCCCGTTCTCGTACCTGCTCGTCGCGCTGGCCGGGTTCACCTGGGGCTTGATCATCAGATACACCAGGCCACTCGCCTACAACTCGATCGGATTGGGCCCGATGGCCACGGCGCTGCGATGACTGGGCTTACCGGACGAGAAATGTGAGGAACGGACAAGATGACGGTCCAGCGTTACCGCGCCCTCCTGGCCGGCAACTGGCAGTACGGCGCCGAAAGCCAGAACCTTCCGGACCTCAAGGGCCCGCTCAACGACATCTCCCGGATGGCGGCCGCCCTGAGCGACCAGGAGCTCGGCATGTTCGCCTGGCGCGACGTCCGCACGTTGCCGGAGCGCGCCTCGCACGAAATCCTGTACGCGGCGGAGTCGTTCTTCCAGGCCGCCGCCGATGACGAGATCCTGTTCTTCTACTACAGCGGCCACCTCCTCACCGACGAGGACGGCGCCCTACTGCTTTGCGGTAACAACACCACGGTGGAGCGCAAGCGGAGTACGACGGTGCCGCTCGAGGCAGTCATCCAGCTCGTCGACGACTGTGCCGCCTCCGCCGTCGTCATCGTCCTGGACGGCAAGTACTCCGGGACCGGAAGCAGCGAACACTTCGCGGCTCAAGCGGCCGGCAAGCGGCGGCTGGTGCTGATCGGCATGTCGAACGGCGAACGGATCCAGGACGAGCCGCAGGAGACGGGGCTCAGCCTGTTCACCAGCTATCTGGTCCGCGGCCTGCGAGGGGACGCGGCACGACCGGGCGCCGCCCGGGTGACGTTCGAAGACCTCTGTCGCTACGTGCAATTGCGGCTGCAGGACCCCACCGGGTCGGTCGTGTTCTCTTTCGACGAGGACCAGGCAGACGTTCAGCTCGCCCGTGGTCTGACCGCGCCGCACGCCGATTCCGAGGGCGATGACCGTCACGACGTCAGCGGGTCCGCCTCGACCCTGACCGTCTCGGAGACGCTCCTCGAGATCGGCGAAGTCGAACCCGGCGAGCTTCTGCCCGTCGAGGTCATCTACGTGTCGGCGCGAACCTTGGCCGGCTACCCGGCCCAGTGGCGCGCTCGGACCTCGGCGAAGTGGGTCGGGCTCGGGCGCTTCCCGGACCGGCTCGAGATCACCCTCCGCCCGACCGCCGAGGAGACCCGCGCCAACATCGAGATCCGCAACGAGGAGACCGGCGCCACGCGTACGGTCCGGGTCTCCGCGCGCCTGCGCCCGCCCCGGATGCCGACGACGGCGTACGGGCCGGTCCGGGCCAGCGTCCCGGTCGGTGCCGATCAGCCCAGTCCCTGGCGCGACCTGGGCTTCGAGGAGCAGCAGAAGCTCATTGACGCGCTGCTCGAGCTGCCTGGCATGAGGGACGGCGATCTGCGCAGCTTCTACGTTCAGGAGCTGGAGGCGAAGATCGGCCGGCCGCTTCACCTCGACCGCTACGCCGAGGCGCGCCACGACGTCTGGTCGATTGTGCGGGCCTGCCTGGACCGCCCGGGGACGCTCGCCATCCTGGCCCGTATGCTCACCGTTTTTCACGGAGACACCGGAGTCACCCAGGAGCTGATCCGGCTCGTCGACAACTTCGACGTCGCCTCCGACACGTCCGCGGCCGCCCGCCAGACTCCGTCGATCAGCTTCCGCCTCGCCGACGAATACTTCCTCATGTCACACAATAGTGGCGGCCAACCCGTACTGAACCGGGCAGTCATCGGGGCCGGGCTTGCGGGCGCCGTCGTCGGGGAGTTGATGCTCCTCGGCGAGTTGTCCGTCGCGAACGGCACCGCCCGGCGATTGTCCACCAGCGAATACGGCGAGCCGGCGTACCGCGCGGCCGCGGCCGCGCTGGACAACCCGTCCCACTCCTGCGATCTGTTCGACCTGGTCGGCCGGCTCCGCCGGGACAGCCCGCTCTGGGTCAGCCAGCGGCTGGCCGACCAACAGGTGATCCGGCCCGAGACAAGCCGGCGGCTGTTCACACGGGTAGTCAGGTACCTGGTCGCCGATCAGGGCCGGGCGAGCGAGCCGATGACCCGGATGATGCGCCTCATGATCGACCAGGATGTCACTCCCGACCGGCAGAGCGCGATGCTCGCCGCACTGATGACCGTAACCGGCCTGGACGCCGTTCTCGTCGGCGACATCCACCGGTCCCGCGTCGAGGAGCGGCTCGGCCGGCTCGGCCGGCCCGCGATGGACGGCGAATTCCGGGAGGTCGCGATATCGGTGGATCGCGCCATGGCCGTGATCACCTACGGTCCCACCCGACGCTAGCCTCGAGCAGCGCACAGCGGTTTCAGTCCGCATCGGCAATCACAGCACCGGCGCCGAACCCGTTTCGCCACTTCAGCACTCCCCCGGACCGGCGAGGTCCAGCACGGTCACACCGTCGTAGACGACGATCGCGACCCGACAGGGAACGGACAGTGACTGACTTGCGGACTGGTAACCGATGACGGCGGCGTGGCAGTGGACCCGGTCTCAATCATTTCCGTCCAACCACTTCCGCGCTCGGCCGGTGGGGAATCACGGCGTTACGGGCGGGCCTTGGTCCCGGCTTTGAGTAGTTCCACCATCTCCGCGATGCGTCCGGCGCGCTTTTCAGGCTGACGCTTTGTTGAGTCGATCCAGCGCAGGTACGCCCGGCGGTAGAACTGCGCGAGCGAGTCGAAAAACGCGCCGGCATCCGGCTCGGCCGCCAGGGCCTCGGCGACATCCTCGGCGAGGTCGTCACGTTGTGGCCCTTCCGGTGCCAGCTCCACCGTGACCGCGGTACCAACGACGACTCCACGGGCGCCCGGTGATTTCGGGCCGAGGGTGAACCCGAAGCCGTCGCCAGCCGGTTCCAGGACTGCCCGCACCCGGACGCCGTCAACGGTGCCGGCAACGTGGTGGCGCTGTTTGGTGCCCCAGACCGAGTCGGGGTTGAACGGGACCGGCACCAGCAGTTTGCCGCCTGGCCCGGCAACAACCGCGACGACGAAACGTTGGGACTTCACAGCCACCGATCCTGCCATCATCGGTGGTCGTACGACCCCACAAGCATCGTCGCCTTCGGCGGCACTCGACGCCAGCACCGGATCGGCGCTCGCTGGACGCAGGGTGGCGCCGGTACGCAGATCGCGGCAGATCATTGCACCCCGGGCCGTCGGTCGCCTCAGAATCCGAGCCGTCTGGCCGAACGCAGACGTCGTGAGCGGGGGCTAGCTTGGCGGCATGCGAGAGATCGTCAGCACAGCCGACGCGCCAAGCTCACCGTTGTACAGCCAGGCGGTGAAAGCCGGCGGCCTGGTCTACGTCTCGGGCCTGGTCGGCATCGACGTGACCACTGGGGGCATGGCCGGACCGACGATCCATGAACAGACACGACAGGCGCTCGCCAACTGTCGCGCCGTCCTACAGGCCGCGGGCGCGGCGTGGGAGGACATTGTTGAGGTGGGCGTGCTCCTGACCAACCCGGCCGATTTCGCCGGCATGAACGAGGAGTACGCGACCTGGTTCCCCAGCGCGCCGCCGACGCGCTACGTCGCCAAGCTCGGCGTCGAGTTGCCCGGCGTTCTCGTGTCGATCCGCATGACCGCATTCACTGATTGACGGAACCGCTGTCCAGCCGAATAGCGCGTGTGAGAGAACGGCTGAGCGCCCATCCGCAACCGGAGAACAGTCGCGGTGGCGAGCGACCGCGTTGTCAGGCTCAGGATTCGAGCATGGCCTGGATGTCCAGCTGAATGGTGATCTTGTCGCCGACGACGATCTTCTGACCTTCGCCGGCACTGGCGCCAACGCCGTAGTCCGATCGCCGGATCGTCGTGGTTGCCGAGATCCCGATCCTTTGCTCGCCCTGCAATCCGGTCTCATCGAGGCCGAGGAACTCGACTTCCATGGCGACGTCGCGGGTGATGCTCCGGATCGTCAGCTTTCCCGGCAGTACAAGCAGTCCGCCGTTCACGGCGAGGCCGGTGCTTTCGAAGGTGAGGTCAGGATACTGAACGACGTCGAAGAAGTTGGCTGACCGCAGATCGTCGTCGCGCATGCGGTTTGCGGTGTTTACCGAGCTCATGGCGATCGTCGCGGTGGCGGAGCAGTCGGTTGGCGCTTCGGCGGTCGTTACGTGACCGGTGAATTCCTCGAAGGTTCCGCGGACCTTGCCCATCAGGTGGCGAACCGAGAACCCGATGGAACTATGCGCCGGATCGATGGTCCAGGTGCCCACGGGAACCCTGAGGTCGAGAGCGTCGATTGTCAGCGGTGCGGCAGTCATGGTTGTTTCCCTTCTCGATGGACTATGCGGTAACGCAGATGTGTGGCGTTGCGGCCTTCGAGCCGGCGTACGGGCTCCAGTTCGATGTGGCCGAGTCCGGTCGGCTCGAACAGCCGGCGTCCGTCACCCAGCAGTACGGGGACGAGGTGCAGTTCGAGTTCGTCGAGCTGGCCGGCGGCCAGCAACGCCTGTGCCGCACTCGCGCCGTGGACCAGCACGGCTCGATCTCCCGCTGCTTCCCGGGCCTCGGTGGCACACGCGTTGACGTCGGTGTAGTACTTCGCTGTGCCCGGTGGCTCGTCGGCCGGGTCGATGTTGTGTGTGAGCACGTGGATCGGCACTCCGTCGTGGTGGTCGCCGTGCCATCGCTTGGCCAGCTCGAACGTGCGGCGTCCGGATATCACGGCGCCGGTCGACGTGGCCTCGGCGTACACCTGCCCGTTGATCCCCTCGGACATCCGGTCGTCGAGCCAGTTGAACAGCCCCCGCCGTCGCGGCCGAGTTCCTGGCCCGGCCGGTCGTCCGGCCCGGTGATGTACCCGTCGACCGACATGGACATGTAAAGCCGCAGTGGCGTCCTACCCATCCTCAATCCCTTTCCTCTGGCCAGTCGGCGGCCGTGTAGAACGCCAGCGACTGCCTGAGATCGGTGACCCGCAATCCGACGTGCAACGTTCTCATCCCAGTACCTCCATTGCGCGCGTCGATCATGCTGCGACCTGGCGGACGGCGAAGTCGCCGACGGGAGTCGGGATCTCGAACTCGCCGTTTTGCAGCCGATCGAACGACCGGCCGATGGTGTTGTCCGGCTTGGCGACGTACCCGTCGAGCGACATGATCGCTTGCGCCACCACCGTGCCCATGGTGCCTTCCTCCTCAGGTGTGCTGCGGCCGGTAGATGTGCGAGACGACGCCGTTGGGGAACGACAGGGCCTCGATGAGGTTCATATGCCGCGAGTCCGGCAGCTGGTCGAACAGAGCCCGTCCTTGTCCCAGGACCAGCGGTTGAACCAGGAGGCGGTACTCGTCGATCAGGTCCGCCGCGGCCAGAGCGCCGGCGAACCGTCCGCCGCCCCACACGATCACGTCCGGGCCCGGCTCGGCCTTGATCGCGGCGATCTCGGTCGCGAGGGCGCCACGCGCGATCTGGGTGACCGGCCAGGTCGCCTCGGCGTCGCTGAGCGTCTGGGAGAACACGACCTTTGGGATGTCGTTCATCGGGGACGCGTACGGGTCGTCTGACTGCGGCCAGTACGACGACATCTGCTGGTAAGTCACGCGCCCCATGAGGTGGGCCCCGGCCTTGCTGATGCGGTCGAGCTTCCACTGCTTGAGCTCGGCGCCCTCTCCGATCGCGACGCCGGGGTGCTCACGGTCGCTGTCAACGAACCCGTCCACTGACATCGACATGTACAGAATGACGTCTCGCATGACCCCATCTCTCCTCTGTCTTGTTCTCGCGCCGGATCCGGTCGATGGCTTGCGGTTGGCGGCGGTGCTCAGCCAGCCGCCTGGATTGGGTGGCACCCCATCGGCCGGCCATCCTCGCCGCGATTGGCTGAAATCCGCTCCGGCGAGGCCGGGTAGCCGCGGCTTCGGTCGGCATGGCGGTTCCTCTTTAGCGGGAATGTGGGTACGGGGACACCGTCTCATCGGCGCTCCGCGCTGGGGCAGTGCCGTGCCACACCCGTTCCCTGGTCATTTCGCACGCCCGGGGTGTGCGTTTCGCACTACCGCGCCCGGGGACACCCGCGCCAGAGTCGGGAGAACCGCCGACCTGACCGCTGCGAGGGGTGCCCATGCGCCGTACGGCCGGCGCGTCAGCTCACGGAGCCTGGCGCTGGTGGTGCTGGCGTGCGCGATGCTCGGCCGGACCTTCGACGCGGCCCCTCACCCGGACGCCGCTCGCAGCCTTGAAGCCGGCTGCGCACTCTTCGCGGTAGATCAGGGCACCTGACGTTATCGGGTTCGACGCGAGCGGCGACGTGTTCGGTTTGGTGGACGCCTCAATTCGTCCGCCGGACCGTGACCCGGGTGCCCAGATCCGGCGGTTGGATGTCCGCGATCAAGCCCCACTCGAAACGGGCCCGCAGGCGGTCATCCACAGTGAACAGTTGCCGCGGTGAGCGGTCGGAACTGATGACGATCTGCTTGTTGGCGTTGTGCAGGGCGTTGAAGGTGTGGAAGAACTCGTCCTGGGCCCGATCGCTGTTCTCCAGAACGTGGATGTCGTCGATCAGCAGGATGTCGACCTCGCGATAGCGGCGCTGGAAGGCGTGGGTCTCGTCAGGCAGCGATGAATGGTGGAGGTCATTGGTGAACTGTTGGGTCGACACGTATCGGACAAGCCGCGCGTTGTCCCCCATTCTGGCGTACTGCCCGATGGCATGCAGCAGGTGTGTCTTGCCCAGCCCGGAGCCGCCGTAGATGAACAGCGGGTTGTAGGCCCCCGCCGGCGACTCGGCTACGGCGACAGACGCGGCGTGCGCGAAACGGTTGGATGAGGAGACGACGAACCTCTCGAACGTGTACGCGGGGTTGAGCCGGTCCTCTTCAATGACGGCGAGGCTAAGCCGGAGACACTCGTTCATGCAACGGTGCTGCAGCCCCGGCCGAGGCAGCGCCAGTCGCGCGGCCCGACGTCCCAACGCGCCTCGAGCCGATCCGTGCTCGCCCGAGCTTCGACGCTGAACGCTGCGACAATCTCGGCTCGGCCACCAGCCCAAAGCAGCATGCCGTGGTGCGAGAACATCGAGGACCGAATCCACAGCGGACAGTGGCGTTCAGGGCCGGCGTAGCAGTCCCCGGTCGATGGCGACCACGACGGCGTGGGTGCGGTCGTTCACGTCGAGTTTGGCGAACAGTCGCAGCAGGTGGGTCTTCACCGTCGCCTCCGCGATGACGAGCCGGCTGCCGATCTCGGCGTTGGTGAGCCCGTCGGCCACCGCGTTGAGCACGTCGACCTCGCGGGGAGTCAGCGGCGCCTGGGCGGGCCGGCGCAGCCTGGCGATCAGCTTCTCCGCGACCCGTGGCGCGAGCACCGTCTCGCCGCGCGCCGCCGCGTGGATGGCGTCTACCAGCTGCTCGCGCGTGGTGTCCTTGAGCAGATAGCCGATCGCGCCCGCCTCGACGCCGCGTTCGATGTCGTCGTCGGTGTCGTACGTGGTGAGGATCAGCACGCGGGTACGCGGATGCCGGGTGACGATCTCGGTGGTCGTCGCGACGCCGTCGAGGCCCGGCATGCGCAGGTCGACCAGTGCGACGTCCGGATTGTGCTGCTCGACGAGCGCGAGTGCCGTCCGGCCGTCACCGGCCTCGCCGACGATCTCGATGGTGCGCTCGCCGGCCAGCAGGGCGATGACCCCCGCGCGCATCACGGCGTGGTCGTCGACCACGATCAACCGGGTCATCGCGGCGCCCCGCTCGGCAGCGGGATCATCGCCAGGATCCGGGTCCCGTCGCCGGGCGAACTCGTGACGGTCAGCTGGCCGCCCAGTTCGGCGAGGCGTTTGCGCATCCCGTCGAGGCCGAACCCGGGTGACTGCTGCACGGCGAAACCGATGCCGTCGTCGGTGATTTCCAACTCCACCTCGTCGTCGTGCCGCGTCAGGGTGATGCCCACAGTGGACGCCCGCGCGTGTTTGCGGATGTTGGCCAGCGACTCCTGGGTGCAGCGCAGCAGGGCGATCCGGGCCTGCTGGTCACAGTCCACGTCGCCGAGTTCGGCGACGACATGGAGCCCCGTGTCCTCGGTGAAGCGGTCGAGGGTTCGTCGCAGCGTCCGTGCCACCGAGCCGGCCGGCGGCCGCTCGTGCTCGCGTGCCGAGCCGACGAGCTCGCGCGCTTCGGCAAGGTTTTCTCGCGCCGTCGCCTCGATCGAGCGCAGCTGCTGGGTGCTGCGGTGCGCCGGATCGAGTCCGGACCGGGCGGCCTCGGCGAGGACGACGATGGAGGCGAAGCCCTGGGCGAGGGTGTCATGGATCTCGCGCGCCATCCGCCCTCGTTCGTCGGCCGCTCCCTGGCTCTGGTGCGCCAGCGAGAGCTGGGTCTGCGTGTGCTCCAGCTCGGCGATCAGCCGGGCCCGTTCGTGACTCTCGTCCACCACCGTGTGCACCCAGCTGCCGAGCAGCACGCTGGCCGCGTACACGATGAGCGTGGCAATCACGGTGGACGCGACGAAGTCGGCGCTCCAGCCGACCCGCAGTATGCTGCCGGCGAGCGTGCCGGCCGCGCCGAGCGCGCTGAAGCCGATCGACGCACGCCACGACTTCGCCAGGGCCCAGAAGTGCGGCAGTGTGATGATGTACAGGGCCGCGTACCCGTCACGGAGGTAGGCCAGGCCGCTGAGCGAGAGCACGAGCACCCACAGGTACGCCTGCGGGCGCAGCAACCGGTGGCCGGGGAACGCCGTCACGGCCGCGTAGCAGGCGGCGAGAACGCCCAGCAGCACGAGCGACCAGGTCTTGCGCTCACCGGACGGATCGAGGACCACGATCACAGCGGTCTGCAGTCCGTACAACACCCAGCAGACTGCGTTCCAGCGCCGGAGGGTCCGCTCCCAGAACGGACCCGTCACGGCGTCGGCTCCGGCCGTCGGCGACAGCGTCATGCCGCTCAACGTACTTCGGCGACCCGGTCGGAGGGTACTTCGTCGTGGTCGGCGCCGGCCTTGCCGTCGCGCGCCCCGATCCGTGACGGCCACCAGGCCAGCCCGCCCAGCAGGCGCAGCGCGGCCGGTAGCACAAGGACGCGCACGACGAACGCGTCCAGCAGGACGCCGGCCGCCAGCACGACACCCATCTGCTTCAACTCGATCAGGTCCACGAAGATGAAGCTGACGAACACGGTCACCATCACGAAGGCGGCGCTCGTCACCACGCTCGCGGAGCCGGTCATGCCGTCCAGGACGGCCCGCCGCGCGGACCTCCCCTCCTGCGCCGCCTCGCGGATCCGGCTCACCACGAAGACCTGGTAGTCCATGGCGAGTCCGAAGAGAATCACGATCAGGAACAGCGGGACGCGTGACCCGATCGACCCGGTGGAGGTGAAGTCGAGCAGCCCTTGCGCCCAGGTCCCCTGGAAGACGAGCACGAGGACGCCGACCGCCGCGGCGGTGGACAGCAGGTTCAGCGCGACGCCGAGCAAGGCGAGTACCACCGACCGGAAGATGAGCACCGTCATGACGAACGTGGCCAGCAGCAGGGCTCCGATCACGAGGGGGAGCCGCTCACGCTGGTGCGCCGGGTAGTCGGTGTAGCGGGCCACGTCGCCGGAGACCGCCCACTCGGCGCCGGTCACGTCGTGCAGTGACGCCGGTACGTAGTCGTTGCGCAGATGGGCGAGCGAGGCCAGCGCCTGCGGCGAGTCGTTGCGGTAGGCGACACTCAGCGTGAGCGTGCTGATCCTGCCGTCAGCAGAGGTGCGCGTCTGAGGCGTACCGGTGAACAGCGGGTCGTCTTTGGCGCGGCGGGCCACGTCGGCGAGGGCGGCACGCACCCGCTCGGCCTCCGCGGCGTCCGACCGGACAACGACGAGGTGCGTGTCCCGCATCTCCGGGAACGCCGTGACGAGCCGGTCGCGGACGACCATGGCCGGAATGTCCCGCGAGTACGTCTCCAGGCTGATCTCGGTGAGCTTCAGCCCGGCCGTCGGCGCGGCCAGTGCGAGAAGCGCGAGGACGGACAACGTGAGGGTGATCGCCGGATGACGGTTCGCGGGCCGCATCAGCGCCTCCCACAGACGACCGGGCTTGGAGGCTGCGTTCCGGCGGCCGGATCGCCGCTCCCCCCGGCGTCCGACGAGGACGAGCAGAGCGGGCAGGACGGTCAGCGAGCTCGCCACCGCCACGAGCGTGACCACGATGGTCGCCGTGGCAAGGGAGGCGAAGATGACGTCGGAGGCCAGGTACAGCGTCGCACCGCAGACGGCGACCGCCATCCCCGAGCCGGCGACGGCCCGTCCCGATGTCGCCGCGGACAGTTCCACGAGCGCCTGCGAGTCGAGCCGGCCGCCGGATCTGGCGCGCTCCTCCCGCTCCCGTTTCAGGTAGAACAGCGAATAGTCGACGCCGACCGCCATGCCGATCAGGATGATCACGTTGGCGCCGACCCCAGCGTCCGGGAACAGGTGCGACGCGAGCATCGACAGGCCCATCGCCGCCGCGATCGAGGAGAGCGCGAGCAGCAGCGGGATCGTTGCGGCGATCGCCGACCCGAACACGAGGAGCAGGACCACGAGGGTCACGGGCAGGGTGATCGCCTCCGAGCGGGCCAGGTCCGCGCCGCGCTGAGCGTTGGCGCCCTTGCCGATGGACGGCGCGCCGGTCTCCTCCACCCGCAGCTGCGGATGGCCGGCCTGCACCGCCGTGGTCTGCGCGACAAGCGGATCCACGTGCTCCCGCGCGCTGAGCTCCGGCCCACGCATGGTGACTCTGACCATGATCGAGGCGCCGTCGGCCGACCGTACGGGCGCGGCCACCCGATCCACCTCGGCCAGCCGCTCCATTCGCGCCTTGACCTCGTCGGCTGCCGCCTGCCCAGCCGCGCCGGCCGGTGCGCCGTCGCGCCGGGCGATCAGCACCTGTTCCTCGGGCTGACGCTGGAGGCCGCCCTCAGCGGCCATCGCCTCGGCGCGTCCCGCCTCACCGACCCGATAGTCCTCCGTGGCGGCGTTGTGCGTACCGACCGCAATGCCGATGCCGAGGCACAGCACCACGAACACCAGCCACGAAACGACGGCACGCCACGGATGGCGTGCGCTCCAGCGCGCGGCACGTACCGGCAAATCAATCATGCCAAGAGCGTTACGGAACGACGGTTGCCGCCGACAGCATCGTCCGGTCGTACCTGTCGTCCACCGGCCGGTGGACGACGAGGGTAGGGCTGTCCCCAGCGGCCGGCACGGCCGAAGCGGCTCGCGGTGGTGGACTCGGCATGAACCGGCGGGCTCTGCTGGAGATCCAGGGGACACGTTCGGCTTCGATGTTGGCCCACCGGTGAACGAAATCGCGCTGCCGGACGGCATCACAGAGCTTGCCGACATAGCCCGATCGGGTACGGATCGACGGCTGCGGACAGCGGTCCTCTGGTCCGCCCTCCGGTCATCGGCGAACCGTGGCCGTCGCAGCGACGGCAGCACTTGCATACTTGCCGGCGAGGGTCACGATGAAGCCATGGTCATTATCGCCGTAGTGCTCCTGATCTTCATCGGCCTGATCGTGCTCACCAGGGTGCGAGGAGGCTCCACCCGCCGCGGCGGCGGTTTCCTGGACGGCGGCACCCCCGGCGACGGCGCGCAGCCGGGCCCGCACCACCACAATCACCACCACGACGGCGGCAGCTGGGGCGGGCACCACGGCGGCTTCGACGGCGGGGGCGGCGGACATCACTGAGAACCCCGGCGTCAGGCCGGAACACCGGCTTGGGCCGCCAACGTCGGCGGCCGCCGAACGCATTCAGTGGCACTGGTATCCCGAGCACAACACGCATCCGGCCATGCCAACCGGGCACGGCTACGCGCTGATTTTCGACACGAGGATCACACTGTTCGACCAGAGCTTCGACTCGCTCGAGCTGACCATGGACGTTGCGTGCCACCCGGACCTCTCCGTGAATGCCGCGGTGGAGGTCGCGTGTTGGTGCGCGAAGGACCACAACATCCACCAGGTCCGCCAAAGCCATTGGCCAGTGGCAGACACCGAGGAGTTGGTGGCAGCGTTCGCCGCCGGAATCACCATGTTGACCAGCGCTCTGGACTCGGGCCCGTTCGACCCCTCGCTCATGGCGACTCGATGCCGGACTGCCCGACGCCCCACCCGAAACGCGGTGACAGCCA